>JBEKLF010000005.1:0-109080 GCA_050010335.1 Terriglobia bacterium
GGTGGACAACTGGCCGTCGGAAAGGCCGTCAAGAGCCGTGCGGGCGGATCGGATAGACCTGTTGACAGACCGAGCGCTGGTCGGCCGCCCAGCCTGGTTTCTTACTGTCTGAATCGCAGAAAGCGCTTGGTCAGCGCAACTCGCGCTACTTATGGGGAGGCTGCGCGTCAAGGAATTCGTACCTGCCTCGGTGCTCGTCCGAAGCGGAATGCGGGCTCGCACTGAGGTGCATCACTTCGAATTTACCCTGACGGTTGTACTCCGGCCAGTGAGGCAAACCCGGACCATTCGGGTTCCCGGTCTTGGCGAAGTTGGTCCAATAGGACGACATGAGGTCAGACAGTTTCTCGTCCTCCAGGCGCCAGGGGAGGTTCTTCGAGGCCAGGGCCTCAAAAACGAACTCAATTTCCGCCGAATGGTACGCGCCTCGCGAAGGTTCGGTGCTGTCTTTCGCCGCGGGCAGAGCGTCATCGAATTCATACCGGTAGACGCGGGAATTTCCCGTTGCCAACTGCATATCGATCCACTTCCATGTGGAGAAAGCGATGAATTGGTCACCGGCGAGATCCTGCGCAGAGCGCTTGGCCTGATCGTCGGTCCCAGCCGGGTAGAGTTTCAAGAGCTCGTCGGCATGGTCGCCGTACAGGGAGTGCACGCGCTCCACAAAATTCGCCGCGGTCGGGGCAGCTTTCTCAAAAATAGCGTGGTAGTCCCCCTCATCAGCATTCCAACCCGCCAGAAGGGGAATCTTGCTTTGCCTTCCACTCGCGAAAATTGAACGAACGTAATCGGGCAGAAAATAGCCATCGATGACCGGCCGGAATCGAATCATCCCGGGCTTCATTGAAGCGTCGAGAAGCTTGTCAGCGGGCAGGGCCCGCAGCGCCTCAAGGGAATGCAATCCCAAAGAGTCCGCAAATTTCTGGTCCGCTTCTTGCGCCTCGGCGAGGGGCGGTGCGCCGAGGGTGGTGCTGAAGAAAGCGCCGCTCTCGCCAATCGCCCGCTGGAATAAGCCCTCAGAAAGCGGCGATGCCATTAGCGCGCTGACCGAGAAGGAGCCGGCCGACTCGCCGAAGATCGTTATGTTGCTAGGGTCGCCCCCGAATGCGGCAATATTTCTCCGGACCCATTCGAGCGCCGCAACCTGATCCAAGAGACCGTAATTGCCTGACGCACTGTGGGGAGACTCCGCGGTAAGTTCAGGGTGGGTGAAAAATCCAAACACCCCGAGACGGTAATTCATACTCACCACCACCACTCCCTTTTTTGCCAGGACTTCGCCGTTTTGGCGCGGTTCGGAAGTCGCGCCGGCGGCAAAACCGCCGCCATAGATCCACACCATGACCGGTACACGCTCCTGCCCAGATGCCGCTGGCGTCCACACATTCAAGTATAAGCAATCTTCGCTGGGCCCAGGGTCGGGGAAGACCATATCGCTGAAAACGTGGCCTTGCATGCAGTGTGCACCGAACTCGGTCGCTTTGCGGACTTCGGTCCAGCTCGCAACAGGTTGGGGAGCTTTCCAACGCAGAGCTCCCACCGGCGGCGCCGCGAAGGGAATGCCTTTGAAAATCCGGACTTTCGAGTCAGCGCTCACCGAGCCCTCAACCGGGCCGGCATCGGTCACAACGGCTTCGGAACTCGCGGCAGCATTGGGTACAACCATTACTCTAGCCACGCGCAACGGAAGGTCCGCCATGGTCTTGGCCGTTCCGGCCACGAGGCATTTTGCTCGGGCGAAATGAGCGTAACTTCCAGTGGCTGGCGTCCCCAGCACTTGTGCCACTACCGGCGTGGGCAAAAGCCAGGCGACCAGAAAGATAAGAGCCCTGTGGAAATGAGCTTTCATAGAACCACCCTTCTTATGGAGCAGCATCATGACGAATATAACTTCCTGCGTATATTACCCCCCGGCACCCACTTACGACAAGCTGCGTAGCGCCGGCTTCCAGCCGGCACAGGAGCCGCCAAGATGGCGGCGTTACGCACGCTCTTCCCGTTCTTCACTAACTATATTCATTATCATCAACATCACGGGGTACAAATCATAAGCCCACTGTTTTCATCAACATCACGGGGTAGCGGCCTTATGACATTTTTTGTCCTTTTGTTTTCATCAACATCACGGGTTAATCCTTCATTTTCGATATAGCATCTTTTCCCCCTAGCCTCGGCCATGAAAATCCATTAACTCGTTTAGCTTCAATGACATCGATTTTCTGATGGTTTGCGTCATAAGGGGCTAAACCTTTCTATATCTGCTACATCACGGGGTAACGGCGGCTTGTCGCCTCGTCCAGTGGGCTTTAGCCATCCTGGCCATGTCTCCTTCACGGACAGGATGTCCGTGCCTCGAGTTTGAACATACTGAAGCGAGGAATTCGTCCCTCGCCTCCAAAACTGACAAATAAGCCGGAGATTTCTGCAAAATACGGATCCGTTTGTATAAAATGGCCGAATCTAATACATAAATGTCCGACTTTTTTCCAGGCACATTGTCCGAGATTTGTTTGTTTTCATACAGATTCCGGCTTCGTTCGTCTTTTTTTAACATCTTTTTTTCAGGCCTCGCTCCCCTCGCGACCTTTCCCCTGGGTCGACCTGATCGAACCTCCCGATAATCTGCCCCGTTGATGACCGCCCCATTGCCTCACTCCCGGACAACTTACGATTCGTTTCCGTGACCCGTGGCGTGCGTTTGCGGCCCAGCAGGTTGGGTCAGCACGCCGTAGCCTTCAATGCTAGCATATGGCGCTACGCTTTGTCAAGAGAAATGTTGTGCGATGATGTAACAACCGTTAAACAGGACTTTAAGTCGGGAATTCCTCCTTGAGTCAGGGGAATCGACTCTCTGCTGGGGGCTAGTTGTCTGAAATTGTTCTCGGGGAGCAGCAATGGCAATGTAGCGCAGACCTGTTCGGTAGGTCCGCGGTTCTTAACGAGAATTTGAAGCTCTAAGAAGAAGGACAAGGAAAAGCCGCCGACCTACCGAACAGGCGCGCTACGCTCGCTGATTCTGATTCTCTGCGCGTTTGACCACGCGAAGAGTCTTTCGACGGCGTTCACGTATTCGAAAACCCCGGCGAGTGTTATCAAGACTTTTTGCCCGTTCTCCACGTAGTAGCATTCACCTCGGTGTGCAGCCTTACCGCGGGCCCTATAGAGGTTTCGGACGAGATGGCATGCATCCTTGTCAAAATCTGAAAAGGGGTCGCACCCGAATTCATTGAGAAGCTTGAAGCTTTCCTCGAATCTGGGTCTCATATACTCTTCAAACAGCCGTCCGAATTCCTCGTCCTTTCCGGCAAGAATATCCTGCCTGAGTGTGGCGATCTCTATTTCGCATGACACCCCGAGTGCCACAATTGCTTGTGCCAGGTCACCGTCCGATATGTCGAGAAGCGCGTCGCAAAAGAAAAGCTGCGAAGGTCTGGGACGCTCTCCGAGAGCCAGTTTCGTTCCAATTTGCGCCCACGTCGTCGCGTCGAGGTCCCTGCCGTATTCAAGGCCCCAACCCACGGCACCTGAGTGACGAGGCTTGTCTTTTTCCCCTGGACCTATGTACAGCAAATATTTCTGTGGCCGCGTGCTTCTCCCGTAATAACCCAGCCAAAACTGGCGTGTAAGCACTCGTATCCAGGAGACTAGCTGTTGTAAGAGAGGCAGCACGAATCCCCGCATTTCCTTTCGAAGACTCTCCTCAGTAGCGTCGGCGGGGAGTATGATTTCAACAGTTATGAGGGAGGTGCCGTATTCGTCTTGCCCTGCCTCAAACTCAACCCACTCTTTCGGCGGGGGAGTCCGCGAATGCATTGTTAGCGATTCCCATTGCCAATCAAATTTCGTTCTGGGGTACGGCTTTTGAATGCTCACGCGTTTGCCATCCCGTTCGAAGGAAAGGCAACTCCAGCTTCCGTCCTCAACCTTGATTTCACTCGCTACGGGAAACACATACGTCAGTTGCATCGTCTCGCTCCTCGTCCAGGCCTAGCGCGTGCGAGGCGCACATGCCCGGATTTTGCATGTCTCGGATCAGACGAGTGGGTTCCACGTGTTGAACCGGCGGCCACTCGGGCCAACGGACGACTAGAAAAGGCCCTCCTGCTGAGTCTTACTCTTCCGCTCCGCTTTGGCGAAGGTTTCGACGCGGTGGGCCGGGTATTCGAGTTTCTTCCCTGCCAGCAATTCGGAGATGGTGAGGATTTGCAGGCGGGAATAGCGACCTGGGAAGTCTTTTGATTCGTAGAAGCCGGTCGCTGCGGCTTCCGTGAGCATGGGTTTTGTGGGTTCGCGCAAGGTGATGAGTGCACCGATGGCGGCCTTTTCGCGGTCGAGCACTCCTTTCAGGTCGCGGACGTGGTTTACGCCGATGTAGCCGCCCTTCACCTGCACGATGACCTGTTTCGCTTGGCCGCTCTTGTCGTCAAAGAAGTTGATATAGCCGTCGATGCCGGTGTCCGCCCCCTTCTTGTGGTCCTTGGCGGGCCGCGCATTCACCAAGTCCACCGCCCACCACTCGAACTGGTACGGATTTATTTCCTTTAGGGCCTCCGCGCCCTGCACGTCCGTCGGGGCGCCGATGATTTCGTAAGGACTGAGCTGCTCAGCGAAGGTGTCACGCAACCGGCGCTGCACGAGGTTGATGGCAAGATAAGTGATGTCAATGCCGATCCAGCGGCGCTTGAGCTTTTCTGCCACGGCAATAGCCGTGCCACACCCGCAAAAAGGATCGAGAACCACATCTCCTTCATTACTGTTGGCCTTAATGATGCGTTCAAGGAGTGTCTCGGGCTTTTGCGTTGGGTAGCCAAGACGTTCCGCTGATAGGTTGTGCATTGTCTTGATGTCCGTCCATATGTCCTGGATAGGCACACCGGGCATGTCCTCGGGGTAGAGTTTCAGACGCGGCATGCCGCCCTTCTTCTTAGGCCAATGAATCCGGCCTTGGGCCTCCAGCTTATCCATATTCTCCTGCGTCTTCGCCCAGCAGCGCGACGGTGGGGGTGTGATTCCCCTCCAAGTGTAGATTTGGCCTTTGGACGCATGAGACATTGCCGCTGTAAGGTCTCGACGAAAATATCGGTTCCCCGACTCGTCCACTTGGTCGAAAAACGTCTCTATATACTGGCTATCGTAGGGCGAGTATTGTTGGTTCCAACGAAACTCTTCCGACCGCGTGTAGAAGAATATTACGTCATGAACGGACCCGAACTTCTGCATGACATTGGCATGAGCAGACGTTCTCTGCCAGATCAACTCATTTCGAAAGTTCTGCACTCCGAAGACCGCATCCAATAACAACTTGATGTAATGGCTTGCGGTCGGGTCGCAATGCAGATACATACTGCCGCTGAGTTTAAGGACGCGGTGCAATTCCTCCAGCCGAATCGCCATCATCACCAGATAAGCCATCATGTCGTTCCGCCCCAGGAAGGAGAGCAGCGCCTGCATGAGGTCGGCGAGCTTGCGCGGGCCGCCCGTGACGATTTCCTTGTACACCGCCTCTGCTTCCAAGCTCCACTGCCAGGTATCCTCGAACGCCGTGATCTGCGCGGCGGATTCCTCGCCGCTCTTTTCCTTGAAGAGCACGTTGTAGTTGGCGTTGGAGTTGAAGGGCGGGTCGAGGTAAATCAGGTCAACGCTCGCATCCGCGACGCAATCG
This sequence comes from Terriglobia bacterium, assembly GCA_050010335.1. Taxonomy (GTDB): domain Bacteria; phylum Acidobacteriota; class Terriglobia; order UBA7540; family UBA7540; genus Bog-366. Next base: position 5,663 of record JBEKLF010000005.1, read on the forward strand.
CGGAGAATGTTCAAGTTATCGCCAAAATAGAGCTTGTTCTTTCCGTCCATTTCCGCAGAGCATACCACAACCTTAGCAGTGTCGCTGCCAGATTCAATTGCGGCGTTTGGCAAAATGTTCATGCGTTTCAATCGGCAGAAAGTCAGCGAGACATGAGGGAATAGGGCGGAAAATCAGCAAAGACCAAGCGTAGGTTTTTCTCCGCCAGCCGTGGACGAGCTGCGGACCTACATAACAGGTCCGCGCTACTCCGCTTGCCGGCGGCCGCCCTTCTCTAATCCCACCTGCGGAACGGACATTGGATGCGCATTCGAAAACCCGCGACCAAGCTCGCGGGGAGGAAAGCGGCAGCAAGCTGCCGCACTCCAAAGCTTCGCACGCCCATCCAGACTGTGGGAGGAGTCAGGCTCGACTATAATCGGAAGGGTCTGCGGGCTCGGGACTAATGCGTCGCCCTTCAGATAACTCGTGAGAAATCCGGGCTCGGACCAAGCCGCTTCCGTGAGCCGACCCGGACGAAAGGTCTGGGCCGCGGCTGCTCTTTGCCTCATGGCGAGGGATATCAGTGGGCTTCGATATAAGCAGCCTCGGCAACATGGTCGGGCGAGCCGGATAGATCCGCGCCGGGCCGGAAGGCCGCCTTTTCATACTTGCCATCGACCTTGCGGATGAAGTCGTGCCACCCATCGTCCCAGGCGATGTGGGCTTCGCCGTTCACGACGGTCCACATGCCACCTTCTGACCCCAAGGTCTTTCGTGCCACGCCGTCGGGCTTTAGCGTAATGATGAATGTCCCTCCCACGCCGTTGCCTACTTTCCATTGACCCAGAAAACGAGCTGAGCTAGCCGAAACCCTCTCCGCAGGGGAGTTGAACTCGATCCGAGCAATGTCCGCCACGCGAAAGCTCTGTTGGCGGCCGTCCTTAAAGACAATCACGAAGGAGCCCGGTTCGGCTTCCGTCGCGGTTTTGGGCGCACCCAAAGGAGCAGCAAGCAACAACATTCCCAGAATCCAACCGACTTTGGTCACATAGCGCATATCTGTTCTCCTTGGAGGGTCCAGGGAAGGCCATCGCACCTGTCCTCTCGCTTCAAATCATAATACGTAAGCGCCTGGCAAATGGTTCACCCATTTCAAAACAAGCGCGGCTACTCTTCGAAAACCCACACTCCGGACCCGCTGGCACCGACGTTCAATTGGACTTGCCAGGACCCGTCGGGCGCCTGCGTAGTCTTGGCACTTCCCGAACCCGTAACATCGCGAAAATGTCCTTCTTTGCCTGAAGCCTGCATCATGCTTGCGGGAATTCTCAAGCGAAGACTTTTGGGGACCGCAGCGTCGCCGGGAAGATCGCGTTCCAGGTTGCCGAGCAGGAATACCAACTTTCCATCCGTCCGGCGCCAATAGTGAATCTCGTATGGCACCGTAACGGGCTGCGACGCATCAAACGGCGATTTGCCTGCATCTCGCAGTAGCATCTGGAAGGCGCGCGCAGTAAGCACGTAGGGTTCCGTGTCGGCGATCACTGCTGACATTGTGCCCTCACCATCATTGGCGTTTTCATGGGGTGAGAAAAAGGGTGGATTCCAATAAAGCCAATGGCGGTTCGGCGAATCCTCGAGAACCAAGTCAGGGCACGCGCCCGTGGCATAAATCGTTTCGACGCGTGGTTTGGCCGCGAGCGCGTAGTGGCCTTGCCACACGTTGAAGCTCTTGCCGAGATCATTGGTCAATCCCGGTATCGCGGATTCAAGATGGGCCGACTGAAGAGACCTTTCCTGATCGAGAGTCTTGCAAGGCGGCTGCAAGATCCCGCTCAACTGAGGATCAATGCCCCAAGTCGGGTCCCCAACGAAGGCCATCGCCTCGCCCGCGCGCTCGCGGCGGCGAATTTCCCGCACCGTCCCCGGTTCGAGTTGCGCCGGGGATTGAAACACCAGTAAATCCGAATGCACGGAAGGCAGCCACTCCGGGCGGGTGATGGAGAGGATGGGCACTTGCCACTTCATCAGCATCCCCGCATGGTCCTCAAAAAATTCCTTGATCAGCCAATCCGGGTGCGTAGCTTGCAGCCAGCCAACGAAACGACGGTTGTACACCAGGGTGGGACCGAGCGTCTCGTGGGTCATGAGAGCATCGGCCGTGGCGCCATCCACATTGGTGGCGAGGAAGTTGACATCGTCTGCCGACCAGAGATCGCGACCGTGATTGGCCCAAGATAAGTAGATTCCTCGCGGGACCTTCTCCCCCTTGGGCATTTTGACAGCGGCGTGCAGGAAGGCCCAGATTTCCCAGCGCATCTTTTCGGGGACGGTATGCAGCGTGTCCCACGGCTCATAGGCGTCCCACGTGTCCACGAGCACGTAATGGCGCGTGGGCGTGTCAGCGAGCTGAGCGGCGTGCCCAAGAATATTTGCCAGTTGGAAGGAGTAACCAATCAGGTGGTTGTTCCAGTACTCATTCCATGCTCCGCCCCAAGACTGGTCAATCCAAACATCGAGATATCCTTCCTTGGCGATGCGCTCGAGATCGAAGCCGTCAATCCTCCACTCGGAGACGGGTGAAACGGCGTTCGAGAACCCCATCATCAGGCATTGGGGATTGGCCTGTTTGGTTTCGCGCACCAGAGTGGCAATGGTTTGGTGCCAACGTTCCATCTCCTGGGGATCAGCCGCGGCGCGGCCGCCGAAATGGCCGACCTTAAGGTACTCGACCTGTCCCCACATTCCATCGCGCAGAACCAGGGCATCGAACTTTACGGCCTTCGAAACCGCTCCCCATTGCTGGGCAAAGAAGTGCGGAAAGGGCGTGTCCTGGGGAATTCCCGTCGGAAAGGCAGCATACTTTCGATGGTCGCCGCGTAGATTCCGGCAGGGGTTCAGGGGGCCAACGCCTCCCTCACCTTTGAGTTGATCCCAAATCTCGGGGTGCTCGTCGCGCCAGCCGCCTCCGCTGGCATTGTAATCGTGATGCCTGCCCAGCAGCAGGCTGCCGAACTTGAAATCCTTGATCCCATAGCGTTCAGCGGCTTGGCGGCGGAATTCCTCCCCCAGCGTTTTAAGATCGCGATAAGTCCAAGCGGGGTACTTGATTTCCTCCATGGGCAAGGGATAGGGCAACTTCTGGAATTGCGGTCCTAGCCATTGCTTGACCTGAAATTCCGGCAAAGGGACGCGCTCATCGAGGTCGCCCTCAAAGCCCGCAATGTAATCAATCAGGAACCCTACGTTGACGATCACGCCCCGCCAACCCGCGGCGTTTTTGTAGATCGGATAAGTGCGGTCGAGAAATTGTGAGACCGACTGCGCAATGTGCTCGTGATCAAACCAGTAGAGGTCGAGTTCAATCCAGCGGTCGGTGCGAAGGGCTGTAGGTTGATCGGAAGGCGCGCCAGCACGACCCACCATGGGCACCATAAACAGAAGACAAATCACAATTAGGGTGTTCCGCATAATTCACCGATTGTTGCGAGGGAGGGATGAGAAATGATCGCCGACCGTTGATTGGATAGGTTCCCGTAAACGATCTTCATTTTACCCGCGTGCCGCCATGCATTGGTCGAGATGAGCGAGAACGTGCGGCCACGCCCCTTCATGTTGGTTCGTTGAGTCATCGTCAGGAAAACCAGCATGCGTCAGCCGGAAGCGCGTCCCGCCGCGGTCCGGCACGAGTTCGACCGTCACCACAGTCTCAGCCCCTTTTGTTGCGGCGGGCCACGTCAGTTCTACCAGCCGATCGCGATCCAACCTGAGGAAGTGCCCGTAGTGCGGATGCCGCTTGCCTTCGAAGTGAGTCTCGAAGAAGAAGGCGGTGTTAACTTCGCCCTTCATCAGCACTGATCCCGGCGCCGCAAACCAGCGGTCGAACTCCTCCGTCCACGCTCGGAAGAGCACATCAGCGGGAGCAACCATCGCGCGCTCGCAAGTCAGGCGAAACTGCCTTGGGGAAAGATCCGGCGGGGCAATGAGCATCGTCTTCGAGTCCTCCCTCTTTCTTTCTATCGCAGCCCGCGATTGTACTGCTACGATATCTGAGATTCCACTCCAGTTTGACTCCCATCGAACTTGCAGCGCCGACGCCTTGGAAATTGCACAGTGTCGCAATGTGATATATATCCCGGGACCTCGTGACGGATTGGCGCTGCGACGAGATGTCCATCGGGTGACATTAACTCCGCAAAACTCTTTTCTCCGAGGTCGCATCGTATAGAATGGAACAGATGGAGGTCTAATTTTCCCAATGACACGATTCGTAACGGATTACCTGGTGCAAGAGCATCAGGAGTTGTCTCTTTTGCTGAATGAACTCCAAGAGCAGCTCGGTGTTTTGCGCCTGGCGCGAGACCGCCGCAAGACCGCGGACCGGCTGACCGGGCTGCGGCGGAGAATTTCCGAGGCCCTTCATACCCATGTTGTGGAGGAAGAACAAATCCTCTACCCCGCCATTCAGAATCATGTGCAAGGCATGGCTTTCACCCTTGACCGGATGCGGCACGAACACGATGCCGGTGAGCAGACCGAAAAGATTTTTCATCAGAGCGTCGATCTCCTGCTCCAGGGGCGAGGGAATCCACAAGAGGTCATGCAGAGCGGCCGTAAATACATCCTGTGGTTGCGGAACCACTTGTTGGATGAAAATGGTCGCCTGTTCCCCATGGTCGAGCGCGGGCTTGACCCGGTGACACAACAGGCGGTACGCCGCGCGATGGAGGAGTTAAAGCAAGAATCCTCAGCGCTCGTTGCCGAAGGTCAAACCTACACCGCGCGTGCGTGATTGGCGCGACAAATCTTCATTTGGACCGACTGGCCCAACCCGCTCGAAGACGTCCCGCCGGATAGTATCTTGTTTCGACTGACGTCGACGATACCCTTGGCGGCTCCCTCCTTGCCCATCAGCACATCCCTTCTTACCCGGCCTTCCGTGTGAGCGGCCTTTGCCTCTTGAGGTTCGTGAGGTCGCGGCCGCGAAATAAGTTTCGCTTCCATCGAGAAGGACCTTTCGCGCCAGCGAGTTTTCTGGCAAGCTACAGGGTCATTTTGCTTTCTTTTCCATTTGGCAAGCACACTTTAAGGAGGATTTGGTTTCATGAAAAGCTCTCAAATGAATCGTCGAGAATTTATGGGCGCCAGTGCCGGCGTTGCGGCTCTTGGCGCCGCGTCAACGGCCACCCTGCTTTCACCCCGCCCACTTCAGGCCGCGCCAGGCGCCGTGCCCGCCAGCGACCGGGTGCGTTTCGCTTCCATCGGCACGGGGGTGGAAGGTTGCACCATCATGCAGGCGGCGCTCCATTGCCCGGGTACAGAGATCGTTGCCGCTTGCGACCTCTATGACGGACGGCTGACCGCCGCCAAGGAGTACGCGCGGAAGGAGATTTTCACCACCAAGGACTACCGCGCCATATTGGATCGCAGCGATGTGGATGCCGTGCTGGTGGCCACGCCGGATCACTGGCACGCCAAGATCACCCAGGACGCCTGCGCCGCGGGCAAAGACGTCTACTGCGAAAAGCCCATGTCGCACACCGTGGAGCAGGCCTTCACGATGGTCGAGGCCATGCAGAAGCATAGCCGCGTTGTGCAGGTCGGCAGCCAGTGTCGAAGCTCGATTGTTTATGCCAAAGCCAAAGAGATTTTTGATAGCGGCGCACTGGGGCAAGTGACCGCGGCCGAGGCCTGCATGGACCGTAATGACGCCAGCGGCGCGTGGATTTATCCCATCCCGCCGGACGCCAGCGAGCAGACCATCGATTGGAACCAGTTCCTGGGAGACGCACCCAAGCGCCCCTTCGATCCCGTCCGGTTCTTCCGCTGGCGCTGCTTCCGGGATTACGGCGAGGGCTTGCCGGGTGACCTTTACGTGCACATGCTGACGGGAATCCACTATATTGCCGGGATCACCGCACCCCCACTGCGCGCGGCGAGTATGGGAGGTATCCTGCGCTGGACCGAAAACCGTGAGTCGCCCGACCTGATCTGGACGCTGTTTGAATACCCCAACTTCCGCCTTTCGCTGCGCTGCAACCTGAATAACGAATCGCCGGGCGTCGTGCGCTTCTGCGGTACGAAAGGGACGCTGGAAATCAAGAATGACGTCCTTACCTTTACGCCGCAAAATACCGAACCACAACCTGAAGGCTATTCGATTCTGGGCTGGCCGACAAAGCTGAGAACTGAGTATCTGCAACAATGGCACAAGGATAATCCTGCGCCTTTGCCCGGTAAATACCCGCTCATCGAATCCGCGGAAACCTTCGCGGCATCGCCTGCTTACGACTACCAGGTCGACCACATGAACAATTTCATGGAGTCGGTGCGCACAAGACAGACTTCCGTGGAGGATGCGGTTTATGGCAAAAACACCGCCATCGCCGCCCACATGGCGAATTACTCCTACTTCAATAAATGCATGGCTGCGTGGGATGAGGGTGCGCACAAGATTCAGTCTGCATAAGATCTTCCGGGGGCACAGCGGGCCGCATGGCAAAGGCATGACTGTGCCCCGGACTCCAAGCGGGGGCAGCGACAAGCCTTTCTTTCTTGCTCTTAGTTCTTCTGAAGAATAGGATAACCTCCCGTGATGAGTCCCATTCATCCTTAATCCGGAGGCATTTTTATGAGCAAATCTCGTTTTTCGCGGCGCGACTTCATGCGGCGTACGGCTGCTGCCGCAGGGGCCGGCCTGGCAAGTAAAACCATCCTGCTCGATCCCGGCCCTGCCTACGCTGCCGAGGTCACGGTTCCACCCAGCGACAGGCTGCGGTTTGGGATTATCGGCATCGGTATGCAAGGCTCGGGCCTGTTGCGCGGAGCGATTACCCACCCGGGTGTCGAGTGTGTGGTGGCCTGCGATTTGTACGATGGCCGGCACGTCCTCGCCCAGGAAATTGTGGGCAAGCCCATCGCGGTCACTCGCCGGTACCAGGATCTGCTCGACAACAAGGAAATCGATTGCATCATTAATGCGACGCCCGACCACTGGCACAAGCAAATTGTGGTGGACTGCTGCAACGCCGGCAAAGATGTCTACTCTGAGAAGCCCATGACCCATAAGGTCAGCGAGGGCTTCGAAATGATTGCCGCGGCGCAGAAGAACAATCGCATTGTGCAAATCGGCAGCCAGCGCGCGAGCTCCATTGTGTACGCCAAAGCCAAGGAGCTCATTGAGCAGGGAGCGATCGGCGACGTCCACACCGTGGAGGGCGCCATGGGCCGCAATTCTCCCAATGGCGCGTGGGAATATCCTCCCCCGCCGGACCTCTCGCCGCAGACCCTGGATTGGGACACCTGGCTTGGCACAACCCCCAAAATTCCCTTTAACCCCGTGCGCTTTGCAGGCTGGCGCTGCTGGCAGGATTATGGGTCGGGCGTGGCAGGCGACTTGATGGTTCACCTCCTGACCGGCATTCACTATGTCGGCGGCGTCATGCTGCCTCCCGAGCGGGCTTTCGCCACGGGCGGAATTTTCCGCTTCAAGGATGGCCGCGACGTTCCCGATGTTCACCATGTGCTTTACGACTACCCTCAATTCCCGGTAATCATCAAGCTCACCCTCACTTGCGATTTTCCTGAAACCACGAGGTTTTACGGAACGGGTGGCCTGCTGGAAATAGCCGGCGAAGGATTGACCTTGACGACCCAGGATGGGACCGATCACGACCCTGGCTGGTACTACCTCAGCTTCCCCAAAACCATGCGGGAGGAGTACGCCAGGAAGTGGCACGTCGAAAACAATGCCCGGCTGGCAAAGTCCGGGACCGAAACCATCGTCTTCCGCCCTCCCACCGGCTATGACGGGGATTGGGCGCACATGCACAATTTCTTCGACTCTGTGCGCACCCGGAAGCCGGTTATTGAGGACACGGTTTTCGGAAACAACGCGGCAATCGCGTGCCACATGGCCAACGCCTCGTACTTCCAGAAGCACCTTGTTCAGTGGGATGGAATCGCCAAGGAGATTCGGGCCTAACGAGAAGCTACTTTTGTACAAAAATAAAGCCCCTCGGCTGTGCGTTACCGAGGGGCTTGGAGGCAAGAGGAAGAGAGATCCGTCCCGCACCGGCCCGCGCCGCGAAGCCCTGGGGGCAAGGTCATCTCGACGCGGATCCGATGCTCCAGCGGGACTCTCAATATATTTAAACCCGGGGCCGATAGCTGTCCAATCGATTCTCTTTATGGGAATCATTAGCAATTCGGCCCGCATTATGTCAGCTTTAATTGCCGGGTCCGACATACCGCCGTGCGATACAATTGGACAGTGAGGCATGCGGCTCGCTGAATTGAACCTCCATTGCAAGAATGGTTTTGAGGATAGAGGATGGGTCGAGATGCTTGACCCGCGCGGGCGCAACCTAGTCGGGAATTCTTGATGAGCGTCGAATTGCCTGCCGAAGATTTGTTGGCCCGCGTTGCGCGGCACGATGTGGACGCGCTGAGCGAGCTTTACGACCGGTATGCCCCGCGTGTCTACGGGATCGTGGCGCACATCCTTCCGGCGCGTGACGCCGCGGAAGAAATCCTCCAGGAAGTGTTCGCGTGCCTGTGGGGTGAGAGTGCGCGCCTGAGCCAGGAAGGCAATAGCGTGGTGGCATGGTTGGTGGTCACCGCGCGTGAGGCTGCTGTGGATCGGCTTCGCGCGCTGCGCAAGAACGCGGCAAACATCGGCCCGCAAGCTTCCATTGCCCACTCGGGAAAAGGATCGGACCCCGGCGCGCAAAAGTCCAAGGCCGGCGTTCTCCCGCCGTCTGTGGCAAAATCCCTTGAGGGGAAAACCACAGCGCTGAAACCCCGCCTCGCTGATGTGGCTAGAACTCCCGCGATGGGAACCGTTCCCGCGGCTTGGTTGCCCCTGCCGAAGGAAATCACTTTGATTGATGATCGTCTGGTTCTTCTCCACAAAGTGATCAACCAATTGCCGAAGCCGCAACGACAGGCCTTGGAGTTGGCCGTCTTCGGGGGGATGTGTGAATCGGAAATTGCCGCTGAGATCGGTGAACCTTTGGGCAAAGTGCAAAGGTCCTTGCGGGCCGCGGTGACTTTTGTCAAACATCGGCGTCGGGCCGTATGTGGAACATGGGCTGCCAACATTTAGAAGAACTCTACGAATTGTGGTTGCTGGGCGCGCTCTCGGAACGGGGCTCCCTGGATCTCCGTGAGCATATGGCGCGCGGCTGCCCGCACTGCCTGGCGGGTATCCGCGAGGCCACGGAAACGGTCTACCTTCTGGGCCTCGCCTCCAAGCCTGCCCGTCCTCATCCGCGCGTGAAATCGGAATTGCTTCGCCAGATTTCGCGGAAAGCCCCTCCTCACAGGTGATCATTGGAACGCTCAACAGACAAGCCCGGTCTGCGGCGGGAACTGGGGCTGGTGCAGGCCACCGCGCTCGCCATCACCGACATGGTGGGCATCGGCCCGTACATTACCATTCCCCTTCTCCTGGCTACCATGGGCGGCCCGCAGGCGATGCTGGGCTGGCTGGTGGGGGCGGTGCTGGCCTTCTGCGATGGCCTGGTGTGGGCGGAACTCGGCGCGGCTCTGCCCAAAGCCGGCGGCAGCTATAACTACCTGCGGGAAGCGTACGGTCCGCAGCGAATGGGACGATGGCTTTCCTTCCTGATGGTTTGGCAGATCATCTTTTCCGCCCCGCTCTCGGTGGCGAGCGGCAGCATCGGCTTCGCCAATTACCTTCACTACCTGGCGCCGCAGCTTACGGGCTGGGAGATTCGCGGGCTGGCGGCGGCATTTCCCCTCCTGCTCGTGGCGCTGCTTTACCGACGTATCGGGGCAATTGGCAACCTTTCCGTGATACTCGTTACGGGTGTGATGATCGGGTGCCTGTGGATTGTCGTTTCCGGAGTTTCCCACTTGAGCGCCGCGCGCCTTTTTGATTTTCCTTCGGGCGCCTTCCATCTCAACATGATTTTCTGGGTGGGGCTGGGCCACGCCACGCTTTACGCCCTCTACGATTACTTTGGCTACTATAACGTCTGTTATCTGGCCGAGGAGATCCGCGATCCGGGCCGGGTGATCCCGCGCGCCATCATGTTTTCGATCCTCACCGTCGCGGCGCTGTACATCATGATGACTGCATCGTTCCTGAGCGTCATCCCCTGGCGCAAAGCCATCGAGAGCCGCTACATCGCCTCCGTTTATGTTGAGATTTTGTTTGGCTCGGCGGCGGGCAAGATCATGACGGTGCTGCTGCTCTGGATCGCCTGCTCCTCCGTATTCTCCTTGCTGCTGGGTTACTCACGCATCCCTTACGCCGCCGCCGTCGACGGCAATTTCTTCCCCGTCTTCGCGCGCCTTCACCCGAAGGGCAATTTCCCGCACATTTCGCTGATCACCCTGGGGGTGATCGCTTCCGTGTTCAGCCTGGGCCACTTGAATGAGGTCATCGGTAGTCTCGTTGCCACGCGCGTGCTCATCCAATACCTTCCCCAAACCATCGGTTTCTTCCTGCTCCGTTTCCGCGCGCCGGATCTGCCCCGGCCCTTTCGCATGTGGTTTTATCCCATCCCCGGAATCATTTCGGTCTTTGGATGGATCTACGTTCTGGCGACGGCGGCAGCGCGCTCGCTGATTTTTGCCTTCCTCATTTTCGCGGTAGGAACCGCAGCCTACATGGCCCGCTCGCGGGTGCGGAGGGAATGGCCGTTCCAGGAGCAGTAGACAGTAGACTGTAGACTGGATACGGGGAACCGCAAGCTCGCCTGTCCGGCACGGACGTTTTATTCACTGGGGCATTTGCTCGCCTGCTTCCATCATACGTACGAGAGTCCCTTAGTGGTGTCGACGGTCTCGCATCTCCAGAGCTTCCATACTCAGATCATGCCATCGCCCGGTCTTTTCCCTGTATGCCGTCTACTGTCTACTGTCTACTCTTCCCCCCATTCCCAGCCTTTCGCGTCAGCAAAAACATCCCCTCATTGTGAACGATCTGAATATCGTCGCCCTGGGCCTGGGCGGAGAAGCCGGCCCGATCACCTGAAATGGAACTTTCCATAAGCTTGCGAGTTTCAAGGTACTTCTTGGTTCCGGGAGCGTGGCCGCCGCGTAGCATCCAATTATTGAATGATCGTGGCCGCCGCCGGAGCGCCTGCCGCAGGATCTCCAACCCCGCTTCGTCAAACAGTCGCAAGAAATCAGTAAGGCGCAGGGTGAGCGCGTGCGAAGGGTCGCGAAGCTGTTCAATGCGATTGTAGATTTCGTATTTCGAGTCGCTCTCGGGCGCTAGAGGATCGATGATCAGAAGTCGGCCTTCGGGCTTGGCAACGCGGGCCATTTCTTGCAGCACCAGTTGGGGCTTGGGCATGTGGTGGAACGAGCACTGGCACGACACCAGATCGAATGCGCCGGCGAGGAAAGGAAGTTGCTCCGCATCACCTTGTACAAAGGCGGCGTTCAAAATCTGCCTTTCGGCTTGAGAGGCGCGAGCTCGGCGCAACATTTCCGGTGTCAGGTCGAGGCCGCGAATCAGGTGCACGCGCGGCGCAAGCGCCAGGGCAAACGCCCCCGGCCCACAGGCGATGTCGAGCGCGGCGTCGTTGGACTGGGGTTTGGCAAAGTCCACCTTTTCCTTCAGAACCTCGGGCGTATCGCGCATCGCGAACGTCGAGAAGGCTTCCGCGGTCTTGGTGAATTGCTTTTGGACAGCTTCTTTGTGTTTTTTGGACATACGCGTATTAGAGCTGGAGTCCCCAGAATTGTCCAGACCGGCAAGAATCTGACCATCTGATCATCGGAAGATCGGGTCATCGGGCGATCTAAAACCAACGGCATGATCCGTCGATGGATGGATGAGCCGGCGAGCCGATATCTCGTCTGCGGCCGTTCAGAATTCAGAATCCAGCATTTTCTCAACCTCCCGCCCACCTGCTTATTCCTTTCTTTTCATCAACATTCTGGCCTCGCGCGATAAGTGGCTTATTTATCATAAACATTCTAGCTTGGTAGCGGATTTGACCGAGATCAAATTTCTATCTCATTTTTTTCAGATACATTCTGGGTTAAGGCTGCATTCTTTGCTCCCCCTTTTTTCTTCACGCTTGACACCCAGCAATAGACTAACTCCCTAAATTTCAATGACATACGCCTTAACAAAAACTTCTTAATCCACGGTTAACCCCTTTATTTTCTGGTACATTCTGGCATATTGGGGCCGCTATTGGAACGTCGCCCTTGAGGGGTTGCCATTTTTAGCGAGTGGCAGCCCCCCCCCGAACTTGTTCGCGGCGCTCTGGGCGTCTTACCCCTGGTCTGGCAGAGTGGCGCTCATCCGGGATGACTTAAGGCTGGCCCCTCATTTCCTTGCGGCGCGCATGACCGCGAGCCGTCAGCCCCGGACACCTAGCCGAGGTGCGTGATTTCACTCTGATATTGCTCACCTATTGTAGCCTAACACGTTGGGTTCCAGACTCGAGGGGAATACCCAGAGATTTGCGGAAGAGAGGAAAATTATGTCTGATTTTTCTTTGCAAATTCCTACCGGCAGGAAATTAGTAATATGAAATTCCGGCATTTGAAGGAAGAACTTCATTATGTTATTTGAACTCACGCGTATTTGAAAGTGAGTTGACCACCTTATCCGACCCAGCATGGGGCGCGTGGCTGATCAGGTTGGCCAATTTAAGGCCCAAACCCGCGGTTCATATCCCATGACGGATAGTGCGGCAACGCCCCGGCAGGATCCCGGACGAACGCCTCGGACTGGGCCACGAGATCGCGCATTCGCTGCCGCGCCGCCGGCCCCACATTGCGGCGGCCAAGCGCCGGCGTTTGGTCGCCCGCCCGCGCTGTGCCTGGAGGGGGAACCAAGCCCTCCGAAAGCAGCGGCTGATCTCGTCCTTGCCGAACCGCCTCTCCCAGCGCCGCTCGATCTCGTCGAACAACGGCGGCCAAATCTCGCTCGCCGTGAGCCCCTTGGAAGTAGGGCGAACCATCCAGCCAGCGCGAATGCCGCGCCCGTCGCGCAGTTCGAGGCCGGATTGTCGATGCGCGCCAGTCGGTATGGGTCGGTCGTCCGCCGGATCTGGCTGAAGTGCGACGAATCCCCATCTCTCCAAGCACCCCAGCTCAAATCTCATCTTCTTGTCTGGCGCCAGGGCCTGCGCCGCCAGGTCGCGGACGGATACCGCGCCCTCGCCGACGAACCGCATCACGTTAGCCCACACAACCAGTGACAACCGCGCGCCGGGGTAACCCGCCTCGCCTATCTTTCGCTCGAACTCGTTATCGAACTCGACCGTGAACGCAACCAGCACCTGCGAAAGCAAGGCTGAGAGAGACCGCCTGGAAGCGATCCCGTGCGTGGTAGATCCTAGACTCACGCCCTCTTCGGTGCCCATATGGCACAAGTTTAGTCCAAGTTCGTCAGAGTTGGAGCGGTTTGGATTGTTTTTATGCCATGTGATTGGGATTCATCCCGAGCGCCTAACCGGAAACTGCCCCATCACCCTCTGGGGGCGTGCACTGGGGAGCACCGCATTGGGGAGCACCGCTTGCCGTTGGAGGCGGCTTCCGTTACGATGTCGCTTCAGGCTTTGACCCTTTGGGCCTGCGCACACACTGATTAGACCTGGGTGGGATCGGTCAAAACCTTTCCGAGAAAGGCAGGTGGTAGGCCGTAGATGGTATGTCGGGTCCAGGCAGTGCCCCCTACCTACCATCTACGACCTATCACCTACCTTTGGGAGCCCTCTCATGGTGAGCCGCATGGCGCGAGCTGTCGCGCTGATTCTACCCCTTCTTTTCACTCTAATTTCCGGCAGGGCCACCGCGCAGGAATCCTCGCTTGACGCGATGCTCGATTCGCTCGCGGGCGGGCACAGTATCCGGCAGGTGGCCATCTCGCCCGATGGCCAGCGCGTGGCGTGGGTTGAAGGCAATGGCGCCTCGACGGCTGGAATCTACGTTTGCAGCCTGACGGCGCCAGCCACCCCGCAGCGCCACATCACGGCGGGCGGCGAGGATGGGGCGTCGGACGAGCGCGAGATTGCCTGGTCGCCCGACAGCCGCCAACTGGCTTTCTTGTCGAATGCGCAAACGCCTGACCAGTTGCAGCTTTACGTGGCCAAAGTCACGGGCGGCGAGGCGCGCAAGCTTACTGATTTAAGGGGCGCGCTCGACGCCCCGTCCTGGTCCCCGGATGGTAGGACGCTGGCATTGCTCTTCACTGAAAACGCTCCACGCGTGCCCGGGCCTCTGGAGCCGATGACGGCTCCTTCCGGGGTGATTGACAGCAAGATCTACGAACAACGCCTGACCACGGTGGACGCGGCCACCGGGCGGGTTCAGCAGGTTTCTCCGGCGGATCTGTACGTTTATGAATATGACTGGTCGCCGGACGGGAATAAGTTTGTGCTGACCGCCGCCCACGGCGCGGGCGACGCCAATTGGTACGTCGCGGAAATCTACTCCCTTCAGGCAGATTCCGGAAAGATGAAATCCCTATACAAGCCGGCTCTGCAAGCTGCCGTGCCGCGTTGGTCTCCGGACGGAAGCAGCATCGCTTTCATCGGTGGGCTGATGAGCGACGAGGGTTCAACCGGCGGCGATGTCTTTCTTCTTCCTGCCGCGGGTGGCGCCGCCCGCAACTTGACCCCCGGCCTTCAGGCTTCCGTTAGCGGTCTTGCTTGGCGGCCGGGCGGCGACGAAATTCTCCTGCTGGAGAGTGTCGATGGCGCGAGCGGCATCGCCACGCTCGGCGACCGGAACGGAAAAGTCACCACCCTCTGGAGCGGTCCGGAAACTCTTTCCCTCGGCTGGTGGAACTTTGGCCTTTCCGTGGCGAACGATGGGAAGACGTGCGCGATGGTACGAGAGACCTTCTCCGACCCGCCGGAGTTGTGGGCTGGACCTATCGGAGCGTGGAAGCAGATCCCTACCTCGCGCCGCGCCGACCACGCGAATTGGGGAAAGGTTGAGAGCATCCATTGGACGAATGAAGGCCTCAACATTCAGGGCTGGCTCACTTATCCCCAGGACTATGACCCCTCGCGGCGCTACCCACTGTTGGTGGAGGTCCACGGAGGCCCCAGCGCCA
The DNA here is from genome assembly GCA_050010335.1 of Terriglobia bacterium. GTDB lineage: Bacteria > Acidobacteriota > Terriglobia > UBA7540 > UBA7540 > Bog-366. The sequence continues at coordinate 20,703 of JBEKLF010000005.1, forward strand.
TGGCGCGTCCCAGTTGGCCCAGCTCGCTCTTTGATTTCACGCTCCTGTCGCATTACGGCTATTTCGTGTTGCGGCCCAATCCGCGCGGCAGCTATGGCCAAGGTGAAGCCTTTACGCAGGCCAACGTCAAAGATTTCGGCTACGGAGATTTGCGCGACATCCTCGCCGGTGTTGACTACGTCGTGAAACATTTTCCCGTGGATAACGACCGAGTGGGCATCGGCGGCTGGAGTTATGGGGGATACATGTCGATGTGGGCTGTTACCCAAACGCACCGCTTCCATGCTGCGGTGTCCGGGGCCGGCATCGCGAATTGGCAAAGCTACTACGGCGAGAACGACATCGACCAGTGGATGATCCCTTTCTTCGGCGCGTCTGCTTATGACGATCCGGCGGTGTATTCCAAGAGTTCACCCATTACGTTCATCAAGAACGTGAAAACGCCGACGCTCATCCTGGTGGGCGATCGCGACGGCGAGTGTCCAACCCCGCAATCATTTGAATTCTGGCACGCCCTCCAGACGCTGGGCGTGGAGAATCGATTTGTGGTTTATCCCAATGAGGGCCACTTGATTTACGACCCCACGCACCGCCACGACATCATGCAGCGCACCCTGGAATGGTACAACCGCCATCTGAAGTAATGCGCGAACAACCCGCTTGGTGCCTTTGTGTCTTGGTCGTAAAAGGATAAGGAAGAAGAATCACTATGATACCAGGACGCCACGAACTTCCTGCTTCGCGGTTCCTCAAGCACGGCGAGAGAAATGGAAAGGGAACATTTAGGAGACCCCTATGAGGCGGCGGTTGGCAGTCAGGGTTTTTCTCGTCATTGTGATGTTTTTTGCGGCGCCGCACGCTCCCACAAGCGCTGCTGCGGATGAGAGTCAATCCTCCGGGAGTATGGAATCAAAATCAGCATATCCAATCCCTGGCGACCGCTGGTTGGAAATTGATCTTTACTGGTTCGAGCAGAAGGACATTCCCGGGTCGGTCCACACATTTTGGGAACGCTTTCAGCCGCTTTTCGCGGGTGTGGAAGGTTATCGCGGAGTCATCCTGAACGTGGGCTGGACGGTCGCGTGCGTCATGGAATGGTCGGGAAACCTGGATCAGCGAATTGATCTGCCGCAGGGATCGGGACAGCAGAAATGGGTGGATGAGAGAGGTCCCTATACCGGAACCACGGAAGAACGTAAGCGCCAGTTCAATGCGCGTTTTGCCAAACCGCAGATGGTCGAGCGGCGTGGTTACGATGCCTGGACGTATGGCGATGTCAAGAAACTCGGCGCTGCGTTGCGCGGCGAAGCGTCCAGACGCGGCATATCGGAACTTAAGGTTGGGCTTCTGAACTACGCCTGGACGGATGCCTACGGCGAGGTTGCACCTTGGGCAAAGCGGCACCCCGAGGCATTTACCGCTCCGCAAAGCCGCCTGGGTGCATGGTCTCCTGGCTCCTTTTTCGATCCTGCCGCCAAGCTCCACGCGGATCCCGTGCGCCTCGGAGGATTGCCGGAGGGGATTCTTGAAGGCACGTTGGTTCACAAGGCTTATGCAGCGCAATGGGGGAGTCTTTCGAAAGCCGTGGGCTTGGACGCCGTGATGTTGCGGGACTCATTTGGCATGCCAGTCCCTTATGAGCGATGGGGACCCTTCGGCGCCCTCGCACCATCTCCCGAGTCGATTCGAGACTCGACCGCAGCGGTGGCCGCGCTAGTGCGTGAAATCAAGCAAGCAAATCCGCAGGCCCTGGTGATGATGTATTCGAACGCGGCCAGCGCGGTTGCAGACTGGCGCAGCAATTGTATGGATCTGGAATCGATTGCGAAAGAAGGCTACCTCGACATCTGGGTCGACCAAACCTGGGCGGGCGCATGGAACGAGGTCGGACTGCGGCAGGAGTCTTTCTGGAACGATCCCTGGCTGGGTTGGACGTATCAACTCGCCTACACACTTCTGCACGCCGCGGTCCTTGCGAACACTAAGGTCCGGCACTATCCACTAATTGAAACCTTTGACGCCTGGGAAAGTTGGGACGTCATCCACACCGCTCCGGACCGTCTGCGTTGGGGCATCTGGGCATATTCCCACGCGGCGGTGAAGACTCCGAAGGGATTGAAGTTGCCCGCGGGGTCGTATATTTCCTGGGCGAATCAGGGCAAGCGATTGCTGGAGCCCGAGGATGTTCGCTTCCTGGCGGACAATGCCAACGCCGCGATTGCGGACGCACGGAACACCACGAAGGTGTTGGGTCCAACACTCGTGTATTCGCGGGAGGCCATGCAGTGGCAGGCCGACCATGCCGCTCCCAACCGCGACATCAAAGAGTGGATCGATGAGCAGGCCGCGTCCGTCGATAAATGGCCGGTTCCAATTCTTTCCGTCACACGAGTGGAGTGGCTGCCGCAGGTCGACTCTGATCTTTTTATTTTCCAGACGCCTTCCCACCTGGCTCCCCGGGAAACTGCGTATATTGCCAAGCTCATTCAGAGGGGACGACCCGTGGCTATTTTCGGAAGCCCGGCGGGCGGGATCGATCCCGAACTTGCGCAACTTGGCGGTCTCACCGCGAGTGGCGGCCCGGCGGAAGATCAGCCCAGGATACGTACAGCGAAGCTAGCCGGCGATTCCAATTCATTAGCGAAGAATATTCCTGAGACGTTTGGCACCTACCATCGGCGCGGCGCCAATACAACTTCCGGCGGCATACGAGTGCTGTACGCGGTGGATGGCAGCCCGACGCTGACCTTGAATACCACAGCGGGATTGAAAGTCGTCATGTGGGACCCGCCAGACCTTTTGCCCAAAGGAAATGTTCCTCTCCGCGACGCCTGGGGAGGCAGTGGGGCCGCATATGCCCTTGCCGCGGGCGCGCTGAACTTCTTGTTGTCCGGCAGCGGTGCGCTGCATGCGAAGACCATTGACCTGGACCAAACGATGAACGTCACCGCGTGGCGCACGCAAGATGGATCGATTCGAATAATGGCTGCGAATATCGAGGAAGGCTTGCGCGACGATGCCGACATGACTCGGCATGCAACGATGGTTCTACCGCGGTCATGGAAAACTGCAACCTGGACGGATGCCTGGACCCGCAGAGATGTTGAGCCCAATCAGGGTGATTTGAATATCAGTCTCGGACAGGCAGATTCCCTTCTCCTGCAATCTGTGCCCCGGTGACGAGCGGCTCGGAAATCGCGCGCTTCTACTTCGGACAGCCTAGCTCTTGCTTGAGCACCTTGAGGGGCGTGACAAAACTCCCGCTCCTGGTCCAGATGATCTGACCGTCCTTGCTGCGCAATTGCAGTGTTCCGCCGGTAAAACCCTGTATGGACCAACTGAGAATGGCATCGGCGGCCTCCGAAGTATTGACGACTTGCAAGCAGGTGTGCGTCATAATCGCCCTCGCCTTTCGCGCCACCGCCTCGTCATCGTCCGCCCAATCGGTATCCAAAAAGACCTTTCGGACGTTATGAATGTCCGGCGTGCTCGCTTTGATTTTCGCAGCTTCCGCGGCAGGACTTTGGAGGGACCACCCGCAAGCGTCAGCCAGTTTGCCCAATCCTCCTTCGAGATCGTCAAGGTGGAACAAAGTCGCCACGGGTCCTGACCCTGAGGGCGTGTATTCAAGAGTCAACTTCTTGGCAAAGGCCAGTTTCTGTGCGAGCTCCACCGGCTGCGGCGCAAATAGCGAATCGTGGTTTATTGATTGGTCCCAATGCTGGGTGAAGGGCTGCCCATCATCCAGCCGGAGCCGGACAGTGTATTGTCCGTTCGGGTCGGTACTTGAAGGGATAGAAGCCGTGCGAATGTAAACGTCCGTATGGTGTAACTGGCATCGGATGTAGAGGCGAGTATCCCGGGAAGGCCCTGCCGATGCGGATCCTTCTGGTTCGGCAGCGCGAGACAGAGTCACCGTCCGCGAACCGTCCTCCGAGGAAACTTCCTCACTTAAATCCCATTTCCCATTTCTCCTAACGTCTCCAGGATTCGCCGGAGTTTGCGCGGTTGGCCCCGTCGGCGAGGTATGCTCTTTGCTTCCCGCAGTAATCATGGCATCCAGCACCTTCTGCGGAACACCCTGACTCTGGAGCGAGATCAACGCTTGGGGTGAGGTGTCAAAATCAGTCGAATCTTGCTGAATGGCCAAGACGATGGTGCTCTCCGCCAGGCCCGACTTGACCATGCTGATCACATCATCATTCGTGAGGGTCTTATTCTCACCCTTTTGTTCCGCATTGGTTTGCTCAGTCTTCTCCTGCGTGCCCTGGAGGGGGTCCCCATCTTGGACGCTGACCTTCGAGCTACCCAATTCCCGTCCCAGCGCCCCCCGCATCGGGCACAGAGTAAGTATTACTAGCATAGGTATTGCCAGCCTCATGGGGTTTCTTCCCTCCTCGCAAGGGCAAGGCCTTGGGGTGAACCGGCCACGCCCTATTCGCCTTCGGAAGCATAGTACCCCCTATGTCCGCCGTCAATGTGGCGTGGACAGCAGGAGGGCTCGGGATTCGGGGTTCGGGGTTCGGGCCGGCGGGTGCCCCGCGGGTCTGCCGCGTGTTGTCATGAATACAGCGTCAATACTGAGAATCAGCCTGCCCTCGTCCGCTGTATAATTAGCTGGCAATCTCAGGAGCGAAGGTTATGGATATGTTGGCACTAAGCGCGGAAATTCTGCGCGTGGTGAACTCGGCGGAACAGATTCTCCGACTCGTCAGCGCAGAGGAAAGCAGAGCGCCCATCCTGGCGGGCGGATGGTCACGCCGGCAGGTGATGGGCCACCTGATTGATTCCGCTTCGAACAACCATCAGAGGTTCGTGCGGGCGTCCCTCCAAGACTCTCTGGAGTTTCCCGCCCATGAGCAGAACGGTTGGGCGCGTGTGCAGGCCGCCGAGGAAGCCGATTGGCCCCTTCTGGTCGCGCTCTGGGCAAACTATAATCGGTATCTCGCACACGTCATCACTCGCCTTCCCTTTGGCAAGCTGGCGGTCCCGATTCGAATTGGCCAGAATGAACCCGTGACGCTCAAATTCCTGGCTGAAGATTACCTGGGGCACATGGTTCATCACCTCGGCCAAATCGGCGCGGCGCAAACGGGCGACTAAGTTCGGGTGTTGCGCAAACCACTAAAGATGTCGTCTGACCAGCCGAAGGACAAGGCGACGTGAGCGTGTTCGGCTGCATTCGCCATCATGGAGGCAGGGCGTTGAAGGTCCCCACGCAGCTCGCAGCAAACTGCGGCAACACGCCGGAGTGCATGGATTGGCTCAATCGGCTGCCCGCCACCCTCCGAGAGCTTGAGTGCCGGTGGTCGCTCTCACTCGGGGCACCGTTCGATTGCGATGAGGTGAGCTGCGCGTGGGTCGCGCCCGTGGCGCGTCGCGACGGGACGGCCGCCGTGCTTAAACTCGGCATGCCGCATATGGAAGGTGCGCATGAGATCCAGGGGCTGCGCTTCTGGAACGGAGACCCGACGGTGCGCCTCCTGGAAGCCGATGATGACCTGAATGCCATGCTCCTTGAGCAGTGCGTGCCGGGGACGGCGTTGCGCGCGCTGCCGGAACCCGAACAAGATATCGTGATCGCGGGACTGTTAAAACGGCTCTGGCGTTCGCCATCGCCGCCACACCCGTTCCGCCCTTTGTCCGCCATGACCGCCTATTGGCGGGATGAGACGCTAAGCCGGGCGGAGCGGTGGTCCGATCCAGGTCTCGTCCTTGAAGGGTTGCGCATGCTCGAAGAACTCCCTCGCACTGCGCCCACGGAGGTGCTCCTCGCGACCGACCTGCACGCAGGAAATGTGCTTCGGGCCCAGCGAGAACCATGGCTCGCGATCGACCCAAAGCCGTTCGTGGGTGACCCCGCCTACGACGCGACGCAGCACATGCTTAACTGCCCTGAGCGATTGCGCTCTGATCCCTGCACGACCATCTGCCGTTTCGCGGATCTGCTCGGCGTGGATCCTGAGCGCGTTCGCTTGTGGACATTCGCACGTGCCGCTGCGGAACCGCGAGACTCGTGGAAGGGTGACAGGTTAACAGCACTCGCCCGAGCCATCGCTCACTCCGGGGTCGTCTGACTCTTCCGTCACTCCCCAAAAGCCGTCGCCGCTGCGGGTGCCAAAATTGGCTGACGCGGCAGGCGCACCCTGGGGCTTTTATCTAGCCTAGGTATCTTATCTCTCGTGGCCTTTTCCGCCGCCTGCAACCAGCCCTAGGGGACTCTTCTCATGGGCATTTTGTCATCCTCTTTGGAGCCCCTATGATTTATTGTAATTGGCTTCTTTTCAGTATGTTCTCAGGATTGGCACACGAAAATCGCCTCTTCCGGCCCTTTATTTTCAAGATGTTCTCAGGATTGGGCGTTTGTGCGATGAATGGGCATAAAGTCGTAATGCATTCTGTGGGGGTAAGGCTAGGAGCATGTGCCTTCATCTATTGATTCCCACTCCGCGGACGTCACCACGACGCCAAGGATCAAGACCGGGCTTTCGCACGCGTCTGGGCCGGGCCGGTCAAGGCCGGAAACTTCCCGGAGTGAAACGAAGGGAAGACCGCCCTCCGTGAGTCGGGCAGACTCTCCTCGCGCCGGGCGTACGGAGCTTTCGGCCGCCGGTGTGGCTCCACCGGTGCCGATCCTCACATGTTAACTGTACACCCTTCGCTCTTCCGTGTCAAGAGAAATAGTTGACGGTTGTTATTATGGTCTCCCGGCGGTCCGACAACGGTCTCTGGGTCTGGCGAAAAAGTAGGCCCGCCGCTTCTCAGGTTGATGCGAAGCTGGCGCGCGAACACGGCGCGTGAGCAACCCAATTTCTGGCGCGTGCCCCGAATGAGTTTTGCGTCGACTTTCGGAAGGGGAGCGGGTTCCACCTTAAAGCTGCGGAGGGTCAGCTTGCCCTCGAGGTGGGTCTTCATCGCCGCCACGCCCTCCATCAACTCGCCAAAAACATCTCGCTTGGTCATTGCCGTAGGTGCACTCTTTCTAACGTCTACGATTCTCCCGTTCCAGTCGCTCGGCAAGAAACATCTTGAGCAAAGATTGATAAGGGATATCACGTTGGTTGGCAAGAAGCTTTAAGCGAGTGATCATCATAACCGGCAGGCGCACTGAAATCGTTCGCACCGAGGGCTTTAGGTTGGGAAAGGCAACGCGCTTAGCCTTCGTCCAATTGATATACTCAGTGGAGTCCTCGTTCCCCCAGAATTCCCTTTCCTCGCCTTCCGAATTAAAGGCCGGAAGGGGCTTCAGGCTCTTCTTGCTCATCATAGGTTTCATAAAATCTCCGCTCCCTGCGGGTCATCTCGCGCGCCGACATAACCCGGATCAGGCTCCGCCGCACGGTGAAAGCTACAAACAACAGCCGGCCTTGATCCCCACGCCCGAGCGCATAATATCGAGCCTCCCGCTGCGCAGCCCCTATTCGTTCTCCTCCACCACCTTCGTGGTTTCTTCCCACTCGCGCATGAGCCGGGCGATCTCTTCGCGCCCCTGCTCGATCAGCTTGGCGAGTCGGACGCTCTCCTCGGCGCTTTTGAAGTGGGCCGATTCCTGCCCGTAGCCTTCAATCTCCGCTTCCAGCCGCGCCACTTGTTCTTCGATCTCGCGGCAGCGGTCCTTCATCTGCTGGAGGCGGAGGGGATTGACCTTTTTTGATTTCGCCTCGGGCGCGGCTTCCGGTTGTGATGCGGAATGTCCACCGTCCCGCGTGTGGTGCACCGCGGTGCGCTCCGCCACTAAATCCGGCAGGCCGGGCAGGGTGAGGTCGATTTCCTTCCCTTCCTTGCGCCACAGGTAATCCTCATAGTTGCCGGGGAAAACATTCACTTCGCCGCCGCCGATTTCGAACACCCGCGTGGCCAGTTTGTCGATGAAGTAGCGGTCGTGCGAAACGAACACCACCGTGCCGGTGTACTTCTCCAGCGCCTCCAGCAGCACGTCCTTGGCGCGCAAGTCGAGGTGGTTGGTGGGTTCATCGAGCAGCAGGAAATTGGACGGGTGCAGCAGCATGCGCGCGAGCGCGTAACGATTGCGTTCGCCGCCGGAAAGCACGCGGATGCGCTTGAATACATCGTCCTCGGTGAATAGGAAGCACCCCAGCAGGCTGCGCAACTCCGTCTGCGTGCTCATTGCCATGGGCGCGGCCCGCGAAAGGTCGTCGAGCAGGCGCGCTTCCGGGTCAAGCGCTTTGTACTGGTCCTGAGCGAAGTAATCCGCCTCCACATTGTGGCCCAGTTTGAATTCCCCCGCGCTTAGCGGCTCAATGCCTGCCAGCAGTTTGATGAGGGTGGATTTTCCCGCCCCGTTCACGCCCACCAAGGCCACCCGATCGCCGCGGTCAATGGTGAAACTTACGTCGCGGAAGACCAGCTTCGAGCCATAGCTCTTGGCCACGCGCTGGAATTCCGCCACGTGCCGGCCGCTCGCCTTGGGCTGGGGAAAGCTGAAGTGGATGGCCTTCTCCTCCTTCGGAATCTCGATGCGATCCATCCGTTCGAGTTCCTTGATGCGGCTTTGCACCTGCTTGGCCTTGGTGGCCGTGTAGCGGAAACGGTTGATGAACACTTCGAGCTGCTCGATACGCTCTTTCTGGTTCTGGTAAGCCGCTTCAATTTGGGCGCGTCGCTCCATCTTTTCCTTCAAGTACTTTTCGTAATTGCCGGTATAAAAGTGAACCCTCTGGTTCCAGATCTCGACCATCTTTTTCACCGTGACATCGAGAAAGAAACGGTCGTGCGAGATCAACACATAAGCGTGAGGATAATCGTGGAGATATTCTTCCAGCCAGTTGCGCGCCTCGAGGTCCAGGTGGTTGGTGGGCTCATCAAGCAGCAGCAGGTTGGGCTTTTCCAGCAGCAGCTTGGCCAGGGCAATGCGCATCTGCCAGCCGCCGGAGAATTCCTCCGTCCGGCGATGCCAATCGGAGGGGGGGAACCCGAGGCCGCCCAATACCATTCCTACCTGCGCTTCGAGCGAATACCCGTCGCGGTGCTGGAACTCGGTGTCGATCGCGTGGAAGCGGTCGGCCACCTGCTGGTACTCAGGCCCGGCCGGATCCAGTTCCCCCATCTTCTCCATCAGACTTTCCATCTCCTGTTCCATGGAGAGCAGATCGCCGAACACGGACATGCACTCCGCCATTACCGAGCGCCCGGAAAGGGTCAGGCCGTCCTGCGGGAGATAGCCAGCAGTGGTCCCCTTGGCGAAAGTGATCTCGCCATAGTCGAGGGGTTCGAGGCGAGCCAAAGCCTTGAGCAAAGTGGTCTTGCCCGTACCGTTCGCACCCACCAGGCCCACGCGATCGCGCGGCGTGATGAGCCAGTCGAGATTTTCAAACAGCGTCTTGGGGCCGAAGCGCTTGCCGGCCGCGGAGAGTTGGATCATAGGAAAGAGAAGGGGGGAAACAGCGGAGTCCCAATCCTCTTCCTTTGGGCATCCTCCCCTTTCTATTTAAGAATAGCAGTTTTCGCGATCTCTTCGTGGGCTTTCCATTTTCATGACGAGCTTATCGCGCAGTGGCAATCGTAGCGCGGACCTCCGGTTTTGAGGTCCGCGGTTCTTGTTACCGCACCGTAGTAAGTTCTTCCGTCGACTCATGCTCCTGCATTCGGGGGCGGTCTCCGTCTTTGAGATTCTCGATTTTTGCGAGAGAAGAGCCGCGGACCCCAAAGTCGGGGGTCCGCGCTACGTGAACGCCTTCGGATTTTTCAGTGGCTTCCTTGACACCTTCATCCGGCAAAAGCATAATCGCGCCCAACGGGAACATGCGGCTAAAGCGCGGCATGTCGCGCAGGGGTCGAGTTGGCGAACCGCCGGACGTCTTGGCCGATGGCCGCGACCTGCGCGCGAACCCTGAGAAATTACGAGGCGAGAATTTCCGTCGCGGGTCAACCCCCCATGTCGCCGCCCATTTTCACTCATATCGACGCGCGGTTTCCCGTGCACTGTCACGAACATGTGGCCGTCCTGCATCGTGGCGGCGCCTGGGCCGCGCGGGGCGTGGAATTTGTGAGTGAGGGTCTCAGCCGGGGGCACCGGTGTTGTTACCAGGCGCCCACCGCCCGGCACCCTGCCATGCTCACACGACTTGGTGAACTTGGCGTAGATGTGGAACGGCATCGGCGCGACCGGACGCTGCAATTCCCGGCGGAGGCGTCGAGCGCGGGCGATTGGTTGGATTGGGCGAAGGTATTTTTTGCCGAGGCCGAGGACGCTCGCGCTGCGGCCGTCCGCTGGCTGGAAGAGGGCGTGGGGACAAAGCCCGCCGACATTTCCCTACCCCAATTCTTTGAGTGCCACTCATATTTGAATTTTCTTGTCAAACATTATCCCGGCGTGGCCTTATGTCACTACGACTGCGAGCATCTGGAAATACCACACCTTTTTTCCGCCATCGCGGTCCATCGCCACCTGTTGGTGGAAAGCACACTGGTTCGGGATAACCCCTTTTATGTACCGGCGGAGAAGTTTGTCGCCATGAGTCCGGAAGACCGCGAGCGCGATCTCCGCGACGTTTTCCGGGAAGTCGGGTTTGACCTGGAGAAACTGTTCTCAACCCTCGCGGGCTATGGCCAGCTTCAGAGGCCGGCGCCGGGGTCCTGAAATAGTGCTTTCCCAACCCCAACGCCGCACGACCACGCTGTGAGCGGTTGCCGTTCAGGTTTCCCACATTCCCGTGAACCGGCACTTTTCTTCACGCGGACCCTGCACAATTTGTTAGAATAAAGGATTGCAGGCCTGCAAACACAATGGACTATGATCAGCTAGGAAGTTTCTTGGAAGTGGCGAAGCTTCAGAGCTTCTCCCGGGCGGCGGAAAAACTATTTCGCACGCAGCCCGCAATCAGCGCGCAGGTTCGTCTGCTCGAGCAGGAATGCGGGGAAAAGCTCTTCGACCGCAGTGGGAAAAAGGTCCTGATGACTCCCGCTGGCGAGATTCTTAATCGCTACGCGGAGAAGATGCTTCTGATGCACAAGGAAGCTCTTCAGGCCATTGCGGAGTTGAACCAGACCCCGCGGGGCAAGCTTTACATCGGCGCCAACGAAGCCACTTGTCTCTACGTTCTGCCCAAAACTTTTTTCCGCTTCAAGCAGCTCTACCCGCTCGTCCAAATCAACATCTACCGGAACTTCAGCCACAAGATCCTCCAGAAAGTTCAAGAGGGAGCGGTTGACCTGGGAATTGTGACCCTGCCGATGACGGCCAACAACATGGAAGTGATTTCGGTCTTTCGCGACGAGGTCCAGGTGGTGGTGCCCAAATCGCATCCGCTGGCCAAGAACAAGACCGTAACCGTGGAGGAACTCGCACAGCATCCTCTGATCCTGCCCAAGACCGGGCATACGCGGGTGGTCATTGACCGCCTTCTGCGTGCGCAACGCGATCACTTGCAAATCTCTATGGAGCTCGCCAGCGTTGAAACTATTAAGAAATTCGTGGGCGCAGGTCTCGGGATATCTCTGATCAGCCGGACCTACGTGCAGCCGGAAGTCGCCGCGGGCCTGCTGAAGTTGATTCCTCTGGAGGGCCAGAAGATTTACCGGGAGCTTGGTCTCGTTTATCGCCGGGACCGCTACCTGTCGCTTCCCGCCAAGGTTTTTATTGAAGTCGTACGCGAGTCCACCAAGACCGCCAACGCCAACGCTTCCTCCACGACGACGAATACGGGTACGATTCGCTAGCGAGCCGGAAAGAGAGCGTTTCCGGTTTGCTGAGCCCGGACGGGTGAATTCTTGCCCGCAGGGGTAGAGAATATGGTGAAAGAAAATCCGGCACCGAGTAAGAGCAAGAAACCGCTGATCGCTATGAAATTCGGCGGGACCTCCGTCGGCAATGCGGAGCGGATGAAGAACGTGGCGGAGATCGTCGCCGAACGTGCCCAGCAGGCGGAAGTTGCGGTGGTGGTTTCCGCGATGGGTGGCGTTACGGACATGCTGATCCGCGCCGCCAACGAAGCCAGCCGCGGCGACCGTGAGAATTGGAAGAACGTGCGCCGCGAATTGGCCCACCGGCACCGCGAGGTTGCCGATCAGCTTCTGAAAGCGGCGGAGCAGGCCGCGGTCTTGCCTCGGCTCGCCGACGCCGTGGCCGACTTTGAGAATCTCTGCTCAGGATTCTCGCTGGTGCGCGAGGTGACGCCGCGAGCCATGGACACGCTCTCCAGCCTGGGCGAAGTGATGTGCGCCAATCTGATGGCAGCCATCCTGCGGTCACGCGGCGCCCCGGCGGAAGCCATTGACGCCACCGAACTCATTGTGACCGACGATCACTTCGGCAACGCCACACCCTTCTTCGAGGAAACCAATGCCAAAACCCGGCAGCGTCTGGCGGGCTTGCGGCGGCGCGGGGTGATTCCAGTCATCACCGGCTTCCGCGGCGCTACCCGTGCCGGCGCGTGCACTACGCTCGGCCGGGGCGGGTCCGATTACAGTGGAACGATTGTGGGCGCGGCGCTCGACGCCGACGAAGTGTGGATCTGGACAGACGTCGATGGCGTCATGACCACTGACCCACGACTGGTTCCGGAGGCGCGTATTCTGCCGGAAATCTCCTACCGCGAGGCCATCGAGCTTTCGTTCTTCGGCGCCAAGGTCCTGCACCCCAAAACCATCCAACCCGTCATGAAAAAGAAGATCCCGGTTTGGATCAAGAACAGCTTCAATCCCGCTTGTGCTGGCACCCGCATCGTCCCTTCTGCTACGAACAGCCAAAAGGGCGTCAAGGCGATCACTTCCGTCAGCAAGGCTGACCTCATCACGATCACCGGCAAGGAGTCTCTGAGCTTTCCGCAACTGGCGGCCAAGGCCTTTGGCTCGCTCAGCCTGGACGACATTCCCACGCTGATGGTCACGCAGTCTTCCGCGGACAATGTGCTGTGCTTTGCCGTTCACGACGCCGATATGCGCCGGGTGAAAGCCCAACTGGAAAAGACCTTTGAGCTGGAAATGCTGCATGATGACAGGGTATCGATTGAAATCATACCCCACGTGGCGATTGTGGTGATGATCGGCGAAAACATGAAGGGAACGCCGGGCATCTCCGGCCGCGCCTTCGCCGCGCTGGGGCGAAACGGCATCAATATCATTGCCATCGCCCAAGGCTCGTCTGAGTTGAGCATTTCCTTTGCCGTGAAGACTTCAGATGTCAAGGAGGCCGTAAAGGCCGTCCACGAGGAGTTCAAACTGGAGGCCAGCTAGGTGTCAGGTGCCCGGTGTCAGGTGTCAGGTACTAGTTGACTCCCATGTGAATCAGGGGCAGGCGGCCAGTAATGGTCAAACGACATTCATCCGAAGCGAACGGTTTGTTGATGGAACATGAAACGCATTTCGTAGCGATGACCCAACTGTCTTACACTAAGATCGACAAGTTCCAGACAGCGCTCGGTCCGACGGATGAGATGGGTCGGATCCTGGCAGGGCTACCAAGCGAGCTGAAAAGCACACTTTGCACCTTTCTGACACCTGATACCTGACACCTGGCACCTGAAACCCATGTCCTCCGCTTATCTCCAGTGCATCGAGGAAGCCTGCGGGCGCCGACAGGACCCCAAGAAGGACGCGCATGCCTGCGCATTCTGCGGCGGCTTGCTCGATGTGAAGTATGCTTTTGATCCCTTCGACCCCGAGCAACTCCGGCGGACATGGCACCAGCGCCGTCTGAGCGGCGAACCGATCGACCGCAGCGGAGTATGGCGCTTCCGCGAGCTGATTCCCTTCGTGGATTCGGCCGCCCGCATCATTTCACTTTCCGAAGGCTCCACGCCTTTGGTGGGCACTCGCCGCACGGGGTGGTGGGCCGGCCCGGTCCATCTGACCATCAAGCACCAAGGCAACAACCCCACCGGTTCCTTTAAAGATCTGGGCATGACGGCCTGCATTACGCGTGCTGAGGCGCGCGGCATCCGCATGGTGGCGTGCGCCTCGACAGGCAACACGTCGTCATCGATGGCCGCTTATGCCGCGCGCGCCGGCATGAAGGCGCTGCTGTTTGTGCCCTACAAGCAGATTTCCGCCGCCAAGCTGGCCCAGGCGCTCGACTTTGGGGCCTTGGTGGTGGAGGTCGGCGACAATTTCGACGAAGCTTTCCGCCTGCTCCGCGAGATCGCTCCCGAGCTGGGACTCTATCTGGTGAATTCCATCAACCCCTTCCGCATCGAAGGCCAGAAGACCATTGTCGCGGAAATGCTGGAGCAGCGTGCCTGGCGGCCTCCGGATTACATCGTGGTTCCCGGTGGCAACCTGGGAAACTCCTCTGCCATTGGCAAGGGCTTGCGCGAGCTCAAGGAGTTGGGATTCATCGAGAAAGTGCCCCATGTCGTCGTGGTACAGGCGGCGGGCTCCAACCCCTTTTATCAAACCCTGCGCGCCGGCGCTCCCGATTTGCTCGCAGTCGACGATCCCCACACGGAGGCCACCGCGATTCGCATCGGCCATCCCGCCAATTGGAAAAAGGCTCGACGCGTGCTCGATTGGGCGGGAGGGTTCTGCGAGTCGGTTACGGATGATGAAATCTTCGAAGCCAAACGCGTCCTGGCTGAGGACGGTGTGGGCTGCGAACCTGCTTCCGCCGCCACTATCGCCGGCGTTCGCAAGCTCGTGCGGGCGGGAAAGATTGAAAGGCACGCGGACATTGTGTGTGTCCTCACCGGCAACCAACTTAAAGACACCGAATACATCATGCGTCACCGCTCGGAAGACCAGGAAAGCAGCCAGCGCCTTCAGGTCGAACCGGACTTGAACGTCCTGCGGCGGGAGCTCCGGCGCGCGCTTCGCGGCAAGTAAGCACCAGGAGGGAAGGCGGCAGAACGCGGCGGATGGTATAATTTAAGGTAGATTTGGAGCGGGAGGGCTAACCCATGACATAGGTAACTCACGAAAGGAGTTCTCTATGTCACGCTCATATCGCAAGCCTTACGCCGCGATCACGGGAACGGGCTCGGCCAAGGAAGACAAGGCCCGCGCTACGCGCGGGATGAGGCGCGTCCAGAACCATTACCTTCGAAAAATCCTTAAGCACGACCTCTTGGATCAAATCCTAATTCCCCACCGGCTGGAATGTTCTTGGAACGAAGTCTACAGTTGGACGAGGGACGGTAAGCAGTACCTCCACTTTCCCACGCCTCGCCCCGGCGCCCCCGATGATGCGCGGGTGGCTGAGTATACCCATCGTTATTGGGTGAAACTTCGGAGGAAGTGACGGGCTCGTGCCTGCGCTGGTTTGGACGTACCGATCAGGGGTACGAATCCCACCAAGTATACGCGGGCAGAATGTCCGGACACCGGGAATTGTGAAAATAAATCGGCCCGAATTTCCTACCCCCACGAAATCCGCGGGAGTCTAGGCCTACTTCGGTCGCCAACGTGCTAGCCTAAGGAACGAAGGATGTCGTCGTCGTGAATTCACCCAGGGTAATGAGGTGTCGGGCGTCAGGCGCTGGGAGCGCGGGATCCCCACCAGATCTGGGGCTTGCGCGCTGCGGCGGGGAAAGTTTCTCATACACTAGCCTCCAACAACCTGAGCCTTGCACTCCAGTCTTCCACGATATGCCAGAAAATAAATGGGATAGCTGTTTATCGTCAAAATGTCTAAATGCTTTATATCGTTCAAATATTGAGAGTTATATCGAATTAAGCTAGCCGGAACGGAAAACCGTGTCGAGGCTTTCCACGATGTAATAGAAATTAAGCGGGTTAGCTGCTGATGGCGGAGGCCTTCAAAAAAAGCATGTCATTGAATTAAAATAAGTTATCCATTCTTCGACAGCGAGCCAGGGGAGAAAATAGGGGGGGGGAAATGAAGGGATGTTCCACGATGTTATTGAAAACACATGTAGAAAAAATGACCGAAAAGTACCTTTCCACGATGTTGATGAAAACACACGAGTTATACCCAGCCTTCCACGATATTCATGATAAGAAAGGGAGTTATGGGTGCAGGGGCTAGGGGCAGTAACGGGAGGATCGGGTCCTCGGGGTCCGGGTTGCGGGAAGGAAAAGGCCTTGAGTAAGAAATCCACCCAAGATCGCAGCGCGGAACAAAAGGAGTCGCTGACGAAGGACCATCATGCTCACAGAAAAAAGGGCGGGTGAAATGCTCACTCGCCGGCGAGCGGAGCACCCGCCCTTCATTCGCATTTTCACTTTTGTCTCAGACTTCCGCTGCTTTCTTACTCTTAACTGCTGGCCCGCGGTTTCAGTTATGATAAATAACTCGAGTTTTCCAATTCGATTCCTGGCGCTTGGACTCTCCCTCCTGGCCCCTGATTTTGCGTTATGAACGAACTTCTGCGACAGGAAGTGCGGTTTCTGACCACGCGGCTAGGCGCGATCGTGCGCGAGCAGTCGGGAGCGGGAGTGTTCTCGGCCATCGAAATCCTGCGGAAAGTGGCCAAGCAGATTCGACAAAGCGCCAATCTTGTAGGGGCACGCCATGGCGTGCCCCTACGTGCCAAAGAGCACGCGGTCAACCGCCTTTCAGTGGAAGAGGCCGAGGCCGTCGCACATGCTTTTAGCCTCTTCTTTCACCTGGTCAATCTTTGCGAGGAACGCGAGCGCGTCCGCCGCCTGCGCATGCATGACCGGCAAGGAGCAGGCGCGCCAATGTCCCTGCGCCACACGTTCAGCGAGTTGCGCCGCCAGAGGGTGCCACCCGCGGCGGTCAGGAAGCTGCTGGAGTCCATGAACATTGAGCCGGTGCTGACTGCGCACCCCACCGAGGCCAAGCGCCGGAGCGTTCTGAACCACATTCTGCGGTTGGGGAGAACGCTGGATGCTACCTGTGGCGACTTGACCTCTGCCGCCGAGCGGGACATCGACTCGTGGATTGAAGCCTTGTGGCTTACCGATGAGGTGCGCGAGGGCGTGGTGACGCCGGCGATGGAAAGTGAGAACGCCCGCTTTTTCCTTGAACGCACCATTTACGACCTGGCGGGTAGCTTTTGGGAAAGGTTTTGCGCGGAGATGGTCCGCCGCTATCCGCGGCTGCCGAAGCCCGCCCCTTTTTTGAGCTTCGGCTCCTGGGTGGGAACCGACCGCGACGGGAATCCCTTCGTAACTCCGGAGACAAGCCTGGACGCCGCGGAGCAGGTGCGCGTAAGCATCCTGCGCTATTACCGCGATGCTTGCCGCCGCATGTTGGGCTGGGCATCGTTCCCCTGCCGCAATCGCCGTCTCGAATCGGCCCTGCGCCGCGAGATCAATCGGGACATGCGGCGTTTTCCCGCCACTCGGGCTTTTGCAGCCATCGATCAGCCCAGCGAACTTTATCGGCGCAAGCTGCGCATGATGATGTGGCGGCTCGAGCGCACGATGGAGCGCGCTCCGGGCGCATACGCGGCGCCGGAAGAGTTCACCCGCGAACTCGGCAAGCTGGAGGAGATGCTAATCGCCTATCCCAGCCCGCGGATTGCGCGCCTGGGACCGGGCCGTCTGCGGGTGGCCTCGCAGGTCTTCGGCTTTCATGGCGCCAGCTTGGACTTCCGCACCCACTCGCGCGCCACCCGTGGTGCGGCCGAAGAGATTTTGCGGCAGGCGCAACTTCCCACCGAACCAGCCGAAGCACGGATCGCGTCGATCCAGCGGATGCTCTTCAAGCCCGCCGCTCCCCACGCATCATTTTCCGCGGACACGCTCCGAGTGCTGGAGGAATTTCGCGCCCTCCGCACCATTCAGGTGCGCAACGGCGAAGCGGCAGCGCATCGCTACGTCTTGAGCATGACGTCGAGTGCGGCCGATGTGTGGGACGTGCTGCTGCTGGCGCGGCAAACTGGACTTGTGGAGCCGCATGGGCGCCGCTTGCAGTCCCGTATTGATGTCATTCCGCTTTTTGAAACGCTCGACGATCTCGAAGCGGGGCCGCGAATCCTCGAGGAGCTGTTCGCCGACCCTCTATATCGCCGCATTCTGCGCGGGCGTAGAGACTTCCAGGAGGTGATGCTGGGGTATTCGGACTCCGTCAAAGATGGCGGTTATGTCGCGGCTAATTGGGAGCTCTTCCACGCGCAGAAACGCTTGGCGCAAGTGGGGGAAAAATACCGCGTGCGCTTTTCATTGTTCCACGGCAAGGGGGGAACTATCGACCGCGGCGGCGGGCAATCGCATCGCAGCATTCAAGCACAACCTTTTGCTGCGCCAGGCGGCAGGCTGCGCATCACCGAACAGGGTGAAGTGGTTTCACTGAAATATTCGAGCCCCGCCATCGCCGAAAGGAACCTCGAACAGTTGGTGACTTCGGTGCTTGACGCGCACCTGCTCCACTCCCGGCGAGTCGAAGCGGCAAGAATCCCGGAATGGGAAGGCTATGCCACGGAACTCGCCGCCAGCAGCCGCGATTTCTACCGCAAGCTCGTTTATGAGACGCCGGAGTTTGTGGAATACTTCCGCCAAGCGACACCCATCGATTTGATCGAGCAGATACGCCTCGGCTCGCGCCCCTCCCACCGATGGGGAGCGGGCGATCTTCGCGACCTGCGGGCCATCCCCTGGGTCTTCGCCTGGACGCAATCCCGGCACCTGCTTCCCGCATGGTTTGGCCTCGGCCACGCTCTGGAAATGTTTCAGCGTGACCACGCTCCGCACGGCTTGGACATGCTGCGCAGCATGCACGAGGGCTGGCCTTTCTTCTTTAACCTGATCAACAACGCCGAACATTCCCTGGCCAAGACCGACCTTTATATCGCAAGTCTCTATGCCGCTCTGGTGCGTCCGCGCGGACTGGGCCAGAGAATTTTCCGGCACATCGAGGAGGAGTATCGGCGCAGCGTTCGCGGGGTCCTCGAGATCTCCAGCTCATCGATGCTGCTCGCCGGCCAACACGTGTTGGCGGAGTCGATCCGTCTGCGCAATCCTTATGTTGACCCCCTGAACTTCTTGCAAACTCACTTCCTGGAACGCTGGCGCCGCCAGCGCGGTAAACCGGAGCACCCCGGCAACGATGCGCTGTTTCACCTTTTACAAATCACCGTTGGTGGTATTGCCTTTGGAATGAAGAGCACGGGTTAGGATCTAAATCCTAGATTGCCATGAAAAACAGCCACTCCAAGAAAATCCGCCTGGACCGCCTCCTAGTGGAGCGAGGGGTGGTGGAGTCCCGCGAAAAGGCGCAGGGTCTTATTCTGGCCGGACAAATTCTGGTGGATGAGCAGAAGGAGGAGAAGTGCGGGACACTGGTTGGCGCGGAGGCCGCTTTGCGCCTGCTGGGCGACCTCCCCAAGTACGTGAGCCGCGGCGGGCTGAAGCTGGAGGGGGCGCTTGAACACTTTCGCCTTAACCCTGACACGAAGGTGTGCCTCGACATCGGCGCTTCCACCGGAGGCTTTACCGATTGCCTGCTTCAGCACGGCGCGGGCAAGGTTTTCGCCGTGGATGGAGGGACGAATCAGCTCGACTGGAAATTGCGCCGTGACTCGCGGGTCGTCGTCCTGGAAAAAACCAATGCGCGTTACTTGACCTTTGATCGAATCGGAACGCTGGCGGAAATCGCGACCGTGGATGTTTCATTTATCTCCGCAACACTGATCCTGCCCGCGCTCGTCCCACTGCTCGCGTCTCCGGCCGATTTGGTCGTTCTGGTCAAACCCCAATTTGAAGTGGGCAAAGGGCAGGTGGGGAAAGGTGGTATTGTGCGAGACCCCGCGCAGCACCAGGAGTCCGTCGCCAGAGTTTCGCGCAAATTGCTGGAGCTCGGTTTCAGCCAATTGGCGTCGATGGAAAGCCCGCTGTTGGGTGCAGAGGGAAACCACGAGTTTTTCCTGCATGCGGTCTGGAAGCAGGATTTAGGAGCTAGGAGCTAGGATTTGGCAATCAGGACCGAGGATTCGGATTTTTTTTGTGCAGACTCACAGACTCCTAGATCCTAAATCCTAAATCCTGAATCCTGTTAGAATGATCTTCACTCATGGCAACTCCGATCAAACGCGTCGGCATCATCTCCAAGCCGAAGAAGGTGGAAATCCGCGAGATTGTCCCGGCTTTGCTCGAATGGCTCCATGAACGCAGCATCGAGGCGTTCATCGATAAGGAAACCGGGGCCATCATGGAGACGAAGAAGCGCTGCCTGACCCGTAACGAAATGCCGGCCCAGGTGGATTTGCTTGTCGTGCTGGGTGGAGACGGCACCCTGCTGGCCACCGCGCGCGCCCTGAATCGCAAACCAGTTCCCATTCTGGCGGTGAACCTCGGCGGACTTGGATTCCTGACTGAAATTACCTGCGAAGAACTTTATCCCACCCTGGAAACGGTAGTGGCCGGCACTCACAAGACCGATCGTCGCGTGCAAATTGAAGGCGAGTTGATTCGGGCTGACGAAATCCTTACCCCGTTTTTGGCCCTGAACGACGTGGTATTGAACAAAGGCGCCATTGCCCGAATTTTCGACTTCGAGGTTAGGGTGAACGGCGAGCTGGTTTCAACCTACAAGTCAGACGGCTTAATCGTTTCCACGCCCACGGGGTCGACGGCCTATTCGTTGGCGGCAGGAGGCCCCATCGTTACGCCTTCCGTCGAAGCTTTCCTGGTCACCCCCATCTGCGCTCACACTCTCACCCATCGGCCACTGGTGCTTCCCAATACCGTCAGAATCGAGGTGACGGTGAAGAGTTTGCGAGAGGCCGCCTACCTGACCGTCGACGGCCAAGTCGGCATTGCGGCGCACAGTGAAGACGTGGTGCGAATGCGCAAAGCCGACTCATTTGTGGAATTGGTCAGGCCGCCGGCCACATCGTACTTTGAGATTCTCCAAAAGAAATTGAAGTGGGGAGAGCGGTAGAGTTATTCACATGGATGGGCACGATAGACAGGATGAAATGACAGAACAAGGTATCTTGCTTTGGCGCATTCCCCACCTACTTCGAATCGCTGGGCAAGGCGAAGGCCACGTACGCGCCGTGGATGCTTCCCTGGGAAGCGGAATCACTCATCTCGGGGGCTGCGGCGCACACCACAAGGTATTCCCTCCCACCAACCTCGTACACGCTCGGAATGCCCTGGAGCCCTGTATCGAGGCGCTTTTCCCAAAGTACCTTACCGGTTTCCACGTCGTAGGCCCGGACTTTATGATCTCGCGTCGCGGTAAAGACCAATCCGCCCGCGGTCACCACCGGTCCTGTTTTGAGAAACGGAAAACCGGTGGCAGGGATTCCCTTCGCCGCCAGCTCCGGAACCTCACCGAGTGGAATTTTCCATTTGATTGCGCCCTTGTTCAGGTCGTATGCGGTGAGTGATGACCACGGCGGTGCTATCGGCGGAACTCCTGTGCTGGTCATCATGAAGCCGAAGCCGGTCAGATAGCGGACCGGCCCGGAGTCAGGCGCGGCCGGGAGCGATGGCAACGCTGAGGCTGCGGAGGGATTAGGAACAAATGCGATTAATGCCTTTAGATCCGGCTCGGGAAGCCTCGGGAATCCCGGCATCGGGCCGCGCCCCTGCCTGACAACGCCTTCGATTTGCTCCCGGTTCAGGCTTGCTCCGACATTGACGAGCGAGGGGATGGCGGGAGGCAAGCCCTTTAGGTCAGCGCCATGGCAGGAGCGGCAATTCGATTCAAAGATGAAGTGCCCCTGCTGTTCGATCGACTCGCCCTTGGAAGCTCGGCCCGTCTGTTCGCGCTCTAATTTGAGCATGCAGGGAAGGTCCATCGAAGCGACATACAGCGAGCCATCGGCGGGATTCGCGGCTGCGGAACCCCAATTCGCGCCGCCACTATTGCCCGGCATCTGCATGGTGCCTCGAAGGGTGGGCGGCGTGTAGAGTCCCTCGTTCCACGACGAATCGATCTCCTTGCGGAATCGCGCCAATTCCTGCGGATCGCTGATCAAGGGACTCAGGTCACTCGCAGTGAACGATTGCCGTGCGAAGGGCGGCGGTTCGAGCGGAAACGGCTGGGTTGGCCACGTCTCTTCTCCCGGCATGTCGGACCGAGGTTCCGGCCGCTCCTCAATGGGCCAAAGCGGCTTGCCTATTACGCGGTCGAACACCCAGACGAATCCCGTCTTGCCGACCTGCGCTACCGCATCCACCTTCTGGCCGTCGTGCCACACGGTGAGAAGCTTGGGAGCGGCTGCGTTGTCGTAATCCCAGATGTCGTGATGGGTCATTTGGAAATACCAGAGGAGTTTCCCCGTGCGGGCATCGAGCGCGAGCAGGCAGTCGCCGAAGAGGTCGGCCCCATGCCGGTCAGCACCGTAGAAATTGTACTTGGGACTCGCCGTGGGTACGTAGACGATTCCGCGTTTTTCGTCCGCTGAGATCTCGCCCCAACAATTGGCTCCTCCCACCCTTTTCCACGCGTCTTTCGGCCAAGTCTCGTATCCAGCCTCGCCCGGATGCGGGATGGTATGAAAGGTCCATGCCAAACGGCCTGTACGCACATCGAATGCCCGAATATCCCCCGGAGCGGATCCGTATCCCTCATTGGTGGCTGAGCCCAGAATCAGCAGGTTTTCGAAGACTCTGCCTGGGGTCGTGGATTGGACCAGTGAAAGGGTTCTTGGGTCGCGGCCAAGGCCCTGTTTCAGGTCAACAATGCCATTCGTGCCGAAAGACAAAATCTGCTTACCCGTCCGCGCATCGATTTCTTGCAAGCAGTGGTTGCTGGCATAAAGAAGCCGGCGGTCCTGCCCATCTTTGCTTTCCCAATAGTTGATCCCACGGTTGGTAATGATCTCCGTGTGCGGATCGGCCTTGTGGATCCAAACCTCTTTCCCGGTCTCAGCATCGAGCGCCGCAATCGAGTTGTTCTCCGCCATGACGTAAGTGAGCCCGTGCGCTTCGATCGGGTTGAAGAAATACCTGTTCTCGTCACCCGTGGGAAATGCCCAGGCGATCTGAAGCTTGCTGACATTGGTCCGATTGATCTCACGAAGCGCGGAGTATTGCGAGGAGTCCGTTCCGCCCCCGTAGTCACTCCACGTGGTATGGCTTTGGGCAATTGCGCGGACGTGAGCGGCCAGGACGAAGCAGCCGAATAGCAAAACACTGAGGGCGGTTCTACAGGGTGAGACGGTGGCAGGGATTGCCGGAACCGACGCGTATGCCTCGACTGGGCTCACTTGATACTCCATGCAGGCTGAAGAACCTTCTTCTTACCAACTAAGTGCCAAACCACATTCAACCCCTTCGGGGTTGTTAAATCCCGCATCGTTTCCGTGGGTTTCACCCACGGCAATGACATTGGACCTCTTCGGGGTCCTCCCTTAATTCTGAATCCTAAATCCCAGATACTAGATCCCCTCCCCCGCCATCAGGTCTTCCAATGTTTCGCGGGCGCGAATCAACTCCGCTTCTGCTCCGTGAACCAGAACTTCCGCAGGGCGAGGCCGCGTGTTGTAATTGGAGGAGAGGACGAATCCATAGGCGCCTACGGTCAGAACTGCGAGCAAATCGCCGGGCTGGACGTCGGGCATGTCCCGGTCGCGGGCAAAGAAGTCGCCACTCTCGCACAGCGGCCCGACAATGTCAGCCTGCAAGCGCTCCGCCGTGCCTCCCCGGGCGGGAACTATCTCGTGGTAAGACCCGTAAAGCGTCGGCCGCATTAAATCATTCATGCCCGCATCCACCACCACAAAATTCTTTTGCTGGTTCCGTTTCACATAGAGCACGCGTGTGATTAGCGCGCCGGCATTACCCACCAGGGCGCGTCCGGGCTCGAGAATTAGCCGCACTGAAGCCTTGCCCAACCGCCCTTCCAACCCATATGTCATCCGCTCCATGTCCAGGGGTTGCTCGCCGCCGTAGGAGATCCCATACCCGCCCCCTAAATCGAGCCATTCCACGGCAATGCCTTCCACCGCCAATTGCCGCGCGACAGTTAGAATTTCATCCAGCGCCTTTAAGAAAGGCTCCACTTCCAGAATCTGGGAGCCAATATGGCACGCCACGCCCTGGACCTTAAGATGGGGCGAGCGCGCGGCTTGGCGATAGAGCTCCGGGGCTTCATCTTTCGGCACGCCAAACTTGTGGATCATCTGCCCGGTGGAAATGTAGGGGTGCGTGTCCGCTTCCACGTCGGGATTTACGCGGATGGAGATGCCTCCAACCTTTTGGAGGGCGCGGGCCCGGCTTTCAATCACGGCGAGTTCTCCCGCCGATTCTACGTTGAACATCAAAATGCCTGCGGCCAAACCGGCGTCTATCTCGTCCTGGGTTTTCCCCACCCCGGAAAAGACGATGGTGTCGGGAGCGGCGCCGGCAAGCAACGCCCGCGCCAACTCGCCGCCTGAGACCACGTCGAATCCCGCTCCCGCCTGCCGCAGCAAGCTCAGGATTCGGAGATGGGAATTGGCTTTGACGGAGTAACAAATCATGCCGGGAAGCCGCGTTAGAGTCCCATAGAGCCGTTCATAGTTACGGAGAATGGTGCTTTGACTATAAACATACGCCGGCGTGCCAAAACGTTCGGCGATCGACGCCAAGGGCAAATCCTCACAGAAGAACTCGCCTTCGCGATAGTGAAAAGAATCGTTAGTTAATGAGGGCATTTTCTCTTTTGAGGTGTCAGGTATCAGGTGCCAGGTGTCAGGGGCTGGGTTCTGGAAAGTGCGATGGGTAAGTTCTAAGGGCTTAATGTAAAAGGTAAAGTATAAAGGGTAAAATATGAATCCGTTTTACCTTTTATACTTTACCTGTTACATTTTACCTTTCGTAAGCACTTTGTACCCATCTCCTAGCATCTGGCGCCCAGTTCCTGGCACCCGACACCTGGCACCTGATACATGACACCTTCTCTTCACCGTACTTTCAATACTACCAGCGTTTGGTCGTCCCGCTGAGGGCGCCCGGCTTCGAAGGCGCGTAGTTCTTCAAACACCCGGTTGACAATTTCCTGGGGCGGCCTATGGGTGTTCTGGCGCAGGATATTCTCCAGGCGGCGCGAGCCGAACTCTTCCTGCTGAGGGTCATTGGCTTCCGTTATGCCGTCGGAAAAAAAGGCCAACAAATCTCCCGTTTCCAAACTTACCGTCACGGGCTGATACTCCGTGTGTTCCAGAAGGCCGAGGGGGACGCCTTCAACACGAATCGCTCGACACTGGCCTCTGCGAAGCAGGATAGGAAGCGGCATACCGGCATTGGCCAGAGTCAAGCTCTTCGTGCGCGGTTCCCAGATGGCATAAGTCAGGGTAATAAAGTGGCCTTCGATTTTACGTTCCAGGAACATAACATTCAGATGTTTCATCATGTCGGGGGGGGGGAGTTTCAGGGGAGCAAGGCTGCGCAGCGTACCGCTGGCCATGGCGCCGTAGAGCGCCGCGGGCGCACCCTTGCCGCTTACGTCGCCCACAACAATCACCTGCCGGTCCCTCCCGTAGGAGAGGAATTCATAGAGGTCGCCCCCCAGCTCGCTCGAGGGCTGAAAGTGCAATGCCACATCCAGGCCGGGAATTTTGGGGGCGATCCCCGGCATCAGGTGCATCTGGATTTCCTGGGCGCGACGCAGGTCACGCTCCAGCCGGGCCTCACTGCGCGCCACGCGCTCGTACAACCTCGCATTCTCAATGGTGATGGCGATTTGTGGGGCCAGGGTGGAAAAGATGCGCACGTGCTCGTCGTTAAAGTAATTAAGGTGCGGGCTTTCGAGATCAATCACCCCAATCACGCGGTCCCGATAAATCAGCGGGACCGTCATCTCCGAACGGGTCTCCGGATTCACAGAGATGTAGCGTGCGTCTTTGCTGACGTCCGGCACCACGACCGGCTGGCGCAGGCTTGCCGCTGCTCCCACGACGCCCTGGCCATAATTCACCGTAGACTTTTCGGGTGTACGCTCATCCTGCTTGACGGAAATGACGGTGTTGAAGGTTTGGGCCTGGTCGTCGGCCAGCAGTATGCCAAAGCGGTGGTAATCCACCAGTCGTTTGGTGAGCGTACCGATTTTGCGCAGCAATTCGTTCAGCACCAGCACTGAGCTGAGTTCCCGGCTGATTTCGTTCAACAACTGAAGTGTGCGCGCCTGGCGCAGGGTGCGCCGGTACAGCCGCGCGTTTTCGATCGCAAATGCCATGCGGCTGGCCAAAAGCTCCAGCAGGCTGACATGCGAGTCGTTGAAGTAGTCCGGCTGCGGTGCTTCCAGGTCAATGACCCCGATCAAGCGACCCTTGAAGATCAGCGGAACCGCTAGCTCGGAGCGCATGGTTGCCAGAGACGGGATGTATGCAGGATCGTCCTTAACATCATTCACCAGAACGGAATGCCGTGTCTCGGCGGCCCGGCCCACAATGCCCTCACCCACCTTGATCCGCAGGCCCCGGACCAGTTCCCGGGGATGGCCGAGGCTGAAATGCACGCGCAATTCCTGCGTCTTCTCGTTGAGGAGAAGAATGGCGAAAACCTCGTAATCAATGGCGCGCTTCACGATCTCCGCGATCCGGGCCAGCAACTCATCGAGATCGAGCGTGGAATTGATTCGCTCACCGACCTCGATGATCAAGGTCAGGAGCTCCGTCAACTCGAGAGGCCGGGATGTGGCACGCGTTGTTTCACTCATGGGCGTCGTGCTGTCTGCCAGGTGCTGGGGAGTGGTGAAGGGTAAGTAGCCAAGCGCTGCCCCTTTTTCCGTTCATCCGTCCCTGTTTGCCATTTCTCAGGACCTAGCCCCCAGGATCTTGCACAAAGCCCCCAACCCCGCCTGCTTCTTCGGGGAATAGGGGTGTGCGTGTTTACAGATTTGTTTCGCTGCAAACTATCTATTTTAACATAATGGTCTGGTGTGGCTGCCGGGCTTAGCTGATTGGATCGGTTTTGGGTACGCCAACTCTTCCTTCCGAGTTCGCTCTCTACAATTGATCACAGGAAAATTGTTCATTGAGTGACTGATCGACGGAAAGAGGCACTTCCCCTGACCCAATTACCCGATGGCTGAATCAATAGACGCTCCTACCCCTGCAATGGCGCGGCAAGGCGCCTATTGCTTCCAGCCGCCACCCAGCGCACTGTAAATCTGCACCAGGGAGAGCATCTCATTCAGCCTCGCCTGGGAGAGGTCCAGCTCGGCGGTCAGGTAATTGGTTTCGTTGGTCAGGACTTCGAGGTAAGCGGTCGCGCCGCCATCGTAGCGCACGTGCGCCAGCCGGGCGGAGTCCTGCGCGGCGCCGGCCAGGAGTTCTTGTTGTTCCCGTGCCTCGCGGGTCTTTTGGTAGGCCACCAAAGCGTCAGAAACATCCCGGAACGCACTCTGGACCGTTTGCTGATACGCCAGCAGGGTTTGTTGCTGTTCTGCTTCCGCCATCCTGACATTGGCCTGCAACTTGCCGCCGGTGAAGAGCGGCTCAGCGGCGGAAGCGGCGAAATCCCAAACGCCGGCAGGCCCCGTGAACAGCTTGGTTAAGGCAGCGCTGATGAATCCAGCAGTTCCCGTCAGGGAAATGTCCGGAAAGTAGGCGGCCCGCGCCACACCGATCCGGGCATTGGCCGCGATCAATTGCTGCTCGGCCTGGTGAATGTCCGGGCGGCGCTCGAGCAATTGGGAGGGCAGCCCCGCGGGAACCACGGGTGGCCGGGCCTGTTCGGTCAGGCTGTGCCCCCGAGCGATGGGCCCGGGGTTTTGACCCAGCAGGAACCTGATGTAGTTTTCCTCCTGTTCAATCTGCCGTTGGAGATCCGGAATGGTGGCTGAAGCCACATAGACAAGCTGCTCCGCCTGCCGCACGTCCACCATCGAAACCGCCCCGTGATCAGCGAGGAGCTTCGTGAGGCGCAAGGATTCCTGCCGGGAGACGAGGGAGCGCTGGGTGATATCGATTCCCAGGTCCAGCGCCCTAAGCCGGAAATAGGCGCCGGCGACATTCGCAACCAGCGTGCTGACCACCGCGCGCTTTCCCCACTCGGTCTGGGCCAGATTGGCGCGTGCGGCCTCGGTGGCCCTCCGGTACTTCCCCCAGAAGTCGATGTCCCACGACGCGGCTCCCCCCACCTGCATATAATCCCAGCGATAGGAAGGGGAAAAGGGGCTGGAGGGCTCGCGTTCGGTCGTGCCCCCGACCCCCACCCCTGCCGACGGGTACTGATCGGAACGGGCAATTCGGAGCTGCGCCTGCGCCGCCAGCACGCGTTCCGCGGCGATGCGCACATCGTAGTTCTGTTGAAGGGCAGTGCGAATGAGTGACCGAAGCTGCTCATCCTGGAAAACCGACCACCACTGGGCATCCCCCAGCGATGCGGAGGAAGCCGCCTCCGGCGCGGTCGCCGGCAAGCCTCGATATCCTCCCGGGACATCAGCCTTGGGACGCTGGTAATTCGGCCCCACCGTGCAGGAAGCCAATAGGAGCAGCGAAAGCGAAATGGGAAAGCTCCTTGCCATGCGCGTCATGCTAGCTGCCCCCCTTTGGGTCATCGGCTGACGGTTGCGGTTTGGGATGACGGCTGAGCCGGGAAGAGAGGCCCTCAATGACCGCAAAAGTTACCGGAATCAGGAAAATGGCGATCAAGGAGGCGGCCGACATGCCACCGATCACCACCGTTCCCAGGATGCGGCGCCCCACCGCGCCGGACCCTTGTGCCGTCCAGAGCGGGATGCAGCCCAGGATGAAGGCGAAAGACGTCATCAGGATGGGGCGCAGGCGGAGCCAAGCCCCGTCCAGGGCGGCCTCCATAGTGCTCTTGCCCTTTTCGTGCTCGAGTTTGGCAAACTCCACAATGAGGATGGCGTTTTTGGCGGCCAAGCCAATCAACATGACCAGGCCGATCTGCGCGTAAACATTGTTCTCAAAGTGCCGCGACGTGAGCGCCAGAAACGCTCCGGCCACAGCGATGGGCGTGCCCAGCAGGACACTGAATGGCAGGGACCAGCTTTCGTACAGGGCGGCCAGGATCAGGAAGACAAACAGAAGCGAAAGCCCGAAGACCGCGGTTGCCGGAACACCCTGAGCAGCTTTCTGCTCCTGGAACGACATGCCCATGTAGTCAAAGCCCATCTCGCGCGGCATGGTCTGAGCGAACACTTCCTCCATTACTTTCATGGCCTGTCCCGAGCTGACCCCCGGAGCGGCGGTGGCGTTGACCTGCGCCGCCGTGTATTCGTTGTAGCGCATCAGGAACTCGGGACCGGTGATGCTTCGGATGGTGCTCAAGGTGCTCAGTGGCACCCTATCGCCGTGGGGATTGCTAACATAAAACTGGCCAATGTCACTGGCATTGGCGCGGTAATTGCCTTCCGCTTCCAGGTAGACCTGCCACTGGCGTCCGAAGCGGTTAAAGTAGTTCACCAGGTAGCCACCCATGAACGTCTCCAGGGTCTCGTACACTTCGGCGATGTCAACCTTCTGGTGCATCACCTTTTCACGGTCCACGTCCACGTAGACTTGCGGAACATGCGCGGCATAGGTGGCAATGACGCGCGCCAGCTCCGGCCGCTGCTGAGCCGCCGCCACAAACCGGTCCAGGTTGTTGGCAAAAAAATCCCCTCCCGTTCCGGACCGGTCTTCCAATACAAAGTTCACGCCCCCCGCAGCGCCGATGCCAGGGATAGCGGGCGGCGAGAAAACAAAGCAAATTCCGTCACTCACCTGCGAAAGTTCCCGATTGAGGCGCATCTGTAAGGCCCCCGCCTGGAGTTCCGGCGACCGGCGCTCGTCCCAATCCGTGAACCGAACAAAGAAAAGCGCGTCATAGGAACTCTGGGTTCCGCTCAGGATGTTGACCCCCATGATGGAAGTAACGGTTTGCACTCCCGGTATCTTCTGGACAATCTCATCGATCTTCCGTGCGGCCACCGACGTGCGCTGCAACGACGCGCCTCTGGGCAAGGTCAGCGTGATCATCACGTAGCCTTGGTCTTCTTCGGGAAGGAAGGAAGTGGGCAGCTTCTTTCCCATGCTCACGGCGAGAGCGGCGATCAGCGCCAGGAAAAGCAGGCTGAAGCCGGACTTGTGGATGAGCACGCGGGAGAAACTGATGTACCCATCCCGGGAGCGGGTGAACCCCCGGTTAAACCACCCGAAGAACCAGCCAATCGGCCCGCGGTACCGCTGGCGTGGCTTCAGAATCATCGCGCAGAGTGCGGGGCTCAACGTGAGCGCGTTGAAGGCGGAGAAGATCACCGAAATGGCGATGGTGACGGCAAACTGTTGGTAGAGCTTGCCAGTGATTCCGGGAATGAACGCCGTTGGGATAAACACCGCCGCGAGGATCAGGGCAATGGCGATCACCGGCCCCGAGACCTGTTGCATCGCCAGGACCGTGGCGTCCCGCGGCGTCATCCCCTCCTCGATATGGTGCTCCACCGCTTCCACCACCACAATGGCGTCGTCCACCACCAAGCCGATGGCCAGGACCAACCCGAAAAGCGAGAGCGTATTGATCGAGAATCCCAGCAGCGGAAAGACGACAAACGTCCCAATCAGGGAAACCGGCACCGCCAGCAAGGGAATCAGCGTCGGACGCCAGCCCTGGAGGAAGATATAAACAACGAGAATGACCAGCAACAGGGCCTCAAACAGCGTCAGCAGGATTTCATGAATCCCGGCGGTGACCGCCTTCGTAGTGTCCACACCGACTTCGCACTCCACGTCTTTCGGCAGCCGCTTTGCCAGTTCGTCCATCTTGGCGCGAACTCCCGCCGCGGCGGAAATCGCGTTGGAGCCCGGCAGTTGGTAGATGCCGATGGCCGCGGCGGGCTTGCCCCTGAATCGCACATCGAAGCTGTAGGATGTGGCGCCCAGATCCAGGCGCGCCACATCCTTGAGGCGCAGGGTTGATCCGTCCGGATTGGAGCGCACCACGATCTCGCCAAATTCCTCGGGCGTCACCAGGCGCCCTTGCGAACGGACGGTGTAAGTGAATTCCTGACCCTTGGGCGCCGGTTCTCCGCCGACTTGCCCCGACGGGTTCACCGTGTTCTGCGCTTCCAGGGCAGAGACAATCTGCGGAACCGTTACGCCCAGCTTGGCCAATTGATCGGGTTTTACCCAGACGCGCATCGCGTATTGGCCGCCGAACACCTGCACGCGCCCCACGCCCGGCACGCGCGAAAGTTCATCCACGTAGTTGATGTAGGCGTAATTGGTCAGAAAGTTCCGGTCGTAAGTCTCGTGGGGGGAATAGAACGAGATGACCATCATCGCGGCCGCCCGAGACTTCTGCACGACGACGCCGGTGGTATTCACCATGGCCGGCAACTGCGGGGTGGCCTGCGAAACGCGCAGTTGGGTCAGGATCTGATCGGTATTGGGGTTGGTCGCGACATCGAAATTCACCGTCAAAACCATGTTGCCGTAGTTGTCGTTGGTGGAATACATGTAGTTCATGTAGTCCACACCGTTCATGAGACTTTCGATGGGAGTGGCGACAGACTCCTCCATGGTTCTTGCGTCGGCCCCGGGATACATGGCGCGCACCTGGATTTCGGGCGGAACAATCTCCGGGAACTGGGCAATCGGAAGAGTGGCCATGGCCACCGCTCCGACGATGACCATCACCATGGAAATGACCATCGCCACGATGGGGCGGTTGATAAAGAATTGGGAAATCATCGGATTCCTTCCGGCTCCGAAGTTTCGACCGCAGGCGTTACCGGCATACCATCGCGCACTTTCGAGGTGCCGTCGGAGACGACTTCTTCGCCCGAAGCTAAGCCCTCGTTAATGACCCACAACGGACCGACGCGATCTCCGACCTTCACCTTGCGGATGGAGATGCTGTTCTGTGCGGTCACGACGGCCACTTCGTAGGTACCCTGAAGTTCCGTCACCGAGCGTTGCGGAACCAGAACCGCTCCCTTGTGCACGCCAAGAAGCGCCCGGACGCGCCCAAACTGCCCGGGCCGGAGAATATTCCCGGGATTGGGAAATGCTCCCACCACCCGGATCGTTCCGGTCTGCGGATCCACCTGCCGGTCGGTGAAGACCACCTGCCCCTTGCGCGGATAAGTCGAACCATCCGAGAGGACAAGCTCAAGCGCCCGGGAATCCGATGCCCGCAGTAAATCGCTGGACGATTTCTTCTCCAGCAGCCTGGAAGTGAATTGGAGGTACTCCTGCTCGCTGATGGGAAAATAGACTTTGATGGGATCGAGCTGGGAAACCGTCGTCAGAACGGCCGAGGGCGAAACCAGGTTGCCCATCTGGATGGTGGCCATCCCCGCGATCCCGTCCACAAGGGAGCGGACGCTGGTGAATCCGAGGTTCAGTTGCGCCTGCTCGACTGCGGCCTCAGCCGCCTGAATAGCGGCTTGAGCCTGCATTTGCGCAGCCGTTTCGGTGTCAAGCTGGCTCTGAGCGATGGCCCGCTCCTTCACCAGCGGCGCGTCGCGCTTCACATTGACGTCGGCCAAATAGAGTTGCGCCCGTGCCTGGGCCAGTTGCCCTTTGGCCTGGTCGAGCACCGCCTGGAACGGCCGCGGGTCGATTTCAAAGAGCACATCGCCCTTGTGGACGTAGGAGCCTTCCTTGTAATTCTGGCTGATGAGATACCCGCTCACTTGCGGCGAAATCTGGGCGTTTACGTAGCCATCCAGGGTTGCAACCCATTCGGCGTGGACGGGTACGTCCATTTGGATTGCCTTCACCGCCCCCACCGGCATGGGAGGAGCGGAAGCGGCGGGCGAGGCCTTCTGACCCCCACAACTCACACCCATCAAAACCACGGCCGCGAGCGCGGCCAGAATCAGGCCGACACGTGCTCCGGCAGGCGCCCCACCGAGGGCCCGGGATAATGCCGCGCAGGCGGCCGGTGGCACCCCATAAGGACTGGATTGTTCTGGCTGGCGCCAAAAAACAAAGTCTATGCTCATCAAATTCCGCACCCTTTCTTTGCCGCACGCGGGACATCCGACATTCATTATAACTGCCAGCCGTACCGCCTTCCGCCCGCTCACCGATGTCCAGAGTTCTCTATGCCACCTGCTGGCCGCTCCCGCAAAGCCCTTATTTATAAATCAATTGATTGATACAATACAATCCCCGTCTTATAATCGGCGGCGTGCGGCAGGGAAGCTCGGTGATACGAAACCGACGGATATCCATTGGAACGCGGCCTACCAGTGACCGCGGCGAGGCCACCCGCCAACGCCTCCTCGAGGTGGCTATTCGCGTCTTTGCGGCGCGCGGCTTCGATGGCGCGCGTACCCGTGACATCGCCGAGGCAGCCAAGACGAACATTGTCTCGATTAAATACTATTTCGGGAGCAAACAAGGACTTTACGATGCCGCGGCCGTGCAAGTGGCATCCCGTTGGGCGGCCCACGAGGAACCTCTCATTCAACAGGCACGGACGTCAATGTCTCGCCCGAAAATCACACACCGTGAGTTGGTGGGTATTCTCTGCACGATGCAGGGCGATTTTCTAAGGCTCCTGCTGGGCAATTCCCTGCCTGACTATTATGGGAGGTTCGTCAGCCAGGCGTCAGCCGGACCTCCCCGAGCCTTTCGCCTGCTCAATCGCCCGCTCGCGCCGCTGCGGGACACGCTGGCCGAAGCCATCGCCCGCCTTACCGGAGAATCCGCAACCTCGCCCGATACTCGAGTGCGGGTCCTGACCATGATCGGGACCTGTGTCTATTTCCGGCGCGACCGTTCCGCCGTGCTGCACGCACTGAAATGGAAGCAGATCGGCGCGAAGGAAATCGAGATGATCGAAAAAGTCATTCGGGCGAATGTCCAGGCCATGTTCTCCCGATGAGGGGTAGATTCAGGCCCTCCTTGGTCCCCTTGTACCCGGTGATGGCGCAAGAGCAAGCAGCCCGCCGAACCAGAATTGATTTTCCGCATGTACGATGGGATCGCACGCCGTGAAACTCGCTGTCATGAATTGTGATTTGAAGTGAGAACAATTACTGCACCTTCGTATCCAGCTATCAGGGATAAGGAAGGTCCGCCCGCGCCGGGAATCAAGCCTAAACCAATTGACTCCTCGTAACTCCAGATGATCCGGCAATGCCATGCGGGCCGGGAGGTGGTTGTCGGCAAGCGCATAAGGGGATATCATTTTCCTTAGCTGATTCACAAGGCGGGCTGCGAGCAAACAGGAGAAACCAAATGGAACGGTGTGCTTCCTGTGGAGAAAGCATTCTGGAAACGGCGCGATTTTGCATGTCGTGCGGAGCTCCGCTCGCTTCGGACCCTCTCGTCACCGCCGATGTAGCCACGCCATCGCCCACGCCGGCCAACCGACCTTCCTCGCAGCCCCGGAGTTCTTCCGGCGGGTCATCCGGCGCCAGCAAATCTACCAGCGTCTCCGGTCAAGGTCGGTTCCTCCCCGGCAATCTTCTGGCCGGACGCTATCGCATTGTCGCCGTCCTTGGCAAGGGGGGAATGGGCGAGGTCTATCGCGCCGACGACCTGATTTTGGAACAACCCGTGGCGCTCAAGTTTCTGCCCGAAGCCGTAGACAAGAACGAAGAGGCGCTGGAGCGCTTCCGCAATGAAATCCGCGTGGCGCGCCGCGTGTCTCATCCCAACGTTTGTCGCGTGTACGATGTGGGCGAAGTCGATGGCTTGACTTTTCTTTCCATGGAATACGTGGACGGCGAAGACTTGGCCTCGCTGCTGCGGCGTATTGGCCGCTTGGTGGGCGACAAGGCCTTGGAGATTGCACGGCAACTTTGTGCCGCTCTGGCGGCCGCCCACCGCGAAGGCGTGCTCCATCGCGACCTGAAGCCCGCCAACATCATGCTCGATGGCCGGGGGCGCGTGGTGGTCACCGATTTTGGATTGGCCAGCCTGGCCGATCGCGTCGTGGGCATGGAGGCGCGGAACGGTACGCCCGCATACATGGCGCCCGAACAACTGGCCGGCCTGGAAGTGACTGCGCTCAGCGATATTTATTCGCTCGGCCTGGTGCTCTATGAAATCTTTACGGGCAAGCGCGCCTTTGCTGCCGAGACCTTAGCGGAGCTCGTTAAGCAGCGCAGCCAAGAGCCCGTAAGCAGCCCTTCAACCTGGGTGAGGGATCTCGACCCAACGGTAGAGCGGATCATCCTGCGGTGTCTCGAGGCTGACCCTTCGAAGCGGCCCTCGGGAGCCTTGGCCGTGGCGGCAGCCCTGCCCGGTGGCGATCCTCTGGCGGAGGCATTGGCTGCCGGCGAGACGCCGTCACCGCAAATGGTAGCCGCTGCCGGTGAAACCACCGGCCTTGCGCCACGCCTGGCGATCGCCAGCCTAGCGGCCGTCATTTTAGGATTGGCCGCCGTCGTCTTTATCGGCCTGAAGGTCAGTGGCCTCCAACTCATGAACGGCGTCTTACCTCCCGATGTTTTGGAGCATAAAGCACGGGAGACTCTCGAGAAGCTCGGATACTCCGCTCACGCCGTAGATCAAGCTGCGCTGTTTTATTACAACACGGATTTTACCGACTACGTGCATGAGCACGCCAAGCCGCGCCCTGACTGGCCGAAGGTCCTTGCCCAGCGCCCTCAGGTGCTCGTGTACTCCTACCGGCTGAGTCCCGTCTACCTGGACCCGGACCGCTTCAATGTTTACTTTACGCCGGGCATCGTAACCTTTAATGACCCGCCCCCCATCCAATCCGGCATGATCAACATTGTTCTCGATGCGCAGGGTCGGCTTAGCTACCTGCAAGCCATCCCCAACGAGGTGGAGACTAATCCGCCGCCGGCGTACCCGGTGGATTGGAAGCCCCTATTTGCCTCCGCCGGACTCGATCCGGCCGAGTTCCAATCGGCTGCGCCCACGCGCTTGTCGCTCGCGGCATTTGATGAGCGCGCCGCATGGACGGGTTCCTGGCCGGGCACCGAATTCCCCCTGCGGATCGAAGCCGCCTCCTGGCGGGGCAAGCCTGTCTACTTTCACTTGATTGGACCCTGGACCACGCCCGACCGAACTGAGTACAACAATCTGACGCCGGGGCAGCACGCCGGCCAGATCATTGAGGTGATCATGGCCATCCTGCTTCTTGCCGCGGGCGCGCTGGTGGCTCGCAGAAACTACGTAAAGGGTAAGAGCGACGTGCGCGGCGCCTCCCGTCTGGCCAGCGCGGCCCTGGTGATCAACATGGCGCTATGGGTGTCGTTGGATCACTTCATCCCCACCCTCGCCACCTTTGGGCACTTCGTCATGGCCGTCAGCACCGCGTTGTTCCTCTCCGCTGCCATCTGGATGCTCTATGTTGCGCTCGAACCCTATGTGCGGCGCCACTGGCCGCACGCCCTCATCTCCTGGAGCCGCCTGCTGGCTGGCAAGCTGCATGACCCACTGGTGGGCCGGGATGTTCTTTGGGGCGTCCTACTGGGTGTACTGTGGTCGGTCATCATGGGAGTGTGCTTTCTCTTCCTCAAACGGGAGGGCGCTACACCGCTCCTTCCCAACAGTAACCTTTTAATGGGGAGCCGGCAAGTCCTCGGTTCATCGCTTCAGAACATCGGCCAGAGCATCGTCGGCACTCTTCAGTTTTTCTTCGTGATTTTCCTGCTGCGAGTGGTTCTTCGCAATAAGTGGCTGGCCCTGGTTTGCTTCGTTGGCATTTTTACCGCCTTGAACACGCTGCGCAGCGACCATCCCCAGATCGTGTGGCCGTTTTGGTTGATGGTTTACATGCTTGCCGCCGGCGCCGTTACACGCTTCGGGCTCATCGTGCTGGCAGCCGCCATCTTTACGGCCAACGTCTTGCTGAACCTTCCCTACTCGCTCGACTTTTCGACGTGGTACGCGGCCCATGCGGCGGCAATAGTGGCCGCCTTCGTGGCCCTCGCGGGGTGGGGCTTCTACACCTCACTGGGCGGGCAAAAGGTGTGGAAGGATGACATCTTCGAATAACTATGCTGATTCTGGCTTTTGACACGACAAGCGAAATTGGGGGTGTCGGAATTTTCCGGGACGCGGAGCGCCTGGCGTGGGTTCCCAGCGATGGGCCGGCGAATCGGTACTCCATAATTCTATTTGAAATGGTGCAGCAGGCGCTCGACCGGGCGCACTTGGGACTCCGCGAGATCGATCTGTACGCTGCGGCTAACGGACCGGGCTCCTTCACCGGGATTCGCGTTGGCTTGGCGGCGGCGCGCGCGTGGGGCAAGGCGTTCGATCGCCGGGTCCGTGGCGTCTCCGTGCTGGAAGCAATGGTAGGCAAAGTGCCCCTCACTTCCGATTGGGTTTTCCCCATTCTTGACGCGCGCCGGGGAGAATTCTTCCTGGGCACCTTTCGCCGGAAACCATCTGATGCGCTGAGCATCACGCAGCCTGATTATGAACCGGCCGATGGAGGCTGGGTCCTAAAGCCGGAATCGTTGCGAACGTTTGTGGAAGAGAGAGTCGCAAACGGCGCGAGCGCAACGTGCCTGGTGCGCGCCCACGACCAGGCCGCCGCTGATTTGCGCTCCACCCTACCCACTTCCCTGAACTGGCAGCAGGTCGAAGGCGCCTTGGTGGACTCCATCGCCAGCATCGCCCTGAGAGAAGAGCAATCGAGCCAGCCCTGCCTGGACGCGAATTTGGACGCCTACTACATTCGCCGTCCGGACGCGGAAATCAATTGGAAGGACTGACGGCGGGGGTGGGGGCTGGGGGCTGGGTTCTGGGGACCGAGAGTGGGAATTTGTGAAGGGTAAAGTACAAATGATAAAGTGTGGAGCCGTTTTATCCTTTATCCTTTACACTTTACCCTTTCTTCAGCACCCAGCCCCCCAAAAGTGCGCTTGCCATGAAGCCTCGAGCCTTTGCCGACCACGATCTTGCGGCCATTTATGCGATCCAGTTGATGTGCCCCCAGGCGGCGCAATGGCGCGAGGGGGATTACCTCCATCTGGCTCATGATCCGGGCGGGACGATTCTTGTGGCCGAGATGGAAGCCCCGAACCCGCCGGAGGTCGCGGGCTTCTTGGCGTTTCACCGCGTGATGGACGAAGCAGAATTGCGCAACATCGCCGTCGCCCCTTCACATCAGCAGAAGGGAATCGCCAGCGCGCTGGTTGCGGCAGGCATTCGCTTGATGCAGGATTTCGGGG
The DNA here is from genome assembly GCA_050010335.1 of Terriglobia bacterium. Classification (GTDB taxonomy): domain Bacteria; phylum Acidobacteriota; class Terriglobia; order UBA7540; family UBA7540; genus Bog-366. Next base: position 58,579 of record JBEKLF010000005.1, read on the forward strand.
TGCGCAAACTCTTTTTGGAAGTCCGTGCTTCCAACGAACCGGCACTGGCGCTCTATCGCGCGGCGGGATTCCAGTTGCGGTACAAGCGTCATCATTACTATCACGACCCCGTTGAAGACGCGCTGGTGATGGCGTGCGACATTCCCCCACTGCGCCGAGAAGGCGACAATAATTGAGACTGACGGACTATTAAAGAGGGATAGGTGTTGCCGAAAACAAACGCAGGAAAAATGTCCCTTTCGAGCCCGAATGGATGTTGTTAAAAACAAGCAAGTTATTGTAACTCTGAATCGATGTTGATGAAAATAAATAAGTTAGCCGAAAGCCCCGAAAACGTCGCCATGGTTCGCCAAAGCGCACGCCTGCGGACCACATCCCACTTCTCACCCCCCGTATTTGCTGGAATTTGGAATTAAGCCTTGGGTGTGGCCATCACTCCACGATGTGCAACGCAGCCAAGTCCGCGGCGGTCGTTTTATAACTCGAAACTCATCTTCTGCATTTCTCGTTTCGTGGCGCTCACGAGCAGATATGCTAAACTAGTTAAGGGATGCGAGAACCTTTTCTGGAGAGAATCGATAAACGGCCCGTGGTGTGTGACGGAGCCATGGGGACGATGCTGTATGCGAAAGGCATCTCCCTTGCCCGCTGCTATGACGAGCTCAATGCAGCGATGCCGCAGATCGTGAAAGAAGTCCATCTGGCATATGTCAAGGCCGGGGCGGAAATGATCGAAACCAACACCTTCGGGGCCAACAAATTCCGCCTGGAAAAATTCGGATTGGGCGAAAGGGTGCGCGAATTGAACCTGGCGGGTGCGCGCCTGGCGCGGGAGGTCGCGGGCGACGACCTCTACGTAGCCGGGGCCGTCGGTCCGCTCGGGATTCGCTTGGAGCCAATGGGCCTCACCTCGCTGGAAGAGGCAAGAACCGCGTTTCGCGAGCAGATTACGGTGCTGGTCGAGGGCGGAGTTGACCTGATTGTGATCGAGACGATGATGGATTTGAACGAGGCGCACCAGGCGCTGCTGGCCGCGCGGGAGGTGGGCCAATTTCCCGTCGTCGTGCAGATGACCGTTCAGGACGACGGCAGCACGCTCACCGGATCGCTGCCGGAAGACTTTGCGCGCGCGCTCGATGAGTGGGGTGCGGACCTGATTGGCGTCAATTGCAGCGTCGGCCCTGCCGCCGTACACGAAGCGCTGGAGCGCATTGCGGCGGTGACAGAGAAAAGGCTTTCCGCCCAGCCTAACGCGGGGATGCCGCGCACCGTGGAGGGCCGCAACCTCTATCTTTGCTCGCCCGAATACATGGCGAGCTACGCGCGGCGATTCATCCAAGCAGGCGCACGGCTGGTGGGAGGATGCTGCGGCACAACTCCTGAGCACATCAAAGCCATCAAGGCCGCAGTGCGCTCCTTGAGTCCGCAGCGGGCGCGGGTTCATGTGGAATTTATCGCGCGCCCCGGGCATACCCTGCCACCGCTCCCCGTGGCCAGCCGCTCGCGCCTGGCGAGAAAGTTAGCGTGCGAGGAGTTTCCCGTCCTGGTGGAGGTGACTCCTCCCAAAGGATGCGATGCCACCAAGGAAGTGGAAGGAGCGCAATACCTGCTGGAGCAGGGCATTGATGCTGTTAATATCCCCGATGGCTCCGGCGCCACCGCGCGCATGAGTGCCTTGACCCTGGCGGCACTGCTTCAGCAGCGCGCCGGCATCGACGTGTTGCTCCACTACAGTTCGCGCGACCGCAACGTGCTGACGATCCAATCCGATCTGCTCGGGGCGCACGCGCTGGGGGTGCGAAATCTCCTGGCCCTCACGCGCGACACTCCCCAATACTCGACGGTGATGGAAAGCGACGCGTCGGAGGTGGATGCCATCGGCTTGGTGAACCTCCTCAGTAATTTGAACCGGGGGCTGGACGTGGGGGCCAACCCCCTCGGCGCGCAAACGGCGTACGTCGTGGGCGCCAGCATCAACCCTTGCGCGCTGAATCTGGAAGAGGAGCTGCGCCGCTTTCAGTACAAAGTGGAGGCGGGCGCCGATTTCGCCGTGACCCAACCCATCTTCCAGGTGGAGCAATTGGCGAAGTTCCTGGAGCGGGCGCGAGGCTTTGCGCCACACCTTCCAATCATCGCCGGAATCTTGCCGCTTACCAGTTTCCGCAATGCCGAGTTCATGAATAACGAAGTGCCGGGAATCTCCGTTCCGCCGGCGGTGATGGAACGCATGCGCGCGGCTGATTCTGGCGAGCGCGCACGGCAGGAGGGACTGAAGATCGCGCAGGAAACATTGCAGGAAATCCGTTCCTTGGTTCAGGGCGTGCAGATCGCTGCGCCCTTCGGCCGTTACGCCCTGGCCGTGGAGGTGGCGCAGGCGCTCGGCGCCCGCCGGACGGCCACTTCCGCCCATCAAACATGATAGAATTCTAGTATCCGCTCATATCCTGAAAAGATTGCGCGGCTAGGCTTGGGGAAAGCCGTCCCTGAGTGAATGTGGTATTAGGAACGCACGACAATGGATGCGAGAAAGGAACCAGCCATGTCTCAACCCGCGAAGAGTGACAAGCCGGACCCTTTCGAGAAAAACCTGGCGCGCCTCGACGCCATCGTGCAGGAACTGGAGGACACCGACCTCCCGCTCGACAAAGCCTTGGTGCTTTATGAGGAGGGCATGAAGCTTTCCGAGTCCTGCCACAAACAGTTGGACGAGGCCGAGGGAAGGGTGGAAATCTTGATCAAGAAGACCGGGGGAAAGGTAGTGGCAGAGCCTTTCGCAACAAACGATGGGGAGGAGGGGGAGAGCTCGAAGTGAACGTCCTATCGCCCGAGGCAATTCGCCAACATCTTGACCAGAGCCGCGCGTTGGTCGATGAGGAACTCGATCGCATCCTTCCGCCCGCGGAGGAATATCCCCCGAGCATTCACCAAGCGATGCGTTATTCCGTGTTTGCGGGGGGGAAGCGTCTTCGCCCTTCCCTGTGCCTGGAAGCGGGGCGTCTGTTCAGCGGTGATGAGAAGATCTTGCTTCGGGTAGGAGGCGCGCTCGAGCTCATTCACACGTATTCGCTGATTCACGACGATTTGCCGGCCCTCGACAACGACCATCTGCGGCGAGGCATGCCGACTTCACACGTGGTTTTCGGTGAGGCCACCGCGATTCTAACCGGCGACGCTTTGCTGACGCTGGCCTTTGAGACTATCGCCGGCGCCGGTCAAGGGGCGGCCGAGGGAGCATTGCAAGTCATTTACGAACTCGCCCGTGCCATCGGGACCATCGGCGGGATGGTGGGTGGCCAGGTGGTTGATTTGGAGACGACGGATGCGACCAGCGACGCCGCGCGCCTCGAATATATCCACTCTGCCAAGACGGGCGCCTTCATGCGGGCCGCAGTCCGCTCCGGCGCGATTTTAGCTCAGGCCAATCAGGACGACCTGGCCCGCATTACGGCTTACGGGGAGAAGATCGGCCTGGCATTTCAAATCGCCGATGATCTGCTCGATGTCCTGGGATCCCAAGCCGAATTAGGCAAATCCATTGGCAAAGACGAAGAACAACACAAAGCCACTTACCCCGCGCTGCATGGCATCAAGGCCTCCCAGCGAATCGCTTCGCGCTTGGTGGAAGAGGCCTGTGAAGCCCTGGAACCTTACGGCGAGCGAGGTGGGATTCTACAGGGTATCGCGTACTACATAGTAGGCAGAAAGCAGTAAACAGAAGGCAGTAGCCGGTAGGCAGTGGCAGTGGACAGTAAGCAGGAGGCAGAAGGCAGTGGGCGGTAGGCTGGAAGCAGAGGATAACGGGCAAGCCGAAGGCAAAGGGCAAAACGCAAAAGTCAAAAGTGCGACCTCCTCAGGTTTTGACTTTTGCCTTTTGAATCTTGAATTTTGAATCTTGAATTCTGTTTCTGCCTTCTCCCTACTCCGTACACGAGAGGTGCTATGGAATATCAGTATCTGAACCACATTGATTCTCCGGCCGACTTGAAGAAGGTGCCCCGCAAGGACCTTCCCATCGTCGCCGAGGAATTGCGCGATTACATGCTCTCCGTGATCGCGAAGATTGGCGGCCATCTGGCTTCCAGCCTGGGCGCAGTCGAGCTGACGATCGCGCTCCATTACCTGTTTGACACACCGCGCGACAAGATTGTCTGGGACGTTGGCCACCAAGCTTATGGTCACAAGATCCTGACGGGCCGCCGCGACCGCTTCCCCACCATTCGCCAATACGGGGGAATCTCCGGCTTTCCGGTTCGCGATGAGAGCCCTTACGACACCTTCAACGTCGCTCACGCCGGAACCGCAATTTCCGGGGCGTTGGGCATGGCGGTGGCGCGGGATCTGAAGGGTGAGGATTTTCACGTTGTGGCCGTGGTGGGAGACGCCGGACTGACCACGGGCTTGACTCTCGAAGGAATCAACAACCTTGGGACGCTGAAGAAAAAGATGATCGTCATCCTGAACGACAACAAGATGTCGATCTCGCCCAATGTCGGGGCGTTTGCGGGCTACCTGAACCGAATCGTTCACGGCCAGGCCTACAACCGCTTGCGGGAAGAAGTGGAAAAGATGATTCGCTCCGTTCCGCGCCTGGGCCCGCGCCTATTGAAACTTTCCAAGGATCTGGTGGAAACCGCCAAGAGCATGTTGATCCCCGGGTTGGTGTTTGAGGAACTGGGATTTGAATACATCGGGCCCATCAACGGTCACAATCTGGAAGAATTGATGGACGTGCTATCCAAGGCCAAAAAGCGGCCGGGGCCGGTCATGATTCACATCGTGACCCAAAAAGGAAAGGGCTACGAGCACGCCGAGCAGCTTCCGGTGAAGTATCACGGTGTGACGCCCTTTGACTTTTCCACCGGCGCTTTCCACAAGGGGCCGCCGGTGGCGCCGAGTTACACCTCGGTATTCGGCAAGGCCATTTGCCAGATCGCGGAAGAAGATTCGCGCGTGGTGGCCATTACCGCTGCCATGGGAGAAGGCACGGGCCTGGACGAATTCTCCAAACGCTTTCCCGATCGCTTCTACGACGTGGGAATCGCGGAGCAGCACGCCGTCACCTTCGCTACGGGACTGGCTTGCGAAGGCATGCGGCCGGTGGTGGCGATCTATTCCACTTTTCTGCAACGCGCCTTTGACCAGGTGATGCACGACACCTGCTTGATGCGTGCTCCAGTGACTTTTGTTCTCGACCGCGGCGGCTTGGTGGGCGCCGACGGCCCCACGCACCACGGGCTTTACGACCTGGTTTATCTTCCTGCCCTGCCGGGCATTGTGGTGATGGCCCCCAAGGACGAGAACGAATTGCGCCACATGCTCTACACGGCGATCAACATCAACGGGCCCGCCGCACTGCGCTTCCCGCGCGGCAACGGGATGGGTGTGGCCATGGACGCGGAGTTGAAGGCCCTCGAGATCGGCAAAGCGGAGATTCTGCGCGAGGGCTCCGACATCGGCATCCTGGCGCTCGGCTCCATGGTCTACCCCTGCCTGGAAGCGGCGGCAAGGCTGGAGGCCCTGGGCATTCACGCGACGGTGATCAATGCGCGGTTCGTAAAACCCTTGGACGAGGAATTGATCTGCTGCCTGGCGGCGGAAAAACAATTTCTGGTGACGGCGGAGGAAGGCACCGATGCCGGAGGCTTTGGCTCGGCAGTCGCCACGCTTTTACAGGACAAGAAAATTCCCGCCAGCATCCTACGCATCGCCGTTCCCGACCGCATCATCCCTCACGGCGCGCCCAACCTGCTGCACGCCAAGTACGGCCTGGATGTCGACGGGATTTTCGAGAAGATCAAAAACTTCGCCCACGAATTCCCTGCGCGCCCGGAATTGCGCTTTCGCTCGCTGCTCAGGTCTTAGCGAACGACTAAGGAGGAGTTGGTATGAGTTCTTTGGCCGTTGAGGTCCAGGGGCCACGGGGTAAATCGGTAAAGGTGAGCGACGAGGGGCTCGCGGCTGATCTGGTGGATGGGCGGACCATTGTCGCGCCTTTGGCTTGGTTCCCCCGTCTTTGGCATGGGACACCGCAGGAGTGCAATCATTTCGAAATCTTCGGAGACGGCGCTTACATCCACTGGCCCGATCTGGACGAGGACCTGACCGTCGCGGGCCTGCTGGCGGGGCAGCGATCGGGAGAAAGCCCTCAATCTCTAAAGAAATGGCTGGACTCCCGCAAGACGAGAAGTAAGCGGCGGGGATGACACACGAGAACGCGGTAGCAGGTAACGCAGAGTTTCGCCCTTCCCTCCATGGGCTAGTCCCGAGCTCCACTGGAACATCTGCGCACGTTACGGTTGTTAAATGACGAAACGCCAAGACGAACGCTTCAGTCTTGCGAGCTTTATCATTGACCGCATTAAACCATACCTGCGTTCAAGGGTCCACCCCCAGATGTTCGCATCTATCCTAGGGTCCACGAAGGAAGCGCGACCTCCGAATCTGCCTTCTCCAACATCTGGGGATCTATATTGGATAGGTTGGCTCTGTGAAACCGATGAAATCCTCGGTTGTCTCGATCGACTCGAGCATGCCGTCGTGTATCTTTCCCATTTTCCGACCAGCAAGGTGTTTCGTTTTCACCACATTTCTGAGGATAGCTGGATTCGCTATCACGAGGAAATGCATTTACAGGAGCAGTACATTCTTTTCAACCGTCTGTGTAAATTCCTTAAGAGGGTGAAACGAGCCGCATCACGGATGAATAGACCCGGCGACGCCGTTCTGGCAGGCGACTATCTGGCATCCGTTTTCAAAATATTTCAGCAATTTCTAAAGACGCGAGGAGCCCATGTGCACAACAAGAGATTCGAGGACGGTCGCCTCAGCGACCTGCGCACTTTGGTTCTTCTCACAAGGCATGGAAAGGGACGGGTCTTCAGGCCCCTTCGCGAGGCCAAGGCTCGTCTAGCAATAAACTCGTTACGAGCCTCCCTTTCGCAGCGCAATAAGATTATGGTGGAGTTTTGCACACAATTGTTCATTCAAGTTACGCCAATCTTGACGGCCTGCGAACCAAAGAGTTGATAACCACATCCGCGGAAGGCTCACTGCGGGTCATAGGGGGATTTATGAAATGGATTGAAAGAGGCATATGGGCGCTCGTAGTTGTGACGCTTTCCGTTACATGCGCCAAACAACAGCGACACATAAAGTCTCTGAACGCGATGGTCAAAGTGGATGAAGTCGTGCGCGAATCCGATAAAAAGATCATTGGCGCTTACCACGATGCTCTGATGCAACTCAATGCCGCCGCCAAGAATTGCGATGTAGCAGATGCCATCAATTTCCAAACGCTGATGATGGCGAGGTAGGCACTATCCCCAGGTGGCGCGTACATTGGTTTTTATGTGTGCGTCCTTGCCCCATGCCTGCCAAAAAGCGCGGAGCAGGAGCGGTTTGTTTGCCGCACGAGATAGGGCGCTTCGCGAAGCGCCCCCACTTCGAGAACTCGCGAAGCGGGGGGCATCTTGTGGCCCGCGGCGGCAGCCGTGGGGGAAAGCCCTATTAGTACCCGGGAATCTCCAGGCGCAAACCCTTGATCGCGCCAAAGTGCCTACGGTTCTTGGTCACCAGGGTAATGTCGATCAGGACATCGCTATCGATCAAGTAGGGCATGTAACGTGGTGGAGGAAGCTTTCAGCCTCGAAGATTACCTCGAAGACTGTTGATGTATTCCACGCTGTCGACGATGTCGCCCCGGTCTTTCCATATGCCGTAGAATGCGAAATCCCCAACCGAGCGGGCTTTGCTCTTGAGGCGGTCAGCACGCGAAGGTACGCGAACCTCAACAATCGTCCCTTCGATGATGCTCACATCCTCGAGGGGCTTGAAGACGCCATTTTCATACTTTGCGGTGATGGCCATCGACTCGCCACCGGAACCCTGGGCCAAGTAGATTCTCGACGGTATCGGATTCCTTACAATATTATAACACCTAAGATGACCGCCTTCGGCTTCTTGAAATGTGCCGCAAAATGTGTCACGTTGTCGTCATTCCAACTGTGAACATTCGCCAACTCCGGGACGCGCGGCGGCTTAAGGCTTGGCTGCGCGCGGGCAAGACCGTGGAATTGCGCGAGCGGGACACGGTTATCGCCCACATTGTTCCGGTGGCCTTCCCAGTAAAACCCCGCAAATATCCCGATTTCGCCGCCATGCGCCGCGAGATTTTTGGGAATCGAATCCTACCCGGAGCGGACTTGCTGATCGAGGAGCGGGAACGATCACGTTATTGAGCGCTTACGCCGATGCGAACTTCAGGGAGAGGTTCGCGAGGTAAACCCCTTCGAAAAGCCGCAGGACCGGAGGGCGGGTCCTGCGTTACGTTGCTACGAGGGGAAGTGCGGAGCGGTCCCAGACCAAGCGCCCCGTTTACGGACACGATGTCGGTTTAGGCCGAAATTCTGCGATTTGTCATAATTTTTCTTCCTGCCGGTAGGAAATTGGTCAATTAAATCTCTTGACAACCCGTACTGATGTGAGCTACAATTGTGTCATGCGCGCAGTACTCTTCACTTGCCCTCCGCGCCCTTTTCTACCCATCTTATCCGCCGACGGCTCCCTTTTCCGCGCGAGGGCGGCGGGCGCTCACGCCGTCGGCACTATTCGAAGGAGAGAAAAACCATGAGTCTTATAACCAGAGAACCCAGCGCGGCGCAGTCGGCCGCGAGCCAGGCGAACGGCCGGTGCTCGAGCGGCCCGAGCAGCGACCGGGGCAAAGCCATTGCGAGCCGCAATCTCCCGAACCAGCCGTACCCTTTTTCCGAAGTCGTCGCCCTTAGCATGGTGGCGCTCGGCGAACGCCCGGAAGATTTCGAACGGGTGCATAGGACCTTGTTGGAAGCCATGGAGCCGCGCGACGGCTGGGAGTCCGCCTGGGTGCAAGATATCGCCATTCTCCGCTGGAGGCTGGAGCGCCTGCAACGCGCGGAGGTGGCGGCCCTGGCGGTGCGGAAGCGGAAGCTTGCGGGCGAGCGCAAACGTGAAAGCATGCCGGCCTCGGGGTCGGCCGCTCTCGGGCAACGCGCGCAGATTCCCCTGGTGGGCTTTACCGGCATCCCCGACTCCCCCTGGAAATTCCAACAGGTCCTCGGGTATCTCCATCAACTGCGCAACGTCGTCGGGGCGGGAATGTTTGAAAAAGAATGGGAAGTCTATTTTCAAGCTCTTTACGGGACGAACCCGGGACTATTGGGCGGCACGCTCCTGGGCCGGTTTCAGGCGCTGGAGAAGCGCTCCGCGGAGGGGAGGGTGGGCGAGGGTGACGACGCGCAGGTCGCATTGATGGCCGACGTGAATCACGAAATCGCCGACTACAAGCAAAAAATGGCCCTCTACAAGGCGGAACATTTGGCCGACGACCCCGTCCGCGACGATTCTGATCTGATGTTGCCGAGCCGGAAATTGGACCGGCTCATCCGCTATGAAACTCACCTGGAAGATCAGGTCGAACGCAAGCTGCGCCAGTTCTACGCCCGGCGGCGGGAGCCCGTGGTGCGCCGGGCGGAAACCCTGACGCCCGCGGCCGAAGGAACAGTACTGGCTGAATCGGCCCGCCAAGCCGCCGCGGCGGGCGCGTAGAGGCAGGACTAGGGTGGGCTACAACGGGGCTCCGATGGTTCTACGCTCAAAGCCCGGCAAGAACCGGACGGCGACCTCTTGTCCATCCGGAACGAATCGCGCCAAACCTGAGAACATATTGAAAACAAAGGGCGGGAAAACCCGATTTTCGTTTGCCAAACCTGAGAACATGCTGAATCAAAGGCAGTTACTGAAAAGCAGAGGGGGTCGGAATGAGGTGACGCATGGTTCGATCACGCGAAGGGTTGCAGGCGGTGAGTACGTCTATTCTTCGCCTCAATTTTCAAGGTCTGAGCGAAAGCGCCAGTGTCAACTACTGGTTATATAATTATAGTTTATACTTAGTTATTAGATATTAGTAAATGTTAAGATGTCGAGCAGGGAGAAAATCACCAATCACCAATTGTCTATCAGGAGTTCTGTCCTTCCACCAGTTGCTTGGCGCGCTGAGCGGCGCGTACCACTGCTTTGATCAGGGTAACGCGCAGGCCGCCCTCTTCCAGTTCCAGCAGGCCATCGATGGTGCAGCCCGCCGGGGTGGTGACCATGTCCTTCAGTTTGGCCGGATGCTCGCCCGTTTGCAGCACCAGAGAGGAAGCCCCGAGCAGCGTTTGCGCGGAAAGCTCTGTGGAGAGTTCGCGGGGCAGGCCCAGCTTCACCCCTCCTTCCGCCAGCGACTCGATGATCATGTAAACATATGCCGGGCCGGAGGCTGAAAGCCCGGTGATGGCGTCCATGTGTTTCTCATCCACCACTACCGTGCGGCCCATGGAGCTGAAGATTTCCCGTGCCAGGCCAACGTCATCGGGCGTGGCGTGAACGCTTGCGGCAATCGCCGTCATGCCCTGGCGAATCAGGCACGGGGTGTTGGGCATGGCACGAATGGCGTGTGCGGGGCGTCCGAGTTCGCGCTCGATGAGCGCCGTGGTGACGGAGGCCGCCGCGGAAATGATCACCGCATCCTTGCGCAACACCTTCTTCACTTCGTGGAGAAATCCCTTCACCTGCTGCGGTTTCAAGACAATCAACACCAGATCCGCACCCTTAACCGCTTGGATATTATTGGTGTGGGCCTTCACGCCGTATTTTTCGGCAAGAAAATCGGCGCGCGGTTGGTGCGCAACGGTGGCTTCCACGCTTTCGACGGGGATGAGCTGCGAACCCAACATGCCGGAAAGCAAGCCCTCGCCCAGCTTCCCGCAGCCGATCAGCGCCAGTTTCTTAATCCGGCTTTGAAAATCGCGCGGGCCCCGAACGGCCTTGGTGTCAGTGGTTTTCATCGTGGTCCCCTTATGATTGCCGATTGCCGATTGCCGATTGCCGATTGCCGATTGCCGATTGCCGATTGACGATTGCCGATTGACGATTGCCGATTGCCGATTGACGATGGTCGATGGTCGATTGCCGATGGACGTTTGAAAGCGGAGGATGATTTCTCCATATTCAATCGTCAATCGACAATCGAAAATCGGCAATGGAAGCACTATTCCCGCGCCGCTGCCTGCTCCGCGGTGACTTCTTTCTTGGAGGTGGAGATCCACGGCATCATTTTGCGCAGCTCGCTTCCCACCTTTTCGATGAGATGGGCGGAAGCCTTGGCGCGCATTTCCAGGAAGCGTTGGCGCCCCTTGGCGTTTTCATCCATCCACTCTTTAGCAAATGAGCCGTCTTGAACGCTGGCCAGGACTTGCTTCATGGTCTCGCGCACGTGGGCGTCAATCACCTTGGGCCCGCGGGTGTAGTCGCCGTATTCCGCTGTGTCGCTCACCGAGTAGCGCATGTACTTGATGCCGCCCTGGTAGATGAGGTCGACGATCAGCTTCAGCTCGTGGAGACATTCGAAGTAGGCAATCTCGGGCTGGTAGCCGGCCTCGACAAGGGTCTCAAACGCGGTGGTGATGAGGGCGGAGACTCCGCCGCACAGTACGGTCTGCTCGCCGAAGAGGTCCGTCTCCGTTTCTTCCTTGAACGTGGTGCGAATCACGCCCGCTTTGAGCGAACCGATACCCTTGGCGTACGCAAGGCCGATCGCCTCAGCGTGGCCGGAGGCGTCCTGTTCGATGGCCAAAAGGGAGGGCACGCCGACGCCCTCGGTAAAGAGCTCGCGCAGGCGATGGCCGGGGCACTTGGGCGCGATCATGATGACGTCCACCGTGGGCGGAGGAACGATAAACTTGTAGTGAATATTAAACCCGTGGGCAAACACCAGGGTCCTGCCGGGCCCAAGGTGCGGGGCAATCGCCTCCTGGTACACGTTCGCTTGGATGGGGTCGGGAATGAGGATGACGATCAGGTCGGCGCGCCGGGCGGCTTCCGAGGCTTCATAGACCTCGAAGCCGGCGTCTTTTGCCTTGGTACGGGGCGGATCGCCCATGCGCTCGGCCACGATCACCTTCACCCCACTGTCGCGCAGATTCAACGCGTGCGCGTGCCCTTGACTGCCATAGCCGATAATGGCCACGGTCTTCCCCGCCAGATTCTTCAGGTCGCCATCTTTTTCATAGTAAACTTTAGCCATAGGTCTTGAATCCTTTTCGATTATTGAATTTGGAAAACAGAATTATATACGATGTCGGAATAGGAGTGGCGAGTGGATAGTGGTTAGTGGCTAGACACTGGCCGTGCACTTCCACCCACTTGCCACTATCCACTCGCCACTGCTCTTCTCATGCTTGCGCTCGCGCCATCTCCGCGCTCGGCGCGTTCCGGATGGATTTCACGCATGCGAAGGGAAGGAACTCCGGCACACCGAAGGCTGGCGCGGCGGGCTGCCGGCGGCTCTCCGCGGGAACCTCGAGGAGATATTTTCCATGACTGGCAAAGATTAACTTTGATCCCGGGAAGGTATTGAGGACCTCGGCCACGCGGGTGGTGTCAGCGTCGGCGTCGATGAACACAAAGGAAGCGTCGGCGGAGACCTGGTGCTGGTAATAGGAGACGCGCTCCACGCCTTCCATCCCGCGCAGGAAATTGAAGAGATGGTCGATGTCGGACTCGGGCGAGTTGAGCACAGCCATCATGGAAAAGCCGTGAGGCCGGTCCGCCATCGCCAAAGTGGTGATCTTCATTCCCTTGCGACGAAAAACGTTCATAAGGCGGCAGGTCACAATCAGGTCCTGCTCGGTTTCAAGCGTGATAAGCCATTGCATGGTGAACTCCTGGAACTAGGTGTCAGGTGCCGGGTATCAGGTGTCAGAGAAAAATCCAAACACAAAAATCGCAATTCGGAGGTCACAAGGCAGATGCCGAATCCATTGCCGCGATTTTCGAGTTTCGGGTTTCAATCCTGGCACCTGACACCTGGCACCAGACACCTTCTTACACCGCCCAAAGATCGTCCAACGCTTCTTCTTCCACCTGCACGCGCGGCGGCTCCACCACCATTTCCGCCAGCGCGGCTCCCGGGGGAACGATGGGATAAACGTTCTCTGCCGGGTCCACCCAAACGTCGAGCAGGCGGGGTTCGCGATCGCTCAAGAAATCCTCGATGGCATCGGGCACGTCGGTGCGGTGCTCGACGCGCGCGCCGCGAATGCCATAAGCATCCGCCAGCTTCACGAAATCCGGAGCAAAGTCGAGGTCAATGTCGCAGTAGCGTTTCTCAAAGAAAATCTCCTGCCACTGGCGCACCATGCCCAGGGCGCGATTGTTGATGATGACGATTTTCACGGGCACGCGGTATTGCACTACCGTCGCCAGATCGTTCAGGGTCATCTGGAATCCGCCGTCGCCAACGAAGGCAATCACCTGGCGGTCGGGGAACGCCATCTGCGCGCCCATGGCGGCGGGGAACCCATAACCCATCGAGCCCAGTCCGCTGGAAGAAAGCCACGTGCGCGGCCGCGTGAAGTTGTAGAACTGCGCGGTCCACATCTGGTGCTGGCCCACATCCACGGAAATGATGGCGTCTTCGGCGGCGCGTTGGGCGACAGCCTCAATCACCATCTGCGGCTTCACCGTGTTCGCGTAACGGTCGTAGGTGAGGGGATGCTCGCCGCGCCAGGATTCGATGCGCTGGAGCCAGCGGTGGCGCTCGGGCGTGGGAGCCGCCTTACGACTCTTCAAAACATCAATCAAGGCCGTCAGCGCATCCCGCGCGTCGCCCACCAGGGATAAATCCACACGCACGTTTTTGTTGACCTCAGAAGGATCAACGTCAAATTGAATCTTCTTGGCGCCGGTGGCGAAGCCGTTCAAGCGGCCCGTCACCCGGTCATCAAAACGCGCGCCGATGGCCACCAGGAGGTCGCAGTTGCAGATCGCCATGTTGGTGGAGTACGAGCCGTGCATGCCTAGCATCCCGAGCGACAACGGATGGTGGGAAGGGAAAGCGCCGAGGCCCATCAAGGTTGTTGTGACCGGGATATGAGTCAACTCCGCCAGCTCGCGCAGTTCCTGCCAGGCTTCGGACGCAACCACTCCGCCACCTACGTAAAACACAGCGCGGCGGCCTTCCAGGATCATGTCGGCGGCCCGATCGATGTCGGCATCCCCAAATTCACGCTGCCGCTCAGGTTGCGTCGCACCCAAAGTGGATGGGTAGTTGGGCTCGGCCATTTCCAAGAGCACGCTCTTGGGGAGATCAACCAGCACCGGCCCCGGCCGTCCGGAAATCGCCGACCGGAACGCCCGATCGATGATGCGGGGAATGTCCGCTGCCGAACGAACGGCAAAGGATTGCTTGGTGCAAGGGAGACTGATCCCGATGGTGTCGGCTTCCTGAAAGGCATCCTTCCCTATCAACGCCGCCGGGACCTGGCCCGTGAGGGCAACGATCGGGATGGAGTCCATCATCGCCGAGGTCAAGCCGGTGATGAGGTTGGTGGCGCCCGGCCCGGAGGTTCCCAAACAAACCCCGGGCTTTCCGGTGACCCGCGCGTAGCCGTCGGCGGCGAAAGCCGCGGCCTGCTCGTGCCGCACAAGCAGGTGGCGAATGCCTGCGCTGTAAAGGGCATCGTATAGGGGAAGGACGGCGCCCCCCGGGAGGCCGAAAAAAACATCCACCTTCTGGCGCTTCAGGCTTTCGAGAAGGATTTCAGAACCGGAAACAAGCTTAGGCATAATTTCGCTCTCAGTTACCGGCTGGGCCCTGATACCGACCAGTCGGTAGGTACAGTAGCATTGTCAATTTTCGTCGTCAACACTTTTTTCGACGGCCGGAGTTTCTTACCATGACGGGGGGCCGGAAGTGCCGGACGCAAACGGGATGTAGCGCATCAGACCTCCGCTGGTGAGGTCTGAGGCTCTTCTTGCCGAAGAACTCAAATCATAACGACTGACGGGGCTGCCCTTGGATTTGGAAGCGGGAGTCTAAGGAAGAACTCCGTGCCATACAGGAGCCATGCCAAAGCGCACCGCAGGGCTATCACTTCAGCCAGTCGGGAAGTTGCCCCGCCTGGAGGGTCAATGGCCCGAAGCTCGTCACCCTGAAACTCCCTTCGTCGGGCACAACCTCCACGGAGAAGAAGCATTCGCCTTTGGGGTGCTGAGTGGTAGTAGCAGCATAGTAGAATTTTCGCATCGGCTTTCTTCGTCCGTCAGGGTAGGCCTTGAAACCAACCTCATCATGCTTGATCTCGCTGTCGAGAGGTCGGCCACAGTAAGTGAACAGGTTTCTCATTGCGGCCTCCGCCGGTGCTCGCCCGGTCTGACGGGCAAATTCGGGCTCCATCTTGCTCTAAGGCGCTGTCGGCCCGATCAGCAACCAAGTCGGCCATAAACGAGTCTGCAACTTTCTGCGCAGCGGCATGGTCAATGGACGAACCGTTGGGAACCGAGCTACATCCCCCAAGCACCAAGGATGCTGAAACGCAGACGAGCTGGATATATTTCATAAGCAGAACCTCCCGGAAGGGTCAGCCTGGTTGATCATATGATCGCACCCAAGGTAATCATGACGCCGCAGACGTTTCGAAGTAACCCGCCGCCAGACTTCCTAAATTGCACCACTCCCCGTTTTGGTCGATCTTTTCAGCGGAGCAAGTCCTCCAGCCTGACGGCCTGATCGGTTTTTTCGTCGCGGTATTTAATGATGACTGGGGTGTAGAGCGAAATTCCCAACTCTTTGCCTCGACCCCTGGTGACGTTGCGCGCGCCGGGGACCACCACTGCGCCCTCGGGAATCCGCAGCGGAACCTCGCCCTCGCGGCGATGAACGGTGTCGCGCACAAGGTCGTAAACGGGAGTAGAGCCGGTGATGATGGTTCCGGCGGCGAGCACAGCGCGTTGGCCCACAATCGTGCCCTCGTAAACTCCGCAATTGCCGCCCACTAGCGCGTCATCCTCGATGATCACGGGCAGTGCGCCAATCGGTTCCAGCACGCCACCGATTTGCGCCGCGGCGCTGATGTGGACACGCCTCCCAACCTGCGCGCAGGAACCCACAAGCGCGTGCGAGTCAATCATGGTGCCTTCGTCGACGTACGCGCCCACGTTGATATACATCGGCGGCATGCAGGTGACGTTCTTCCCGATGTAGCAGCCATCGCGAATCGACGACCCCCCCGGCACTACGCGGATGTTCTGGTCGCGCGGGAGCTCCTTCAGGGGATAGGTGTGCTTGTCGCGGAATTGGCTTTGCAGCGCGCCGCCCGTTGTCTGTTGTTGGGGATCTTCTGTAGCGCCGGTCATTAGCCCGGCACCTGGGGCAGTTGCGCCGCCCTTCAGGACGGTAGATGCCGGGCTGAAGCCCGGCGCTACATTCATCTCCACAATCCGCCCCAGGCGGAACCCCAGCAGGATACCTTTCTTCACCCAGCCGTTCACGCGCCAGCCGGAAGGCGAACTAGCGTCCGGCTCCGCCGCACGCACCAAGCCTTCATTCAGCGCGGCTTTGAATTCGTCAAAGGCGCGGAAATACTCGTCGCCGTACTGTCCTTCCTGACGAGCAAACATTTCGGAGATCCGCGCTTCGAGTGGGAGCATAGGCTGGGAGTTCGATTCTCGCATAAAGATTAAAGGCCAAGCAGCAGTCGTAGGCCGCTCTCGACTTCCCGCAGAAGGTGCGACGGTAATCTGGAAACGCGACTCCTGAGCCACCTCTTATCAAGCGCCGTAAGCTGTGAAACATTTGCGACCGAGTCCGTGCTCAAGCCGGTGTCCTGCCTTCGGCATAGAACGTTGCCAGGAGCAGCCGCCCGTTCTAGATTGGTAGTGAAAGCTAGGGCCACGACGGTTCCAATACCGCTTTGGTTGAATGGGTCGGTTTGCACAACCAGGACGGGACGCCGGTAGCCCGGTTCCGACCCGGTCGGCGGGGGTATGTTAGCCCACCAGATATCACCTCGCCGAATCACCACTTCTCCTCTGCCAGAAGGTGGTAAGCGGCGGTTGCCAGGTCCGGATCGAGTTCGGAGCTTCCGCTTCCGTAGACAGCGTTCAAGGCTTCTGTCACTCCCTTGGCCTGCTGCGCCTTAAGATAATACTCGACCGCTTGGACATAAAAACGGCTGCGCGAGACCTTTTGGCGCTTAGCGGCCCGCTCCGCCGCGCGGAAAATGCGATCAGGAACGGAGATTGCGGTCTTCATGGTCTAAGTATAACCTAAGTTATACCATGAGGCAATTCACATAACTGGTAATCAAGCTAAGGCAACCCGGAATCGGGTCGCCCCCAAGTGCCAGAGTAGTTTCCGGGGTGTTCAGCCAATTGCATTCTGCTCCGCCGCACGCACACGGCCCTCCGTCAACGTGAACTTAAATACATCACAAGCGCGGAAGTATTCCTAGCCGAATCACCACGCCACTCGGCAGCTTGGAAGAGAAGGTGGAATCTTTGTGTTTTTCAATCTCCACGCCTCCACGCCTTTGCGATAAAGTGGCCCCTGAATCCTAAATCCTTACACCTTAAGCCTGGTCTTTCAGCATTCCGTTACCGTTCCATCCTTCGCGTCCAGATCGATGCGCATGATCCATTCGCAATTGACGTAGTGGGATTGAAAGAACTTTTCCAGGGTGGGCTGATCCGGCGCTTCTACTTCCGTGAGCATGCGGCCGCCGATTTGGCTGGACAGGCAGCGCCGGACTTTCACTTGATTATCATTCATCAAGATGAGCATCAACTGTTTCAGTGCCTGCTTGGTCAGGCAAGCGGTGGTGTGAGCAGCAAAATAAAGTGGCATGGCTCCTCAAGAAGATAGGACCTAGGATCTAGGATTCAGCATCAAAACGTCGCGCTGAGCTTTAGCTCAGGACATGCCAACCTAATGGTAGGCGCTACTTCCTCGGCTCACAATCCTAAATCCTAGATCCTTAATCCCCCTTCAGTCCCAGCTGCCGGGCGATTAGGCCGTCGCGCCACCGGTCGGGCATAGCGCGGCCGAGGCTGATCTGGAGGCTCGAGTGGGCGCCCACCACGTAGCGTGTGCGGGGGCGGCGGGTGGCGAGCGCGTGGACGACAGCTTTCACCACCACCTCAGTTGACACTGCTTTGGCGGCTTCGCGCTTGATTCCGGCAAGAACGGCGTGCAGGGAGGAGCCATACAACTGAAGGGCTTCGGCGGGAAGCTGCGCCCGGAGGGTCTCCTCACTAGGCAACGATTTCTTCAGGATGGGCGTATCGATGAATCCCGGCTCCACAATCGATACATGAATCTTCCACGGCCGCAGCTCCATGCGCAATGCGTCCGTCAAAGCTTCCAGCGCGAACTTGGAGGCGCAATAGGCCCCGGAAAAAGGGCTGGAGATCAGGCCGCTGACTGACCCCATGTTCACAATGCGGCCCCGGGCCTTGCGCAGGCTGGGGAGGAAGGCCTGCGTGACGGCTATTTGGCCGATGACGTTGACCTCCAACTGCCGGCGGAGTTCGTCGACCGGCAGGAATTCCAGCATTCCTCCCACGACGATGCCCGCGTTGTTGACGAGTCCTGCCAGTCCCCCGTCGCCAACCGCCTCGATGACCTTGCGGGCGGCCTCGCCAATCTCCGTCTCGTCGCTGATGTCAAGGCGGACCGGAACCAGCCTCTCGGAGGCGCGGCGCCGCAGGGACTCGCCATCAGCGGCTTTGCGAATGCCCGCAAAAACGCGGTATCCCAGCTTATCGAGGTGCAAAGCGCACGCTTCACCAATCCCTGTTGATGCTCCCGTAATGACCACTGCACCCATGTCTGCCATCGGCTCTCCTTTTTGCAGAGGGGGATAATCGCATTCGGTGGACAGAGCGCGCTGCCCACGACCTGACGCACATTTGTGACCACATTCAGGAACATTACGCCCCGGCAACCGCTCGGCGTGTGGCCCTCACCATCTATCAAATCGATTTTCTTCACCCACGTTTTACAGCGCCCAAAATCCGGTCGCAATGCGAAAATGCTGGGTTGAAAAAAAGAGGCCGGCAATGATGAGGAAGTTGTATCCCAGGTGGAGAATAATGCTGGGGGCAAGGCTTCCGGTTGCGCCGCGCGCCAAGGAAAACACCAGGCCCACGATCAGAATCATGAACATGTGATTCCAGGCGTGCCAATATTCCGGTACGTGCAGGCCGGCAAAGAGAACGGCGGTTGAGACCACGGCAAAGCGCATTCCCGCCGCGCGCTCAAAAATGGCGAACAGCAGGCCGCGGAACACGAGTTCCTCAATGACCGGAGCGACGGTTATGGCGAACGCGCCGATGGCGAAAGATGCGGTCCGGGAACCGAACAACTTCTCCAGCGGGAAACCTTGCGAATCCGGCAGCAGCACCAATACCAGGCTGGCGGCAGCGGCGAGTTCGCCACCACCCGCAAGGTAGGTCGCCACCTGCCGGGCGGAGGGGTTCCTCCATCCCAGAGATTTCCAGAAAGGCTGCTGATGCTGGAGCCTGGCCAATAGAAAAAGGAATCCCAAAATAAACACGTAGAAAAAGCACTGCTGGACCAGTAAGAAGAGAGTGTCGGCCTGCACCAAATCCGCCTGCATGTGCCATCCCGTGAAGGGCCGCAGCGCCACGTAGCCCATCAGCACGACAAGCTTCGACGCCACTAGGGCGAAGGGGATGAAGACCACAAACAACAGCAGGTCGCGGAACCTCCAGATTTCGGAAGGCGTGAGCGCCGGGGTGGGCTGTGGGGGAAGGCTCTGCGCCGGCGCGCCGCCCACTTCCACATAAGGATTTCCCTTGTCGCCCATAATCACCTATGGGGTCCTTTGCCCAGTTGGTAAGCGATCAGGTGCGTGTCAGCGACGATCAAGGGTGCCCTTCCTTCTCGTTCCCATTGGAAGTTCTTCCTTCGGCCAATGCCAGCAGTGCTGTCACAGCCCGTTTCAACTGCGGGACGTCGTCCTGGACAATTCGCCAAATCCGATCCATATCGATTCCAAGATAATCGTGAACGAGAATATTTCGGAATGCGGTGATCCGCCTCCATTCGATTTCCGGATGGCTGGTCGTAAGGGGGTCGGAGAGGCGTTTCGCTGACTCACTGAGGGTTTGAAGATTCCGTAATACCGCATCCTGAAGCGTGTGGGCGGCGAGGAACTTTTCCCGGCCCTCGCTTATGTCATCTTCGATCCGCCGAATAGAGTCGAGGATGTGCTTGAGGTAGATGGAATCATCCTTCACAGTGGCAAGGCCTCTTGGAGCACGCGTTCCTTCAGATAAGGGTTCAGACCTCTTTCCGTGACGACTTCAACCTTGCATCCGAGAATTTCTTCCAAGTCCAGGACCAGCCCGGCGGGAAACCAAGAGCTGGTTTCCGGGCCGGTATCCACCAGAAGATCAAGGTCGCTATCATGCCGTGCTTCGCCTCTCGCCACCGATCCAAAAACACGCACATTCAGGGCCCCGTGCAATGCGGCGATGCGTCGAATCTCCTCACGTTTTTCCTCGATCAGTTGGTTGATCTTCATGGAATACCTCCCACGACAGTGGGAATCTCACCGACTATGATAACCCTACTTCAACTCATTTGACGCGCCATTCAGGAGCGGCGCCAGCGCCTGGCCAGTGTAAGACTTCTTCGCGCGCGCCACCTCTTCCGGCGTGCCTTGCGCCACGATGCGGCCGCCGCCCTCCCCGCCTTCCGGCCCCAGATCGATGACCCAATCGGCTTGTTTCACCACATCGAGGTGGTGCTCGATGATGATGACCGTATTGCCGAGGTCGGTGAGACGATTGAGCACTTCCAGAAGCTGCTTGACGTCGTCGAAGTGCAGGCCGGTGGTGGGTTCGTCCAGGATGTATACCGTGCGGCCCGTCTGGCGGCGGCTGAGTTCGCGACCCAGCTTGATGCGCTGCGCCTCGCCCCCGGAAAGCGTGGTGGCGGGCTGGCCCAAATGAATGTATCCCAGGCCCACGTCCACCAGGGTTTGCAGCTTCAGGCGAATTTGCGGAATGTTCTCGAGCAGCGGCAGCGCGTCTTTCGCTGTCAATTCCAGCAGGTCGGCAATGGAAACCCCCTTGTACTTCGCTGCCAACGTCTCGGAGTTATAGCGCCGCCCGCGGCACACTTCGCACGTCACAAAGACGTCGGGGAGGAAGTTCATCTCGATGCGCCGCAGCCCCTCGCCCTGGCACGCTTCGCACCGTCCGCCTTTCACGTTGAAACTGAAGCGCCCGGCGCGATAGCCCCGCTCGCGTGATTCCGGCAGCATGGCAAAGAGCTCGCGAATGGGGGTGAAGACCCCGGTGTAGGTGGCGGGATTGGAGCGCGGCGTCCGTCCGATAGGCGACTGATCGATCACGATGATTTTATCGAGGTGCTCCAGGCCCATGATGGCGCGGTGCGCGCCGGGGTCTTCGATGGCGCGGTAGAGTTTCTTCGCAATCGCGCGATGCAGGATATCGTTGACCAGCGTTGACTTCCCTGAGCCCGATACGCCCGTCACCACGGTCAGGAGCCCGAGTGGAAACTGCACGTCGATGTTCTTTAAATTGTTGGCCCGCGCCCCGAGCACCGTGAGGAATTTCCCGTTGGCAGCCCGCCGCTTGGCCGGCACGGGGATGCGCAGTTCGCCTGACAGGTACTTCCCGGTCAGCGAATCCGGCGTGGCGGCGATCCTTTCGGGCGTCCCCGCCGCCACCACATACCCGCCCTGCTTGCCTGCGCCGGGACCCAAATCAATCACATAATCGGCGCGGCGAATGGTTTCCTCATCATGCTCGACCACCAGCACCGTGTTTGCCATGTCACGCAACTGTTCGAGCGTTTCGAGCAGTCGCTGGTTGTCGCGCGGGTGCAGCCCGATGCTGGGTTCATCGAGCACGTAGAGTACGCCGCGAAGCTTTGAGCCGATTTGCGTGGCAAGGCGTATGCGCTGGCTTTCGCCGCTGGAAAGGGAGGACGCCGAACGGTCGAGGCTCAAATACCCGAGCCCCACGGCGTCGAGAAATTCCAGGCGTTCGGTGATTTCGTTGACGATGCGCCGCGCCACCAGTTCCTCGCGCGGCGTGAGCTTGATTCCGGTCAGCGCCGCGTGCGTCTTGGTAACCGGCATTGTCGTGAGGTCGGCAATGGAAAGATTCATCACCTTCACAGCCAGGCTTTCCGGCTTCAGGCGCTTGCCTTGACATTTGGGGCACGGCACAGCAGACATATACTGGCTGTACCACTCGCGGTAACTTTCTGAACTTGCTTCGTTGTACCAGCGATCGAGTAGCGGCAAGATGCCGGAAAACACCGTTGACGCTGGGGCATCCTCCGAGTTCTTTCCGTAAAGCAGAAGGTTCTGGATTTTGCGCGGCAGGCGTTCAAAGGGAGTCTTCAAGTCGAAGCCGATCTGCTCCGCGGCGCGCGCCAGGCTGCGTTGGAGGAAGCCGGAGCCCGCCCCGGGGCCCAGTCCGCCTTCCAGCAGCGGCCGCGACCAGTCCACAATGACCTTGGCGGGGTCGAACGTATACTGGCTGCCCAGGCCCCGACACGCCGGGCACGCCCCATAGACGCTGTTAAAAGAGAACGAGCGCGGCTCGAGGGCGGGTATGCTCATGCCGCAATCCACACACGCCCATTCCTGTGAATAAAGGCGTTCCTCGCCATTCACGATCGCCACTTCCACGATTCCTTTGGTGAGCTTCATGGCAGTCTCGATCGAAGCTGCCAGGCGCCCCTCGATTCCGGGCTTCAACAGCAGGCGGTCGACCACCGCTTCGATGGTGTGATTCTTGCGCCGATCGAGTTTGATCTCCTCATCCAGTTGGCGGAGTTGCTTGTCGACGCGTACGCGCAGGAAGCCATCCGCAGCAAGTTGCTCGAAGAGCTTGCGGAACTCCCCCTTGCGCCCGCGCACGATGGGCGCCAGGATCATCACCCGTTCACCTTCGCCGTTAGAGCCGCCCCCCTGGTGCAGGGCCATGATCGACGCGACGATCTGCTCCGTCGTCTGGCGGGAGATTTGGCGCCCGCACCGGTGGCAGTGCGCGACGCCGATGGAGGAGTAAAGCAGTCGAAGGTAATCGTAGATTTCGGTGATGGTCCCCACGGTGGAACGCGGGCTTCGGCTGGTAGTCTTCTGCTCGATGGAAATGGCGGGGCTCAGGCCCTCGACGGTGTCCACGTCGGGCCGCTCGAGTTGGTCCAGAAACTGGCGCGCGTAGGCGGAGAGCGTCTGCACATAGCGCCGCTGGCCCTCCGCATAAATCACATCAAACGCCAGGCTCGATTTGCCCGACCCGCTCAGCCCGGTGACCACCGTCAAGGTATTGCGCGGAACCTCGACGCTGATGTTCTTCAGGTTGTGCTGGCGCGCGCCCCGAACCGTAATCCGGTCGATCATTCGCCCTGAATCCTACAGTGAGGAATTTCGAGAAGATGGCAATCTTTCATGCTATGTCCGCCCGGTGCGCCCGTCAAGCGGATTGCGCTGCCGCACCAGGACCGCATAGAATGAGCGCCTTCACGAAGCTCGCGAGCGAAAATCATGCTGAAGTCCTTGAGCCCAAAACTCGGCCACGTCCTGGTCCTTTACGGAGCATGGGGACTGTTTGCGATGTCGTTTCTGGACTCCTCGTTGATTCCGTTTCCTGTCGTGAATGATCTGGCGCTGATTGTGATGGCCAGCAAGCGGCCCGCCTGGTGGCCTCTCTATGCGCTGGCAAGCACGTTGGGCTCGGTTTGCGGCGCCTATCTCCTCTACGGAATCGCGCGCGGCGGAGGGAAGTTCTTCTTCCGCAAGACTACGCCGGATGCCATAGCCCATGCCCAGCGGTGGCTTGAACGCAACGACTTGGTGGCCGTTCTGGTGGCGTCAATACTACCTCCGCCGGCGCCTTTGAAGGTGTTTATCCTCACCGCAGGTATGCTGCGCGTCAATGCGGCCAATTTCGGCTTGGCGTTGCTGCTGGGGCGCGGGCTTAGGTTTGCCGCTGACGCCTGGCTGGGAGCGCGCTATGGCATCCAGGCAGAGAATTACCTGCGCCACAACTTGGGCTGGGCCTCGTTGGTAATCGTGATTATGATTATTGGCTTGGCGCTACTACAACGGCGGTGGATGCGGAAAACTCGGGATGCGGGACACGGAGCCCAGGTGAACCGCTGATGTTTTGAGTTCTATGGTTCGAGAGAAGACGACCTACAAGTCAGACCGCAATCGCGATCCCCGTGTCCCTTGCCCGGAGTTCTTAATCAGTCCTGTCGCGGCCCCGCGAAGTAGAAGGTTTCAGAGCGGGTCTGGAGGTTCTTATCCATTTCCACCTCCAGGGTGAAACTTGGGGACGGGGCCGAGGGGCGGTAAAACCGCAGATCGCTTATGCTCACGCGATAACCTTGTTCACTCTCATCCACTTGCGCCCAGGGGAAGCGCGCAAAATCCAGAAAGACTTTTCCCCCTTGCGTCTTCATTGCGGCTGCGAGCGCGGGCGTAGGTTGCGGCTTTTCGAATGTCTCCATTTCCACCGGCACGCCACTTCCATCCAGAGCGTTCAAGCTTCCAATGTGGAAAGCAGGTTCGGTCTCCACCACGCCCGTCCAAGTAAAAGGATTAATCGCCACGGGCAGCGCGCTGAATCGTTCGGGGTCCTCGCCGGAGTAAGTGTGGCTGTCGAGGATGCTCAGCGCACGGCGGTGTGCGAAATCGCGAATTCCCCAGAGCGCCACCATCGCGCCCAGGCAAAAGACCGCGCCTGGGACCAAATGCGCCTTGCGCACCCCCACTTCTTCCGATACCAGACGCAGCAGCCAAGGTACCGCCAAGCCCAGCACCAATACGGCAAGCAGAAGCGGATCGATGATCGGCATGATATCCCACGCGTACCACCGTCCACTGAAGGGCAGGAAGGGCCGGATGCCATAGGCGTTGGTGAAATCGAGCAGGAGATGGCTGCCTGTTCCCAAAAACACTGCAAGGAGCAGCCATCGGCCGTTAAGGGGAAGGTCCTGCTTGGGCTGGACTTTCTTTCCCATCCAGCAGATTAGACCCCAGAAGATAAGTGCTAAGCAGGTAATGCCCAACAGTGAGTGAGCAATCCCGCGATGGTACTCCAGGTAGCTGACACTGCCCTTCAGGCTGGCAAGCACATCGATGTCCGGAGCGTTGGCCGTCAGGATCAACGTCAGTGTGGCAAAACGCGTCTTGCGGTTCAGCCCCGTTTGGCTGATGGCGACGGCAGTCAGCGTGTGAGTCAGGTTATCCATAGAGGAGCCAGAAGACAGGAGTCAGGAGTCAGAATACGGTCGACAGTACATGTCCTATGGGCAAACGTACGTAACTGAAATGACTATCCCGGGGCAATGTGATGCCTACTTCACCACTTTCCACCCATCGAGATCCCCGGGCAAATTCAGGTCCCATTTCATGTAGTGCACGGCAGCGTCATGAGCGTTGGAAAACACAGTTTCGACGAATCTGTTCAGGGTCGTAGGAGAGACTGGGTGGGCAGCGGCGCTGCGATAAACGTAACGATGATTCTCTTGCCTCTCGATTGTCCCGCCCTCCCGAACAACCTGGCCCGGGTCGTGAGGTTCCCATCGATAGGGGAACCAATCTTCATTATGTTCTAAAACCGTGGCCAAGTAATTCGCGACCGCACCGAAAGAAAGCGGGGCATGAGGCCACGCGCCGCGCGCGATCCGGTCTGGCATACTTAGGTGGCCCCCTTTAAGCAAGAATAGTAAGGTTTCGTTATCCACTAGCGGGTCTTTCCGCCGTTTGCCGTCTCCACTGTCTCCCTTCTATTGTCTACCGTATTCTGACTCCTGGCTCCTAACTCCTGCCTTACGGCACCAGCAGGGTGAGCGCGTCGGGCACAATTTCGAAGGTCGCGGGAACCGTCCCCGCCAGTTCGCCATCGAGCTCAAAACGAATAGTGGCAGAGGCATCAGTGGAGGTACAGACCACCTCAGTGCATTGGTCAAGCGAGACGCCGCTCAGGCGCAAATGCTGGCGCGCCAACACCGCTATAGCGTAGAGCAGATAATGCAGGCGGCTGCGACTGGGAAACGAGCACACCGCAAAGTGCGGCGCGAAGAGATCTGCCGATGGCGCCAGATGCAGCCACCCCGCATAGAGCCGGGTGCGATGAATCACGGCGAAAGTGCCCAACCGTTCGCGGCCGTCCAGGCGGCAGGAAAATCTTGGGAAGGAGTAGCCCACCAGTTGGCGGAGAGCTTCCATGACGTAGCCCGCCACGCCAAAATTTGTTTTCATCCAGGAGGAAAGCTTGTACACAATTTCCGCGTCGTACCCGATCCCCGCAACGCTGATGTAATACCGGCAGCAGGCTTGAGTGACCGTTTCAGACCCTTCCGCCCAACTGGAGCGCCCCAGGGCAATGCGCCGTGGGGTCCAATGCGCAAGTTCGCGAGCGGCACGGACAGGATTGAGGGGAAGACGCAATTCATGGGCCAGAATATTGGCCGTGCCGCCGGGCAAAATGCCGAGGGGTATCCGGCTCGGCGCAAGGCCATTGATCACTTCGTTGATGGTCCCATCCCCGCCACAAACCAGGACGACGTCAACACCGTTCGCGGCGGCGGACTGCGCCAGTTCGTGCGCCATGGCGGGCCCCGTCGTGGGCGCCAACTCGATGTCCAGTCCTGCCTGTCGCAGCACGTCGGCAGCTTCGCGGATTTCGCGCCCCCGCCTGGCCCGACGCCGCCCCGCAACCGGATTATAAATGAGGATGCCTTGTTTCAATTTTGGATTTTGGATTTGCGAATTTGGATTGGAGAAAACATCTGCCGGCGGGCAAGCGGGGCCTTCAATCCAAAGTCCAAAATCTAAAATCCGGTTACTGCGCCGATGGAATTGTCGGCACATCCACACCACTGACTACCTTTTTTGCGGTCAGGTCGCCGGTTCTCTTATTTGTGTCGACATCGACATAAACCCCATCGCCCACTTTGATCTTGTCGAATGAGCTGGGTTTACCGTCCACGGTGAATTTCGTTTTCTTGTTAAGTTTGAAGGCCTGGTCTACACCGAACTTGGTCTTGGTCAGGATCAATTCATTCGGATTGACTTCTTTGACGACCCCATAAAGATAATCCTGATACTTGCGAGCGATCGAGGTGGCGTCACCAAAACGCCCGGTGTCCGATACGATCGGCTGCTTTTCATTTTGCGGCGCCGCGGCCAGCGTGGCCATGGACGCGGCTGCGATCGTAGTCGCCATGAGAATTTTTCGCAGCTTCATGATGGGTACTCCTCTGCATTCTTGCTTCTTCTCTATTGACACTAGCAGCCGTATTGCAGCGGTGTCAAGACGGGGGAGGAACTCGACAAATTAGGTCAACAGTATTGCTCTTAAATCTGAAATCCATCACGCGCCAAGCGCTTGCACCCACGGTATAATTGCCAAAGGATCGTTGCCATGACGGCAGGGGAGAAGGAAGGCCGTGGCCAAAAACACCGAAAAGGAAATTGCCGAGTTGCGGGAGGAAGTCCGTCGCCACGAGCACCGCTACTACGTGCTCGACGCACCGGTGATCTCCGACTTCGAGTTTGACAAGCTCATGCAGCGGCTGAAGGAGCTCGAACTTCAGCATCCTGAACTCGTCACGCCCGACTCGCCAACGCAGCGCGTGGGAGGCGCACCCGCTGCGGAATTCCCCAAGGTGCGCCACCGGGCACCCATGCTGAGCCTTGACAACACCTATTCGGAGGCCGACCTGCGCGACTTTGATCGCCGTGTGCGCGAACTGGCGGGCACTAACCGGGTGGAATACGTAGCGGAACTGAAGCTTGATGGCCTTTCCATGGCGCTTACCTATGAGAACAGCGTGCTCGTGCGTGGCGTCACGCGCGGTGACGGCGAGGTGGGTGAGGACGTGACATCCAATATCAAGACCATTCACTCTGTCCCGCAGCATCTGTTGTCCGGCCCTCGGGACCGACTTGAGGTGCGCGGTGAAGTCATCATGACCCGCAAGGCGTTCGAGCAGACCAACGCCCTGCGAGAGGCAGCGGGCGAACCAAGGTTCGCCAACCCACGCAACGCCGCGGCAGGTTCGATCCGGCAACTCGACCCGCGCATTGTGGCGGAGCGGAATCTCGACATGTTCGCTTACTACTTGCAGATGAGCGACGGTCAGTTGCTGGGTGAGCACATGGGCACGCTCGAGAGACTCCGCGATATGGGCTTCAAGGTCAATGAAAATGCGCGGCTCTGCCCGGGGTTTGACGACGTATGGACCTACATCCAGGAGTGGGAAAGCAAGCGCGACAGCCTGGATTACGAGATCGATGGGATCGTTATCAAAGTCAATAACACCAGGCTATGGCCGGAGCTGGGGACCACGGCCAAGTCGCCGCGCTGGGCGGTCGCGTACAAGTATCCTCCTCGCCAGGGGAGAACACGCGTCAAGGGGATTCTCACGCAGGTGGGCCGCACGGGCACCATCACACCCGTGGCGGATTTGGAACCTGTGGACTTGGGCGGCGTCACGGTTAGCCGCGCCACGCTGCACAACATGGACGAAATTGAGCGCCTGGATGTGAAGGCCGGGGACTTGGTGCTGGTCCAGCGTGCCGGAGAAGTAATCCCGCAGGTTGTGGAGGTGGTGGAGCACGCGCCGGACGGGGAAAAATTCCGAATGCCGGACACATGCCCTGTCTGCGGTGGGGAAGTTCATCGTGCCGAAGGGGAGGTGGCTTACCGTTGCGTAAATACGGCTTGCCCCGCCAAACTCAAGGAGTCGCTGCTCCATTTTGCGGGGCGGCGCGCCATGAACATCGACGGACTAGGAGATGCGTTGGTGGATCAGCTTGTGGACAAGGGTATGGTGCATGATGTGGCCGACCTCTACAATCTGACCCACCAACAACTTGCCGATCTCGAGCGGATGGGCGACAAGTCCGCACAAAATCTGCTGGATGAGATCAAGCGGAGCAGGCAGGCGGAGCTGGCACGCGTGATTTTTGCCCTGGGCATACGCTTTGTGGGCGAGCGCACCGGGCAGTTGCTGGCCAACCACTTTGGCTCGCTCGATAAACTTGCCAAGGCGACGCCCGAGGAACTGGTTGAGGCGGAGGAAGTGGGGCCGCGCGTGGCCGAGGCCATTCAGGAATTCTTCCATGAAGAGCGCAACCGTCAGGTGATCGAGGACCTACGCAAAGCCGACTTGCAGTTTGAGCAAGAGCAAGCGCGAAAGGCAAATGGCAAGCTGGCGGGAAAGCATTTCGTGCTGACCGGGACGCTGCCGACGTATTCTCGCGACCAGGCCAAACAGATGATCGAAGAGAGCGGCGGGCGCGTGGTGGGTTCCGTCAGCAAGAAGACTGATTATGTGGTGGCGGGCGCCGACCCCGGTTCCAAACTGGAAAAGGCGCGCACCCTTGGCATTACGATTCTGGACGAGGCGGGGTTGCGGGAGTTGCTGGGAAAGTAGGCCGTGGCCTGAAACGACTGTAAATATCGCGCAGGGCTTTAACCACGGCCGCTACGAGGCCATGCGTCACAACGTGATGATACTCGCTATGTGCTGCCGCGCCGCCCAACAAGGATAGCGCATCCAAATCAGGTAGCACGCCGGCCCAAGTCACCAAGCGGCGGTCGCGGCGCTCCGGCAAACGGTGACCTATCAACCAGGAAATTGCCAAGTGAATGGGATCCTGCATAGGGGCCTCCGATTTCCCAACGTTCCGGTGACGCGATCATCCGATATTCGGCTCAACCGCCCTTGACTATCCCTCAATCGAGGGCTACTCTGCAATCAAATGAACGAGCCCGAACCTCGCGAGCAAGGTCCCTTTGGGGACTGCTGAAATGAGCAGGCCTGTTTCCGTTCTCAAGCTCGAAGCAGGTCTGCCGGGAGGTGCGTTATGCTTGCCGTTCGCTTGATACAGATGATTGAAGACCATGCGGAGGCATTGACGGAGGGGCTCATTAAAGACCTCCGGAACAATCCCCGAACCCCGCATTACCATCACTTGACGTTCGCGGAGATACATTATCGGACCTACTCCGTTTACCGGAATCTCAGCCGCTGGGTCAGCGAAAGGAATGAGGAACTGATTGCCGCCAATTATGCCGACCTGGCCATCCACCGTTATAAGGAAGGGGTTCCCCTCGAGGAGATCGTTTTTGCTCTGATCTCGACGAAGAACCATCTTTACGCTTACATTCAGTCCAGCGGCCTGATGGATTCCGCTATGGAGTTGCATCAGGAGAGGGAACTCCGGCGCCTGATCGGAAACTTTTTCGACAAGGCGTACTTTTATACGGTTAGCGCGTACGAGCATCAGGCGGCCCTGGACAATCCGGGGAGAGCGATGAAGGCGGCAGCCTGATCGACTCATCACACCCGTGGCAGCGCTGATCTCAGGTAGAGGATTGCGTTGCAGGGGCAAGTGTAGGAATCGCCCATGCCTACGGCCACCCGGAGGTTGATGTTTCCCGTGTCGTGGTCCGTTATCATTTGAGAATAGTCCCGCCGCCGCTCAACGGGCTCGGGGCCAGGAGTGTCATGAAGATGCGCATTGCTGTTTCCGTTGCCGAAAAGGAGAAAGCCCGGCACGCCGAGTCGCCTTATGTCCAAGCTCTCCTGGCGGCGGGCGCAGAGGGAAGCGAAATTGACCTTGTTTCAGCCACTGACGCGCCCCACGTACGCGCCGGGGATTACGATGGGATCCTGTTCACCGGTGGAGAAGATGTGGACCCCTCGTTTTATGGCGAGGAGAAGCGCCACGAAAGCGTTCAGGACCACCATCCTCGCGACGAATTTGAGTTTTCTCTGCTGAAGGGCGCCTTGGCGCGCCGGACTCCCATCCTGGGAATTTGCCGCGGCGTGCAGATGATCAATGTAGGGTTCGGCGGCACGCTCTACCAGGATATGAAGGAGGACGCTGAGCCGCAGCTTGAGCACCGGCAGATGGATCTCGGCAAGTCGCGCCAGGAGCCAACTCACACCGTGCTCGTGACGGACACGGAATCGAGTTTGGGAGCGATTGTTCCGGGCGCATGCCGCGTTAACAGCTTGCATCACCAGGCGGTCAAACGGTTGGGGCGCGGGCTGAAAGTAACGGCGCGCTCCGAGGATGGGTTTGTCGAAGCCGTGGAATCCGCCGAAGAATATCCTTTCCTGATGGCCGTGCAGTGGCATCCAGAGGAGATGGTCAACACTTCCACCGAGCAGCGCGAGATTTTTGTGCGCTTCGTCGAGAAATGCCGCGAGCGAGCGGCGAGGAGATAATGGCCGTCCTACCCAGCGCCATGGATGAAAGCCGGGTGTGGGCCGTAATGAACGGGAGCGAATTGATGGACGAACTCATTATCGAACCTCGGGAAGTAGAGGAGATGATGCGGAAGGGCGTGAAATTCTTCTTGCTCGACTGCCGCGAGCCGTGGGAGTACGAGGCCGCCCGCATCGAGGGAGCCACCCTGATTCCGATGCGGCAGATTCCGCAAAAGGTCGATGACATTCCGAAAGACCAGCCGGTGGTAGTTTACTGCCATGCAGGAATGCGGAGTTTCAACGCCCCTTCATGGCTGAAACAACACGGAGTGAACGCCCTCAGCATGAGTGGCGGCATCGATCAATGGTCGAAGGAGATCGATCCCAAGGTTCCGAGGTACTGAAGAAAGCTCCCACGCATCAGATCCGCAATCAGCGAAAATCAAAACCCGAAGAGGAGATGCCGCCATGCCCAAACTGAAAATGTATCTCAAGCCCACTTGAACGAGTTGCCGCAAAGCGAGAGGTCTCTTGCTGGAGAAAGGCGTGGAAATTGACGAGCACGACTTGGGGAAGGACCGATTGACAGCGGACCAACTCGACGTACTGATCGGACCGCGCAACTACCTTGACTTCTTAAACCCCCGGAATGAACTTTACCGCCAAAGGAAGATGAGGGAGAATCCACCGGCGCGGGATGAGGCGCTGAAGCTCATGGCGCAGGAACCCAACCTGATTCGGCGGCCCATTGTGATCCGCAGCGGGCAAATGGTATTGGGTTATGACGAGGAAGGGCTGCGCAAGCTCGCCAAGTAAAGAGGGACCATGCCGACCAAGATTCTATTTGCGCAAAGCGACATCACGGATTTGGGTGTCGACGCTATCGTCAACGCTGCGAACACGGACCTGACGATGGATACGGGGGTGGCGGCCGCCATTCGTCGGAAGGCGGGGGAACGCATTCAAGAGGAGTGCGAGCGCCTGGCCCCGATCCGCCTGGGCGATGCAGCGGTGACGAGCGCCGTGAATTTGAAGGCGTTTTTCGTAATTCATGCTGCCAGCATGCGGCCGGGGGAGAAGGCCACCGCGGAATCCCTGCGGCTCGCGACTAGCGCCAGCCTGATGCGGGCGGAGGAGAAAGGGATTCGGAGCATGGCTCTTCCGGCCATCGGCACGGGCGTGGCTGGATTCTCCGTGGCGGAATGCGCGCCAATCATGCTGAAAGCCGTGCTCGAGCACGTCAAGGTCCGCACGAGTCTGGAGAGGATTTACTTCGTGCTGTTCGACGGTGCGGCGCTCAAGGTGTTTGAAGAGACCTACCAACAGTTAACCGGCCGCCCGGCGGCAAGGGCGCTGTAGACCTTGCACCTGACACCTGAGTTTCCCTTGAGCCCCTTACCTCTCAAAGATCTGCTTCTCGACACCTTGCGCCGCACTGGCCCGATGACCTTTGAGCGCTACATGGGGTTGTGTCTTTATCATCCGGAATTCGGTTACTACACCCAGGGGCGCGAGCGCACCGGCATTGCGGGGGATTACTTCACCAGTTCCGACCTGCATCCGGTTTTTGCCCGCCTTGTGGCGCGGCAAGCCGCCGAGATGTGGAACGCCGCGGGGCGACCAAAGCCGTTTACCTGGGTCGAGATGGGCGCGGGGCGGGGGCTCTTTGCGTCCGATTTCTTGACCTGGGTGGAGGGGGCCTTGCCGGAGTTCGCCGCGGTGCTCGATTACGCCGCCATCGAGCCGGGCTTACCCCAGCGCCAGCGCATTGAAGCACGGCTGGCCGCAGTGGGACAGGGGGGCAGGTTCCGGCTGCTCGCCAATCTTGAGGAACTCGCGCCTGTCACCGGCTGTTTCTTTTCGAATGAACTCGTTGACGCGTTTCCGGTAAGCGTGGTCACCCGAACCGGCGGGCATCTCAAGGAAATTTACGTCGCCGCCGAGGGCGACTGCCTGGGCGAAAAGCCTGGCCCCATCAGCGATTCCATCGTCGCAGCTTACGTTGCACGGTATGCTCCGGAACTGGAGGAGAGCCACCGCATGGAGGTGAACCGGCAGGCCCAGGCGTGGATTCGGGCTGTCGCTTTCAAACTGACCCGCGGCTATGTGCTGACCATCGATTACGGCGACATGGCCAATCGACTCTTCACCCCCGACCGTCCGCGCGGGACCTTGCTGGCTTATCATCGCCACACCGCGGCGGAGGATTTCTTCACTGCGCCCGGGGAATCGGATTTGACAGCGCACGTGAACTTCAGCGCGTTGATCGATGCGGGAAAAGCTGCTGGGCTGGAGTTCGCGGGATTTACGACCCAGGAGAAATTTCTGCTTGCGCTCGGCGAAGCCACCCAATTTGCGGATGTTTACGATCCGGGCCAGACGGAAATAGAGATGCTTAACGCGCGATTAAAACTAAAAAGGTTAATCTCTCCCGAGGGAATGGGAAACATTTTCAAGGTATTGGTCCAGCGGCGCGGGGTTCCCCAGACCGCACTGACGGGATGGAAATTCGAACGACAGTAATCCGAAGGCAGGAGCTAGACGTCTGGAGTTAGAAGTTTGCTGCGTGCCCTTCCGTAGAAGGTACGCTTGCCACCGCGCATCCCGTGTCTTCTAGCTCCTCGCCTCTAACTTCTAACTGGTCTGCGCCGGGGCCTTGTAAGCTTTTTGGATATAGCGATTGGCCTCATCAAGCGCTCCCTGGGTGTTGTCATTGGTCTGCAAGGCGCGTTGATATTCGTTGAGCGCGCGGTCACGCTGGCCGGTCACGTCGAATATTTTGCCCAGTTCCAGATGCGACCACACCTCAATCCACTTCGGGTTCAAATCGCCATCCAGGCCCCGCCGGAATTCCTCCATCGCCGCATTGTAGTTGCGCAGCTTGAGATGGATTTCACCCAAACGGTAGTGGGCCAGTGAGCTGTTGCTGTTGATCTGCAACACCTCCTGATACTGCTTGATGGCATCCAAATAAGCTTGTTCCTGTTCCAGTTGGTCGGCGCGCGCCATCTCCACCTGGTACTTCGTCGTGTCGTCGAATTTCAAGATGCGGCTGGCCGGGTCCACCAGGACGCGCAAGGGTTTGGTGCGGGTGTCGATGGTAAAATCCGCAGTGGTCCCGACCATGTCGATTCGCTGCGTAATGGGTTTGGAGCCCTGGCAGATGACGCGAACCTCCACCGGCATGCGGAAGATATCCAGATCCTGCTGCATCTTGCCCACGACCTGATAGCCTTTGGGGAGCCTGTAAACAGCCCAATTGCGCTTGAACTGCGGCACACCGGTAGAGTTGACCCATTGCGCGAAAAAGAAGGTCAGCTCTTGCTTGGAGGCTTTCTCCGCCAGGCGTTGAAACTCTTCCGTGGCAATGGATTTCCAAGCATACTGCTCCACCATCGACCGGAGGGTTTTGCGAAAAGCCTCGTCGCCAATCACCCAGCGGAGCATGTGAAGCACCATGGCGCCCTTATCAAAAACAATCGATTGATACTCGGGCGTGAACTCATGCAGTTGGCTGGCTTGCGCGATAGGCGCCACCTCCTCGTGGGTGAGTGCGCCAACATCCGTATCGCGCATCAGGTCTTCAAAGGCCGCGTCGCCCGCCGCCTCCTGCACGTACATCGCTTTGGAGTACACGGCGAGGCCGTCATCCAGGAATGCATCGTTAGGCGTAGCAGGACTAACCAATGACCGCCACCACAAATGCGAAATCTCCTGCGCCAACAGGCGGTAATTGACCGGGTTCGTAAGCGCGCGGGAGGCGAGCGCCACCACCCCGGGGGCCGTATAACCCCCCACGGTATCGTCACCGATTTCAACGATGTCGAGGTGAGCGCTGGGGAGCGGGCCGAACTCAGTACTATAATAGGCAAGAATTTTGGCCGCCGTTTCACCGTAACTGGCGGCAAGATTTTCATGGCCCGCCTTGAGGTAGAGGGTGATGTCGGCTCCCGAGGTCGTGCCGGGCTGCACCACATAACGGCCCGCGATCACCGTTCCCGGGAACGAAGAATTGTCGAAGGTATAGCTGTAAGTAACCTCTCCTGTCTGCCGCTGCGGTGAGGCAGCCTTCCCCGAGGCGATAACAACCTCATCCGAGGGGACGGAAATATTCATCGTGGCGGAGAAGCGGTTCATGTCATAGCCGCTGATGGGAAACCAACGGCCCGGATAAAGAAGGTAGCTTCCTTCTGGCCCGATGTACGCCACTTTGATGCCTTCCACCGGGCTGCCGTCAGCGGAACTCAGCATTCCCCCGTAAGTCACGGTAATCGAGGCCGGTTTCCCTGCGGGAAGTGGATTTAGGAGCGACAGATTCAGAGCCTGGCCATCCTGCCGGTAAGAAACCTCCTGGCCTGTGCTATCCACAACCTTTTGGACGCGTAAATTGCTGTGCAATTCAAAAGTAAGGGAGGTGATATCCGTGCTGGGGATGATGTCCACGCGTGCCTTGGCGCTCAAAAGATGCTGGGAAGTCAGTAGCTGGGCATCGATGACGTAGTTTTTGACTTCGAAGCGCGGACCGGCGCTTTGCGCCCGGCCCCATGCCGGGGCCATTGCCAGGACCATACAGAAGAGCCCTGCCTGAACCCTCCACCGGCGAGTCTGGCGGATGGCGCGCGATAACGCAGACCGATTCACGGTTCTGGACCTAATCATTCTTGGCTCCCCTCGCAAAATCGCTCCGGTGTGCGCTCCGTGCTGGCGGAGTCGCCCGGGCAGTGAACTCTTCGCCATACGGGGTCCATCTCACACCTCATGATCAGCAAGGCATTCCCCCTGATTTTAAACCGAGACAGTCGGCTGTGCTGCCCTAACCGCCGGATAAGGACCGCGAAACGATTTTTCGTCCGCGTCCGTCAGGCTACGGAACCCCTGGATTGGATTATAGGGTTGACCCCCGCGTTGCATGTCGCCCAGATCAATTTCGACGGAGGATGATTCAACCCGACGATTGGGTCGTTTGAGAGGATTGCAGCACCCCCACGATAGCGTCCGCAGCACGTTCGATAGCTCCCCCACGCCCCAACCGGGATTTTAAGGCTTGAAATCCCCGGATCATCTCCTCGCGGTCCTCCGGATGGTCCAGTAAATATTCTACTCGCGCGGCCACGTTGACGGCATTGAAATCGTCTTGCATCAGTTCGGGCACAAGCTCTTTCCTCGCCAGGATATTCACCATGCAGTAAAAGGGGACCTTCACCAGGAGTTTTCCCACTAGCCAGGTAAGAGCGGATACGCGATATACAACCACCATGGGACGCTCACGCAGGGCGGCCTCCAGCGTTGCCGTTCCGCTTGCTATCACCGCAACCTCGGAATGTTGCAGGGCGTCGTAGGTGGCGTTGGCAGCCGCGCAGACCGTAGCGCCGCCAACGTAACTCGCCAGTAGGGTTGTTTCCAGCCAACGGGGATCAATGGTGGGCGCTGCGGCTATGACGAACTGAAGTTTCCGATTCCGGGTCAGGCGGGTGGCCGCATCCAGCATCAACGGCAAATTCGCCGCCACTTCCTTCTGGCGGCTGCCCGGCAACAGTGCGATCGTCGGGACGGAGGGATCCAGGCCGACATTCGCGAAAAACTCCTCTCGCGACAGGTGGGGCCGCATCATGTCCACCAGTGGATGGCCGACGTATTCCACGGGCACGCCCGCCCGTTGGTAGATCTCCTCTTCAAAATCGAAGATGACGATCATCTTGGCGATGCGTTTCTTGAGTGTTTGGACCCGCCCCTTGCGCCACGCCCAAACCTGGGGGCTCACGAAGTAAACCACCGGGATTCCCCGCTTCTTGAGCTGCCGTGCCATCCGCAGGTTGAAATCCGGAAAATCGATAAGAACAGCAAGCTGGGGCTGACGGCGGTCGACTTCGGCAAGGAGTTGGTGGAAAGCGCGATAGACGCGGGGAATTCCGTGGATGACCTCCGTGATGCCTGCGATCGAGATCTGGTGAGAGTCCACGACAGTGTCCACCGACGCCTGCCGCATGGCCTCACCACCACAGCTGAAGATCTCCACGCCCGGCAACCGCGACTCGAGCGCGCGCGCCAAAGCTGCGCCGTAGATATCGCCGGAGCGCTCCCCCGCGACGATCATGATTTGGCATTCGGGACTCGAGACTTGCGACATGGCGTTCACGATCGGAACAAATGTATTATGCACGAAGAAACCCGTGAAAAACCGAAATGATCTGGCAAATTGTCGTTCCAAAGCAGCGGTTTTCTGCAAAATCGGTGTCGGTTAGACGTAAATGTCCGAATCTAAGACATAAATGTCCGACTTTTTTCCGGGCATTGTGTCCGAGATTTGTTTGTTTTCATATACATTCCGGCTTCGAACGTATTTTTTCTAACATCTTTTTTGCTCCCCTGCCGGGATTGGGTCACGGCGGGGGTGACTCCGGCCTCGGGCGTCGATCCCGCGGGGGCGTTCGCGGCGGTGAATTCGTGCCGGTGGACCTTCGCAAATTCCGGTTTGCTTTCGACAGACATAGTCCGTAGCGCGGACCTGTTTTGTAGGTCCGCGGTTTTTCCCCGCCCGTAGCGAAGAAGCCGCGGACCTACAAAACAGGTCGCTACGCTTGCTCCACTGCCGGAAATGGGTCACGGCGGGGGTGGCTTCGGCCTGAAGCGTCGATCCCAGTTGTCCCCGGTCCCCCTCCGAGCCGCCCGGGGCCCCGAAAACCCTCAACTCCTTTTCTTTTCTATGACATTCAAGGTTCGCGGCGATAAATGGTTTATTTTTCATAAACATTCAAGGTTCGGAGAGAATTTGCGCAATGTCAATTTATATCTCATTTGTTTTCTATAACATTCTAGGATACCCCTTCATTTTATCGTTCCCTTTTTTTCACCCTCGCACCGTGGTGTTTCTTATAACTTCCCTATTTTCAAAATGTTGCAGCAAGTGCCATTTTGTCGCTTTCTGGGCTAACGTACTGTGTTTTCAATAACATTCAAGGTTCGCGAGGGCCGGCCGTTCCCGACCCGCAGTGTTTTCATTAACTGCCCTGATTTCATACGCTTGGCTCAGCGGCGCCCTCCCTCATCAGGTTCTTGAATTCTCTCTAAGTTATTGTTTTTCATAAACATTCAAGGTTCCCGAGAGGCCAATCTTGTTCCACGTAGGATCGGCATCTAAGTTCGGCAGTGGGGTCAAATACGTAGCGGCGGGTTTACCCCGCCATCGATCGGTTGATTTCGAGGTACGATGGCGGGATAAACCCGCCCCTACGTCAACGAACTGAACCCACATCTAAAGTTCGGGAGCAGGTTGTTCACGCTCGGGACTTCCCAAAAGCCTGGGTACTGGGGGCTAGGTGCCGGGTTACAGAGCCTTCCTGGGTAGCCTGCCGCCTGCCCCAAACCCGGTTTCCGATGCGTTATTTTACCCATACGACAATACTCCGGTAGATATGGAGCACGATGGCGACCAGAGGCTAGGGGGATAAGGACAAATTTTCCGAGGGGAGAGGATTTCTTTTGAGTTTACGTCGAATCTCGTCGGGGCACCCTAGTGGGTGCCCAATCGGGGGCCGAATCGGCCCCGGGTGGGCAGGCACGAGGCCTGCCCCTTCGTCGCGGTTGAGCAGTTCGCTCCTGGTTCGTGGAAGGGGTACCTGGCACTTTCCCTTGGAGCGAAAGGCGACAGCTTGCTGAGACAGAAGGCAAGCCCAGCCACTCACTTCTGCTTAGGGCGGCCGTTGGTTGGGGGCACTTCACTCTCAAGAAGCTTGCGCCCCTCCTCGGAGTAAAGGCGTTCCCGGTAATCCTGCCGTAGCACCTCTACGTCGTAGGAGTCCATCCTTTGTTCTTCCCAGGGCCGACTTTGCCCAGACTGACTTGGTGCGGATTTAGGATGTGTAATCACTGGCGCCCTCTCTCTGTTGGAGATAAAAATTCCAGAAACAATTCGTAATGCGGGGGTTCTTTGTCACAACCCTGTACACGCACCCACTGATCTTTTCCCGAAGGTACCACATGTCATCATCTTCCTCAACGTCCAACTGCATGTCGTTCGTCAAAACGCTTCGGAGGAGCTTAGCGCATTCCTTCACGCCGCGCACTACCAGCACGCCGGTTGCCACGCCATTACTTAGATTCACTTGGACGGCAAGGGGGTGCCTTCGTCGTAGTGTATCTGCCCTTTTGTCGTATATCCTTTTCTCAGCCCTCGCGATGGCAGCGCATAGATCCCGGAGTTGCTTGAGACAACTGGGGCACAAGTGCCCAAGTAACTTTTCACTCGGCAGCGATCTCCACAGACAGGCTTTCTCACAAGTGGAAAGAAAGTCGGCTGGGCCACCTTTCTCGACCTTGATCTCTCCCCTCGCGGTCTCATCAGCGTAGCGGACTAACTCCACACGCTCTAGTACCGCCTCGGCGTCTTGGCACACCAGTTCGGCGGCCCGCCGCCTCACATCAACGTGCGGAGCATACGCGATCACCGGCTTTCCTTGCGCTAGGGTTGCCGCTAGCTCTGAGTCCTTTCCAAGCGTATCAACATCTTGCACCGAGTAGACCGTGCACTTTGCCCGCTTGAGCATGAGAGATTCAACGAGCCCCTTGTTAATGGGATTTGACGTGTAACTTTGGGTCGGATCGAAATAGCGGAGTTTCAAATTCTTCAATTCCTGTTGGCCCATCAACCTATCTATGAAATCGTAAAGATCTTGAAACTCCCAGACGCTCCGCATCGAAGTCGCAAAGTACACGTCCATGTGGTTCCAAGTAAGGTAGATATCCTGATTTCTGGTCGCCGCCCGCTGGACCTCCGCTAGCCTTTTCTCCCTCCGTTCAATCTGCGGCAGCGATTCTGCGACGAAGTCCCGAAAGTCGCCAAGCGACGCACGAGGCTTCTGTCGTCTGAAACCATCGATTATGGCCATTAACGGCGAGTGTTCAGATGGCCGTGCGAGTGCCCGCAATCTGTCGGCCAAATACTTCCAATTAGACCCATCAGGTAAGCCCTCGAAGGCACCATGAAACAGCCTGCACCGCTCAGCATCGGCCACTATGCGAGGTGCCAAGAGGTAACCGACTAGGGGCGTATCGCCCCGTCCAATATGCCGCGCCTCGACAAGCTTCCTGGCGCGCTCCGTGTATTGGGAGACGCTGTCTCGCTGTACAGCGCCGACCTCTTTCAGCTCTAGCATGAACGCCGCCTGCTGCTTGATGCGAGAGAGACGCCGATAAGCGAAAATAAAATTGCCAAATAACAGCATCGCTGATTTTTGAAATTGTTTTACCCCGCGTCGGATGGTCCCAACCGTGCATTTGGGGCCGAAGAAGAAGCTGAAAAAAGGAGACTGCACCCTGTCTTTGTTTGCTAGAAGAAGAAGCTCATTGAACTGTGACCAGTCGATCGCCCGCTGGTCGTCCTTGAGGATGGCCACCAGACATTGCTTGTCGCCATCAGCTACACCTTTGCATGGTGTGCCGGTAAGCTCTTGCAACAACCGTAAGAATCCCTCAACCTGCATCTGACCTCCCTGGGCGACGTCAACTCGTTCGGCAATTGATCCGACGCACAAGCACGCTAAGAAAACGACGTTTCCACTCGCGCAATTTCGGCGTTACTATACACCTATTCATATACTAATCAACCGCAAAACGATCCCAACAGCGCAGATCCCACACGAGGCCTGTCTCCTCCGCACGGCGGGGAAAGAAGGGTGTCAGGTACTCTTTTCGGGTCGCCAGGGGTTGCGGATGTATTTTCCATACTGCGCCACCGCCTTCGACACCCCGGGGCTCCGAACCGTACGGCCGGCTTCGCTTCTTGAAAAGAAAAGGGTACCTGGCACCCTCCTCCTCTCTCTCGCATAAGCAGAGATGGCGACAATCTCGATTGTAATTGAACTGAGAGATCGATAGCGTGGTTGTGTTTCTGATGCTATAAAGAGGACTTTGGAGAAAGCTGATGACACACAAGAGAAACATGACTGTCACGACCCGTTTCTTGTCGACGAAACGCCCTCTAGCTACCCGCCACATGCCGACTCCCTTCATTGCTCCCCCACCTAACCGCGAACCTATCGGGCGTTTATGCTTCCATGGCCCACATCCAAAGGTTGACTATTCAGTTACTCAACTGATCCACGATATAGGAACAGCGCCATTACCCAATGCGGTGGTATTTCCAGATACGAACGTCTTCACCAAAGAAATGGACCCCGCCATATGGGATTCGCTGCGCACAAAGCAGGTTTTTATCGGTCCGAGCGTGTGGAAGGAGTTGTTACCGTGGATCAAATCCCCGTTCCACAATAGATCGATCCGCGATGACGTTCTTGCGGCTGTTAGGGAACAGATTCGGATTGGTAAGGGTTCGCCCGATTGCCCCGAGTCGTTGTCGAGAGGGGCTCCACGAATTGAAGTGCTTTTTGCGAAGGATTTCACTGACTTTGGGTACGAATACTACGTCTCCCTTCTTTCGGTTCGAAAGGCGATGGGAACTTTGGCGTTTTCTGCTTTGAAGAAGCTCGGAAGGAACCCGACGGGTGACGAGCTCCTGGCCAAGGTTCAACGGGAGTTAGGTGCGCGCGGGTTCAGTATTGCCAAGAAAGGCATGGAGGCAATGGACTCGCCCAACTGGTGGACCGATCAGCAATTGGCTTTGATAGCTATCATAACTGCTATTGCACGCGGCGCTGAAACGTTCGTTATTACGCACGATCCGGATGTGCTGGAGCACTATTTCAAAGCCCTGTGCCACATCAAGGAACACTATCGCGGTATGTTGGTGGCGAAACGATTCGCGGAGACGCCCAGTGAGATACCGTTTCGTGAAGTACCTAATAAGTCCGACGGGAGACATGTGCAGGAGTTTTGTAGTGATCCCATTCTTCAATATGAGACGACCGATAAAGAGTTCAATCCTCTGCCTGCAAATTTCCATCCGGTCAATATTTACTGTCTTTTGCTAGGTGGGAAGCCTCCAAAAATGAGAGTTACTTTCTCTTGTTTTTGCGCCGAAACAGAGATGGAGGAATTACTGAGGATCAAAACCCGAACAAACGGACTGAACACCGACAGGTTGGAGGGCCGGAATTGCTCAATCCGCACGACGCCTTTGCTACCGGACAATCACCGAGTTACTGTGTCAATCGGGATGGATACAATTATTCGATTCGGTCCTATTGGCAATTTCAGGTTTGGAGATTTCAATAATACCCTCTTCGAAAACGAACAGGTTACAGAACTAATTTACAAGTAGTACAAACGGGGTGATAGGGGGGGAAGGGGGTCCGGTACCCTTTTCTTTGCCCCGGGTTCTCCCCGTCCCCGGGTTCTCTCGTTTGACTCTGCCGATGACAGTATTCTACCGCATCATTGCTGAGCAAAAAGATGCCCTACACCTTTTCCTGCTCATCCTGAGACCTTTTCCTTCTCACAGCGGCGCAGGAAACAGACTCGATCGGTCCAGTCCCAATCTCCAGTTTCCTCAATAAGTGTGAGCAACGCCCGCACCAAGCCTCTAATGTCGGAGGGGGAAAGGGTTTTTTCGTCGATAAAGATTACGCCCCCATGGCGGCGCTCGTCCTGTGCCCAGGCTTTCAGGATAGGCGGTATGGTTCTTCGATCGTAGGTGACGAGCGTTAGTTCCTGCCTTGCAGCTCGCATCAGCAGCGCGGAATCGTCCAACCCCAGGAAGGCGCCTTCTTCCCAGTCGGCCAGGCCATACACAGAAAAGCGCGATTGCCGCCGCCGCAATGTCGCTCTGCATAGAATCGGATTGCAGTCGATTAAGGACGTTCTGGCAAGGACTCCGTCTCCGCGACAAGCCGCGCCGCCGGAACCTCCTGATCTTTGTACTGAAGCTGATAAAGCTTGAAGTATATCCCACGTTGATCCAGAAGTTCCTGATGCGTGCCCACTTCGCGCACGCGTCCCTTGTGCATGACCACGATCTTGCTGGCATTCTGAATGGTGGAGAGCCGGTGCGCGATCACCAGCGAGGTGCGGTTCTCGATCAGGCGTCTCATCCCCTCCCGCAGCAAGTGCTCGGTCTCCGGATCAACGCTGGAAGTGGCCTCGTCGAGGACCAGAATGCGGGGATTGTGCGCCAGCGCACGAGCGAAGGACAGCAACTGTTTTTGACCCACGGACAGTGTCGCCCCGCGCTCCCGAACGGGCTCATCAAACCCGCCCGGCAGACTCTCAATAAACTCCTGAAGGTTGACCTGCCGGGCCGCCTCGTGCAACTGCGCATCGGTAATACCTTCGGTGCCCAAACGGATGTTGCTCGCAATCGTCCCGGAAAAAAGGAACGGATCTTGCAGCACAATGCCAAAATTCCTGCGCAAATCAACAAGGCGGAGTTCGCGAATGTCAATGCCGTCGAAAGTAATGCTACCGTCCTGCACTTCGTAGAAACGCAAAAGCAGATTGGTGAGGGTGGTTTTTCCCGCGCCGGTGTGGCCCACCACCGCCACCGTTTCAGCCGGCTCGATCGCAAAGCTGATGTTATCCAGAACTTTGTGGTTGTCCTTGTAAGCGAACCCGACCTTATGGAATTCCACCTGTCCGCGTGGGTGCGCGAGCGGCTGGGGCCGCG
This sequence comes from Terriglobia bacterium, assembly GCA_050010335.1. Taxonomy (GTDB): domain Bacteria; phylum Acidobacteriota; class Terriglobia; order UBA7540; family UBA7540; genus Bog-366. Next base: position 102,237 of record JBEKLF010000005.1, read on the forward strand.
GGGGGTCTACGATGGCGACGGGCGTATCCAGCAGCTTGAAGATGCGTTCCGAACTCGCCATCGCCGCCTGCAACAAGTTGTACTTATCGCTTAAGTCTTGAATGGGCCGGAAAAATCGCTGCGAGTACTGAATGAAGGCAATGGCTGTTCCTACGCTGACGGCGCCGCGCAAGGCCATCCCTCCGCCCCAATAGAGAATAATGGCGACGGCAACCGCTCCCACCATTTCAACAGCGGGATAGAAGAGGCCGTATGCCAGGATGGAATCTTTGTAAGCCTCCATGTGCGCGAGGTTGGCGGCCTCGAATTCGTCGAAGCTGCGGTCCTCGCGGTTGAAGAGTTGCAGCACCGCCATGCCGGTCAGGTGCTCCTGCAAATACGCATTGATGCGCGCAATCGCCGTTCGAATGCGTCGGTAAGAGTCGCGCACTGCGCGCCGGAACATTCCCGTAACGATGATGATTACTGGCAGCACTGAGAAGGTTAGCAACGCCAGCTTCCAATTTACTTTCAGCATGACCACGATGATGCTCAAGAGGGTGAAGAAATCCCCAAAGATCGCCACCACCCCGGACGAGAAGAGGTCGTTCAGCACATCCACGTCTGTCGTCACCCGCGTGACCAGTCGCCCAACTGGGTTGCGATCGAAAAAGGCCATTTCCAGCCGTTGCAAGTGCAGAAAGATCTGCTGCCGCAGATCGTACATCACCTTCTGCCCCGCCAACTGCATGGCGAACGACTGCGCGAATTCCAGCAGGAAGCTGGCGACGACCGCTGGAAGGAAGAGCACAAAAGCGATCTGGATAATGCCCACCATGGGATCGCGGCTTAGAAAGTTCGCGAGGATTGACGGAAGATGTTGGCCGCGGACAGGGTCCAGGTAGCGGTCCACTTCAACTTTCATCAGGTACGCGGGGATGGCTTGTAGAATTCCGTAAAGGAGCGTCGTGATGAGCGCAAACAAGGTCATCCGCCAGTACGGACGGAGGTACTCGATCAATCGCCGCATCAGCCGCGAGTCGTAAGCTTTACCGATAATCTCTTCTTCGTGCGAACTCACAGCCATAATCCTTAGAAGGAGTCAGGAGGCAGAATGAAAACCTTCCGGTCTCCTCCATGGCACCTAATTTCTAGCTTCTAACTTCTAACTCCTGACCTCTGTCTCCTAAATCCTTCCTTACACTTCCTCTTCCAATGCTTCCTCAATCAACTGTTTGTTATAGAGCTCCGTGTAATGTCCATTCATGGCCAGCAATTCCGCGTGGGTGCCGCGCTCCGCGATCTCACCGCCGTGCAGCACCACGATTTCGTCGGCATTCTGGATGGTCGATACGCGGTGCGAAATCAAAATGGTCGTGCGGCCCGCCACGACGCCGCTGAGTTGCCGCAAGATAGTCTCCTCGGTGTAGGTATCCACACTGGAAAGGGCATCATCGAGAATTAAAATCCGCGGATCGCGGATGACCGCGCGGGAAATGGCCGTCCGCTGCTTCTGCCCGCCGGAGAGCGTCAGCCCGCGCTCTCCCACCATGGTGTCAAATTTCATGGGAAAGCCGTTAATCTCCGGCAGAATATTGGAAATTGCGGCCGCGCGCTCAACCTCCGCATCGGGCCTCTCTGGCGCGCCCAGCCTGATGTTTTCACGAATCGTCTCACTGAACAGAAATGTTTCCTGCGGCACAAATCCGATATCTTTGCGCAGCGTTTGGAGAGGAATCTGGCGGATAGGGACGCCGTCGATCAACAGGGTTCCCGGGGGAGCATCGTATAAGCGGGGAATCAGATTGACCAGCGTGGTTTTTCCCGACCCCGTCGCGCCCACCACCGCCACGGTCTTGCCGGCGGGAATATGCAAGTTAATGTTCTTCAGTATTGCGTGGCCGTTGTAACTGAAGCTCAGGTTGCGGAACTCGATGTCGCCCATGAGCGCGGTTATGGGATCGGCTGGAACTTCGCGGTCGTCGATATCGGGTTTGGCGTCAAAGATGGTCATCAACCGTCCCTGGGATGCCAAACCCCGCTGCACGAGGTTGGTCACGTAACCCAGCGCGACAATGGGCCAAATCAAGTTGGCAAGATACACGTTGAAGGCGGCAAAAGTTCCGACGCTAATAGCCCCCCGCACCACGTGCTGCCCTCCCACGACCAAGACCATCATCACCGCCAGGGCATACATCAATCCCATCGCCGGCCACAGGAAGCTGCTGATCCAGATCAATCCCCGGTTTTTTTGCACAAAGTCGCGGTTCATCACGTCAAACGTGGCCATCTCCGCATCTTCCTGGCAAAAGGCGCGCACCACGCGCACCCCGGCGATGTTTTCGCGCACGCGTTCCGTAATCTCCGAATAAAGCGCTTGGATTTTCTCGAAGCGCTCATGAATTTTGGCGCCGAAATACTTGACCCCCAGGGAAACCAGCGGCAAGGGGGCAAGCGCCATTAGCGTCAGCCTCCAATCCAGGCGAATCATCACGGCGACTGTCGTGATGCCGATCACCACGGTGGTGGCTGAATACATGATGCCGGGGCCAATCATGTTGCGAACCGCATTCAGGTCGTTGGTGAGCTTTGACATCAGGTCGCCGGTGCGGTTTTCAGTGTAATAGCGTGGCGAAAGACGCAGCAGGTGACGGAATAAGTCGTTGCGCAAATCATATTCGGCGTCGCGGGAGATGCCGATCAGAATCCACCGGGTCCAGAATTGGAAGACGGCCTTGATGAGCGACAATACGATCAGCACGCCCGCCACAATTGCCAGGCGCCGCAGCAACAAGCTGTGCATCAGGTCATCTATTCCGGCTTTGATGACCAGAGGAACCAAGGCTCCCACGGACTGTCCAATAATCAGGGAGACGAATCCCGCAAGGTAGCGCGCCTTGTAGCGAGCAAGGTACGGCCGAAGCGGACGGAAGCGGTCGAGCATTTGAATCCTTCTGTCTTAAACCCTTGATCTTGTCCCCAAGACTTAGGAGGGCCAAAGCATTAGATTATAACGGAGGGCGGAGGTTACCGGAACTGGGTTTGTGGGTGCGCGGAAAACCCGCCTGGGACCTGGAAAACCCGGCGGGATACGTGTACGATGGTGCCGCGTTTGGGAATTCTCCAAGCTTAGTAAAGCAGACCTTGCCAATCGGAGCCCAGCATGGTGAATAATGAATCGGACGAAGACCGGGAAAAAAGGATCGAGGAACTGAAACGCCGGGCGAGTGAATTGGCTGGCCCTGAGATGAAGTCCGGAACGGCTGAGGATTGCCCCCCAGACGTGGAGGAAGGATTCTGGAAGCATGTGGTGGAATATGAGGAGGCTCCCTGGACAACGCAATTCCAACAGTTGGAGAGGGCCGGCGTTTCCATGCCCGCGCCGGAAACACTCGATGACAAAGAGGTGACTGCAAAGCTCTGGGAAGTCATCAACAAGCTCGCCCAGTTACGCATCTTCCTGGAAGAGACCGACCATCTGAGTGACCGCGAGCTCTACTCGACGCTCTGGACTGAGGGTCTGCGCGAAGAAACTAAAGATATCCTGCTGGACCAGGACTCCGCCTGTCATTATCCGTTGCTGGGTAGCGGCAGCGAACAGGACACCTATCTCTACCTTAAATATTTTGCCGACGAGAAGTGGCGCAAGGATTGGCTCGAGCAGTTCCCGGACTATATCATGCCGGACCACGAAGACCCGCCTTACGATCGCGACCGCCTTCTGCCCCAACCCACGTACGCCCCGCCGCCAGATTTGCCCATCAGCTAGCGCGCTACATCTCGCGGCGGCCTTCGAGGGCTTTGACCATGGTGACTTCGTCCGCGTACTCCAATTCCGAGCCCACGGGAATTCCCATGGCGATGCGGCTTACTTTCACGCCCAGCGGTTTGATGAGGCGGGAAATATAGACGGCGGTGGCTTCCCCTTCGACGGTGGGGCTGGTGGCCAGGATCAATTCTTTTACTTTGCCGCTCCGTAAGCGCTCGAGCAGGTTTTTGAGCTTCAGTTGGTCGGGGCCAACACCTTGCAACGGCGATAAAGATCCGTGCAGCACGTGGTATTGTCCACGGAACTCGCGCGTCTTCTCCACGGCGATAACATTGTAGGGGGTCTCCACCACGCAAATCACTTCGCCATCGCGTCGTGAATCCGTGCAGTACTCACAGGGATCAAGTTCCGTCAGGTTATTGCACACGCTGCACAAACGGATTTTGTCCTTGGCGTCGAGGATTGCCGCGGCCAGGCGCTGCGCGTCTTCCCGGGATGCGCGTTCCAGGTAGAAGGCGATGCGTTGCGCGGATTTCTGCCCGATCCCCGGCAGACGTTTAAACTCATCAATCAGGCGAGCCAATGGCTCAGCGTAGTCTTTCATAAGGTTGGAAACGGGAAATTCGAATCTCCGCTCCGGTCAGGTCAAGCCCGGTATGTTAAGCCCGCCGGCCAGGCTGCCCATTTGGCTGGACAACTGTTCATCCACTTTTCGCGAGGCTTCATTGCAGGCAACCAGGATCAGGTCCTGCAACATTTCCACATCCTGCGATGCAAACACCTCGGGGTCGACGCGCACTTCGTGAATCTGCTTTTGGCCATTCATCTTGACGGAGACCATGCCCCCGCCCGCCGCGGCCTCCACCACCAACTCATCCAGTTGCTTCTGTAATTGCTCCTGGAATTGCTGGACTTGCTTCAGCATCTGTTGCATTTGCCCCAGGTTTTTCATTGCTCACTCCCGGCTCAGGTCTTTGACGTCCAACACCGTGCCGTCGAACTTTTTGCGAAAAGCTTCCACCGCCTGATCGCGCTCGGCGCGTTCGCGAGCGTTGGGCCGTTCCACACGAGCTTCGACTTCCTTCTCATCAAGTCTAACACAGATTTTCACGGGTTTGCCCAGCACTTGGGTGCACACCGCGCGAAGAGTTTCCTGCTGCTCGCGGCTTTTGAGCAAGTCCGCGAAAAAAGAATCCTTCTGGGCATAAGAAAATGTGACTTCGTCATTCTCCACGCGCCATCGGGTCATGTGCTCCAGGCAACTCCCCAGAAAATTCGATTGGCCGTAAACCTTGGTTTTAATCGCGGCCAGGCCCCCATCTTCGCTCGCGGGCGCAGCCGGAGCAGCGGTCTCCACCGGCGCAGCCGGGCGCTCGACCGCAACCGCCGGCGCGGGGCGGGATTCCACGGCCGGGGGTTTAGCGAAACTCTCGGTGCGAATCTGGCGCGGCGGTTCTGCCGCCAAACGCGCGGGTGGATCAGGGGCGGGACGCGGCGCCGGAAGACTCTTTCCCGGCATGCCTGCGCCGCCCAGCCCGCTGAGCAGCATTTCCAACGACGCCAGGCGCCGCGCGTGCACCATCTTCATCAGGGCCAGTTCCAAATGGAAGCGCGGCACCAGCGCATAGCGCATCTCGCTTTCCGCGCGCAACAGAATATTAAAGAACCGCGAGAGGTCTTCTTCGCTGAAACGGCCCACAATCTCGCCGATCTGCTGCCGCTGCTCGCTGGGTACCTGGAGGAGCTTGCTTTCCGCGCCGCAAGTGCGGCCAATCATCAGGTCGCGAACGAATCTCGTGAGTTCACCGCAGAAGTGGGCGAGTTCATAACCTTCCGCCGCCAGTTGTCCCACCCGTTCCAGCACCCGGCGGGAGTCCGCGGTATCGACGGCTTTCACAATGTCCGCCAGCAATTCCGTAGGCACCACGCCCAGCACCTGGCGCACACGCTTTTCATCCAGATGTTGGCCGCAGGCGGCAATCACCTGATCGAGCAGCGAGAGCCCGTCGCGCATGCTGCCCTCTGCGGCTTGCGCTAGCGTGGAGATGGCGCCTTCATCGGCGTCAACTTTTTCTTCTGCGATCACCGCGCGAAGCCGATCGTAGATTTCCGCGTAATCCAGCAGGCGGAAGGAGAAATGCTGGCAGCGCGACTGGATGGTGGGAGGCAGTTTATGCGGTTCCGTGGTCGCCAGCATGAAGAGCGAGCGCGGGGGCGGTTCCTCCAGGGTCTTCAGCAGCGCGTTGAAGGCCTCCGTGGTGAGCATGTGCGCTTCGTCAATGATGAATATCTTATAGCGATCGCGCGCGGGCAGGTAGCGCACCGCTTCCCGCAGTTCCCGGATTTCGTCGATGCCCCGGTTCGAGGCCGCGTCAATTTCCTGGACGTCCACGGAATTCCCCGCGGTGATTTCCACGCACGATGGGCACGTGCCGTCGGGAGTCACGGTGGGCCCCGCAATGCAATTGACCGCCTTGGCCAGAATGCGCGCGGTGGTGGTTTTCCCCACGCCCCGCGCCCCCGAAAAAATGTATCCGTGGGCCACTCGGTCCGTCAGAATGGCGTTCTTCAGGGTGTCAGTGGCCAGGTGCTGTCCTACCACGTCATCGAAAGTTTGGGGGCGATATTTGCGGGCGATGACTTGGTATGACATGGGAGGGATATTTTAGATTTTGGATTTTCGATTTTCGATTGAGGCATTTTCGGCACGTCGTCCAATACAACAAACCACGAAGGCCGGACGTTTTCAATCCAAAATCTAAAATCCAAAATAATCTTGATCAGACTTCGGGTGATCCGCGGCACACGGAGAGGCTCGTTACCGTTGCTTCCTTCCGGACCTGGCGGGGTTCGCGAACATCCGTCGCACGGAGCCCGAAGTCTGACATGTTTTGCCCACGCATCTCGCAATGGCAATGGGCAAACTCAATTCGATACTAACACGCGCCGCGAATCGCGTCGATAGCTTCGAAGAAACCCAAGAATCGCGATTGGTACGAGCGGGAGACCGCAGAAAAGGCGTTCACCCTCACGGGATGTGTGTTATAGAGATTTTGCGAAGAAATCCAGACCCACACCCGGAGGGTGAACGATGGA
>JBEKLF010000006.1:0-99576 GCA_050010335.1 Terriglobia bacterium
CCCACGGAAGTCATGAAGCCGGTCAAGACTTGGCACGAGGTCAGCCCTATAGTGACGGAATAAAATTGTAACCCCATATAAAAAAAGTATTTCGCTCAGCGGAGTGGCGAAGTTCGGTTAGGTATCGGGTGCGGGGGCGGGACTCGGGGTTTCGGTATTTTGCAAGGTATCGGCTGTCAGCCATCAGCTTACTGCCCTTTATTCTTGCCAGGCTTCCGGGTTCACCAGGTTGGGTGGGCGGTGGCCGACGAGTGCCGCGAGCAGGTTTTCCGCCGTCTTCATGGCCATCGCCAGCCGCGTCTCGCTTGTGGCGGTGCCCATATGCGGGCTTACAATCACATTGGGCATGGCGAGGAGGGCGGGATGAATTTGGGGTTCAAACTCGAAGACGTCAAGGGCCGCGCCCGCGATCCGCTTCGACTGGAGCGCCTCAACCAGAGCGGCTTCCTCAACCACTTTCCCACGAGAGGTGTTGATGAGGAAGGCGGTGGGTTTCATCAAGGCGAGTTCGGTCACCCCGATCAGGTGATGGGTATCGGGGGCGAGGGGAACATGCAGGGTCAGGAAATCGGCTTCATGCAAAAGGGTTTCGCGATTAACGTATTGCGCGCCAAGCTCCTGTTCCTGCTCCGGCGTGGGGCGGTCTTTGGAATGGTAAATGATGCGCATGGAGAAGCCCCGGGCGCGGCGTGCCACGGCTTGGCCGATGCGTCCAAAGCCGTAGATGCCCAACGTTTTGCCGGAGGGGTTGGTGCCCCACATATTCCTCCACTGCCAGTACTGCCAATGGCCCTCACGGACATGACGGTCGGCCTCCACCAGCCGGCGCGCCACGGCCATGAGGAGCGCGAAGCAGAGGTCAGCGGTCGCCTCCGTCACCACACCAGGAGTGTTGGTAACCAGGATGCGGCGGCGCGTGCAGGCCGCCACATCAATGTTGTCGTAACCGACTCCCACGGTGGAGACGACGCGCAGGTGGGGCGCCTGCTCCAGCAATTCCGTGCTGACCTGCGCGCCGGATGCCACAAGGCCTTCGACCTCCCGGCATGCAGCCGCCAGTTGCGCGAGGGGCAGTCGGACGTCCTCCGGGTAAACAGTGACCTCGCATTGCGTCGCAATCCGCTCGACTGCCGCCCGCGGCAGCGGACGGGTAATGAAAACTTTTGGCAGGCTCAAAGGATTCTCCTTATAGAAATTGCATTAGGGGTGATACCATAAGAGTGGGGGCAGGTCAATTCCACGACCAACCTCGCAGGGGGGGGACGTCGCCGCAGCCAGTGTCAAAAATGGAACACAGGACGCGGCACTGCCCTCCGACCGACGCTGGAAGCACCCTGGCACAATAGAAGTGGAAAAGTACCGTTGTGTGCGGACGCGGTCCGTTGTATATTAGCGCCCGGCAAGTCAAAAGTGAATTCCGAGTGCCGGCACAGAGCATCCCTACCGCGAGCGGGCAAGAATGTCACAAATTAAATCTGGAGGAGTTCCTGGATGAATGGGGAGATAACAGAGACAGTAGAGGAAGGGTTAGAAACAGCAGTCGATGCAAGAGTGGAAACGACAACATTCCGTCCTTTGGTCTCAATGCGGATGATAGGGGTCGCTTTTGGATTTTGCTGCTATATTAGTTTTGCAGCCCTCTACTTCTTTAGACCCACCAACCCGGTTATTTCACTGGGGCAAGCGCGCTTCACCATCGATGCCTTGCTGGAAGTGGCCTTTACCCTTCTGGCGCTACCCTCCTTCGGCATGGCCTACTTTCATGGAATCAGGCACTATGATAAAAGCCCGGATTTCGCAGTGCCGGAGGTTGCGATCGACGCGCTGTTTGTGGCCGCGCTCGCCTGGGTGGCCATCGGAAACGGCATCCATCTTACCGCCAAGCTTAACGAGCAAATGGTTTCCAGCCTGAACGACGGCCAGGTGCTGGGAATCAAATCCAACTTCCACTGGATCCGCCAAGTGGCAGGCCATGTCGTTCCCCACATTGGCTGGCAAGTATTGTTTGCGGCCCTTCTACTAGGCCAGCTCAAGAGACCCCATTTAGGCTGCAAGCCCAGATCATCGGTTTCGTTTTTTGGAACTCTTTTTGGTTTATTATTTGCCCATGGGGCCATTGCGGGCGGTTGCACTCACCTCGGGTTTGCTTTGACCGCTATCTCGTGCCTCGCCTTTTCTTATTTGGGGTATAAAGCGAAGTTGGAGCCGGGAGAACTCCCGATCCTGAACTTCTTCTTTTCCGGCCAGGTTACGTTTCTCCTGACCATGGTCGTCTACTGGGTGGTCTTTCACAGCCCGGTGATGTGACGGGTGGAGGATGACAACGAGGTGCTCTCCCGTGGTCAGGGTGGCAGTGCCGCAGATTGCCTGCTGTCCTGAGGAGCCCTGACCGGGAGCAGAGCATTTCTTGGAAGCCTCATTGCCGCGGATGACCACCCCATGCGGATCGCCCTCTTTTCCGAAGCCTACTCGCCCCAGGTGAACGGGGTGGTAAGAACCCAAATCGAGCTGGTCCGCTTTCTTCGCCAACGAGGACACCAGGTTCTGCAAGCGGTTCCTTACTACAAGGCAAACCCCCGAGACGAAAATGTTGTCGAGTTCAGAGGCATCCCTTTCCCGCTTTATCCGGAAATGCCCATTATTTTTCCTCACTGGAGATTTCACCGCCGGGAATTTGCGCGGGTGGAAACCTTCAAACCGGACTTGGTCCACCTGATGAGTCCAGGCGTCCTGGCCTATTTCGGGCAGCTCTGGGCGAGACGGCACGGATGCGCAGTGGTGGCATCCTACGAAACCGACATCATCCGTTATATGCACTATTACGGTTTCGCTCGATTCGAGCCTCTACTCTGGCGCTATTTGCGCTGGCTTTTTAACAATTGCCAGCACACCTACGTCCCATCCCGGATGACGCGGGAGCAATTAATTAAGGGTGGCATTCGGGATGTTCGGGTGTTTGAACGTGGCGTTGACTGCGTGCAATTCCATCCGGGCAAACGAAGGGAAGCGGTTCGAGAAGCATGGGGGGTTGAACCTGGCGGTGCGTTGGTGCTGTACGCGGGCAGGATATCGAAGGAAAAGAATTTGGACGTATTGTTGAGGGCGTTCATCCGGTTGGCAGAGAAGCATCCCAACACACGGTTGGTCTTGGCCGGCGAGGGGCCACACCGACGGGCACTCGAAAGGTCATTCCGGAGTCCGAGCATAGCCTTCACGAGCTGGAAGAAAGGTGAGGAACTGGCGGCGTTGTTTGCTTCGGCGGATGTCTTTGCTCTGCCTTCAACGACCGAAACGCTGAGTTTGGTTTCCTTGGAATCGATGGCCTCCGGGGTTCCCGTCCTGGCCATGAATGCAGGAGGCGTACGCGACATCGTAGAACACGAAAGGACAGGCCTTCTGGCGAATTCGGCGCAGGAGTTTGAGGAAGGGCTGCGACGCTTGTTCGAGGATATCCCGCTGCGCAATAGGATCGGATTGAATGGTCGCAGTTACGCTGAAGAAAAGACGTGGGCACACGCATGTGAAATCCTGGAGCGTAATTATCTTGAGGCTCAGGCGGGAAGACAGGAGAGGGCAAATCAACGCTTCTAAGATAAGATAGTTTAGGCAGCGCCCTTCATGCGCTGGGAGAATGTCGGAATTCTCTGTAGGAGGTTGGATGGGGTTTGGATTCCTTTTCATTTTGTCCCTGCATACGATTGCAGGAGCGGTTTTTCTGATCCTTGCTCTTCGTGATGGTCTGGGTTTCCTGGAATCGCTCTATTGGGGCGGAATCGGCTTTATTTCCGGGATCGTCGGACTCATCGCCCGCGCGCGGATGGATCGCCGCCATGTCCACTATATGCATATTGTGCAGGATTCCTGCCTCAACATCGGGTTGGAACTCTTGGCCGTTTACGGCATGCCTCACCTTCTAACTTAGGGCCAACCCGCTCCCCCAATATATCGAAAGGGCACTGCACGGAAGAAACCGAGCGACGGTCGTCCTTGATCCGGGAAGCGTTGCTGGTTCTAGGAGATCATCAGGAAGCGGAATGTCTGCCCAGAAAGTCCTCGAGTTGCGCAACGGTGGGGGCGGAGTCGGCAGCACCTAAACCGAGCGCGGCAAACGCACCGGTGGCATTGGCATAGCGCGCGGCGAAGGGGAGGGGTGGGTCCCGGCAAATTGCGGCGAGGAATCCCGCGGCAAAGCAATCGCCGGCGCCGGTGGTGTCCAAAGGCTGCACGGCAAAACCCGGGGATGTGAAGCTCCCCTGCGGTGATTCCACGTAGCAGCCGGCCGCTCCCAGCTTGACGATAACGGTCTTCACGCCCATTTCGCGCAACCGGGCCGCGATATGCGCAGGCTCAGTTTCCCCGGTTAGCTGCCGGCCCTCCTCCCGATTGGGAAAAATGAAATCCGTGTATGCCAGAGCAGACTGAAGGGTCTTAAGCCACCGCCCGCGCACATCCCAGCAGATGTTCATCGAGGTCAGGCACCCCAACTCGCGAGCTCATTTAAGTGCAGGCGCAAGGGATGTTTCATCAAAGGCAGGCATGGCTAGAGCGCTGGCGTAATGGAAAACCCGGGACCTCTCCACCTGTCCCCAATCGAGGTTGCTCCCTGAGAAGAGAGCGCTTACACCGCGCAAGTGGAGGAATCGGCGCTCGCCGGTGGTCTCGATCAAGACAATCGACGTGGAAGTCTTGGCGCCGGGGAATGTGACCAGGCCAGTGTCGTCAATGCCTTCGGCACGGACCCGGACGCGCATGAATTGGCCAAAGCGATCATTGCCGATGGCACTGGCAATGCGGACCGATACTCCCAAGCGGGCCAGGGTGATCGCGGTGTTGATGCTATTACCGCCGGGAGCTAGCAGGACGTCCTCAAGCGGCTGACTCGTCCCCGATGGAGCAAGGTGATCTACCGGTCGTGCCAGAACATCGGCCACGGCGTTACCCACGCAGTATACTTCACAGGAATCTTCCATAAGCTTTGGCCTTGCCCTCTGGGATTACGCGTGACGAGCTTTGCCCGCGCAGGGTGAGGGGCTTCCCCGGATCTAACCTCGACCATGCCCGGCGGCTGATTATACGCGCCCTCGGCAAACTGACAATGTTCGAATTTTCATATAGGTCGGACATAGAATTGCAGTGGCCATTTGCTTGCGCTTATCCCTTCCTAATGGAATCAGCTTGATAAGAGCTAGGAAGGTGGGCGATTTTTCGACTGGCTGGACTAGAAGTCCCTGGTTTTCGAAGTCTTTAGCTGGAAGTTTGCTTGACGTCAAATTTTTCTGCGTGCTATCATGCAGCTCTTTTATGGTTTATCCTCAAGCTGTCCTAGGTCATTCTTCCCGAGAATGAAGTTCGGAAGGACCAAAAGTACCCACCTTGGGGGCGCGAAGAGGAAGTTTCTGTCGGAGGAAATCCAATGCACGTGTTTACAATTGTTAGTCTAAGTGTGCTCACATTAATCCTTTCTGGTTTTGCTCAAAAAGCCATGCGAAGTTTAATTTCTGGCGCTTGGGAACGGCGCGGTCCGATTGCTAAGGTGCTCGTGGCGGGGCTAGCCTTCCTGGCGGCTGCAACCCCAGCGGCGTTTGCCCAAGGGGGCGATGAGGCCGCCGCGGGCGAAGCCAACCTTAAGCTCCCTGATCTTTCCTCGGTCCAGTTTCTCGGAGTGGACGGGCACAAACTTTTGATGGTCGGCATCCTCTTTTGCATCTTTGGATTGCTATTTGGTCTGGTCATCTATACAGGCCTGAAAAACTTACCAGTTCACCGCGCGATGGCAGAAATTTCCCAGTTGATTTGGGAAACCTGCAAAACCTACCTGATTACGCAAGGGAAATTCCTGTTGTTACTCTGGGTATTCATTGCTGCCATCATCCTGGTCTATTTTAAGGTGCTGCTGGGATATCCGGCCCTCCGCGTGGCGATCATCCTCTTCTTTAGTCTGGTAGGAATCGCCGGCAGTTACGGAGTGGCGTGGTTCGGCATTCGCGTCAACACGTTTGCCAACTCCCGCACGGCATTTGCCAGCCTGCGTGGCAAGGCTTTTCCCATTTTCCAGATTCCCCTCCGGTCCGGTATGAGCATCGGCATGATGTTGATCAGCGTCGAACTGCTGATGATGCTGATCATCCTTCTGTTCATCCCCGGCGACTATGCGGGGCCCTGCTTTATCGGGTTCGCCATTGGTGAATCCCTGGGGGCGGCGGCGCTACGGATTGCGGGCGGCATCTTTACCAAGATCGCCGATATCGGCTCCGACCTCATGAAGATCGTCTTCAAGATCAAGGAAGACGACGCGCGCAACCCCGGCGTGATCGCAGACTGCACGGGTGACAACGCGGGCGATTCCGTGGGACCCACCGCCGATGGCTTTGAAACCTATGGCGTGACGGGCGTGGCGCTCATCACCTTCATCCTGCTGGCGGTGAAAGAGCCGACCGTGCAGGTGCAATTGCTGGTCTGGATCTTTGTAATGCGCATCATCATGTTGGTGGCCAGTGCCGTGGCTTATTTCCTCAACGGCGCCATTGCCAAGGCGCGTTACGGAAACGCCGACAGGTTTAACTTCGAGGGCCCACTCACTTCGCTGGTATGGATCACCTCCTTCGTTTCCATTGCCTTCACCTATGTTACGTCGTTGCTGATTATCCCCAGCCTGAGTGGCGATTCCTCACTGTGGTGGAAACTCGCGACGATCATTTCCTGCGGCACTCTCGCGGGCGCGCTCATTCCGGAACTCGTGAAGATCTTCACTTCCACGGAATCGCGCCATGTCCGTGAGGTGGTAACCTCCGCTTCCGAGGGCGGCGCCTCGCTGGGTATTCTCTCCGGCTTCGTGGCTGGAAATTTCTCCGCCTATTACCTGGGCCTGGCCATGGTGTTGTTGATGTCTCTAGGTTTCCTCGTCAGCAACCTGGGATTGGCCAACCTGATGCTCGCGCCGGCGGTCTTCGCCTTCGGCCTAGTGGCATTCGGTTTCCTGGGGATGGGACCGGTAACCATTGCGGTGGACTCGTACGGTCCTGTGACGGACAACGCTCAGTCAGTCTATGAACTTTCGCTGATCGAACAGGTCCCGAACATCCGGGAAGAAATCAAAAAGGAATTCAACTTCGACCCGAATTTCGAGCGTGCCAAGGACATGCTGGAGGAGGGCGATGGCGCGGGGAACACCTTCAAAGCCACGGCCAAGCCGGTGCTGATCGGCACCGCCGTAGTCGGCGCCACCACCATGATCTTCTCCATCATCATGGCGCTCACCAACGGCCTTACCGTGAACAAGGAAATGTTATCGTTGTTGCACGCTCCCTTTTTCCTTGGTCTGGTCACGGGCGGCGCCATGATTTATTGGTTTAGCGGCGCGGCCACGCAAGCGGTATCCACCGGGGCGTATCGCGCTGTAGAGTTCATCAAGGCTAACATTAAGCTGGAAAGCTCAGAAAAAGCCTCAGTGTCGGACAGCAAGAAGGTGGTTGCCATCTGCACGCAATACGCGCAAAAAGGCATGCTCAACATCTTCATTGCTGTCTTCTTCGCCACGCTGGCCTTCGCCTTCGTCGAGCCGTTCTTCTTCATTGGTTATCTGATCTCGATCGCCATCTTCGGCCTCTATCAGGCGATCTTTATGGCCAATGCGGGCGCGGCGTGGGACAACGCCAAGAAGATTGTCGAGGTCGAGTTAAAGCAGAAGGGAACGCCGCTTCATGACGCGACCGTCGTGGGTGATACGGTGGGCGATCCGTTCAAGGATACGTCCTCGGTGGCGCTCAATCCCGTCATCAAATTCACCACACTCTTCGGCCTTTTGGCGGTGGAGTTGGCCGTCAAGTTGACCGTGACCAACGGTTCCACACTGACTCACATTTTGGCGGCTATTTTCTTCGCCGTGTCGATTTGCTTCGTCTATCGTTCGTTCTACGGAATGCGGATTGGCGGCGTCTGGCTGGGCGAAAAGACTGAGTCCAGCAAAAAGGCAGCCTAGAAAACAAACCATTGCGGGCACGCCGCTTGACCCAGCGGCGTGCCCGCAACCTTCAAACCGTACCTCTCGGGTGGAGAGACCCTTCAGAATCCCTTTGTCTCATCCCGGATCTTCTTGGCCAGTTTTTCAATTTTTTCCACCCGGTTAGCGATTCCGAGGGAAAGAACATCGGCGTTGGGCTTGTTCAATTCCTTACACAGGTCCTTAGCCAGGGCGGCCAATTCTGTGGCGTCGCTTTTGGACTTTTGGAAGTTAGCCTGCATCATGCTCTGCTTCTGCTGGGAGCTCAGCGATCGTGTGGCGTCGAAATCGGGGGCGGGATTATTATAGTGGCTGGGTTTATTAGTCCCCGCGTCGTGTTCGTTTCGCTGCCCTGAGGCCGACGGCGCGAGTTGCGCATGAACGGGAGCCGTCATGAGGCATGTGGCGGTAAACAGCAAACCCAAAATTACTCCCGGCTGCCTGGCAAACCAGCGAGTATGCACGAAGTTACTCATTGGCCTCTCCCTTGATCTTCTTGGCCAACTTCTCAACTTCTTCGGTCTTTCGAATAATATCAACCGGGAGAATATGGAGGTTTATCTTGTTCAGCTCATCCCGCAGTTGGTCGGCTAAGGTGGAAAGTTCTGCCGCATCGGTTTTTGTCTTCTCGAGTTTGGATTTCTTAGGACCACCCTTCTGCTCCGGGGTAGTAAGCGCGGCCTCGTTCTTCACCGGAGATGGAGGAGACAAGACCTCCGCGGTCTTAGAGGGAGCAGGATTCTGCGCACTCCGCACGGGGGCAGGGGTCAGCAAAACCAATGCGGCAAGAACTCCCGCACCGAAAAGGAGCATGAATCCGCGCAAGTTATGCAGCGGATGAAATCGGATCATGGCAGAATCCTTTCCTGACCGCAGCGGAGAATGCGCCAGGTCACCTCTTAGCCCACTGACTGTAAATTGTAGCTCCCCTGCCATGCCGACTGCAAGTCAGCTTCATCTCGGGTGCGCTCAGGATGTGAGTCATGATTGTGAGCGACTCCCAGGCGGGGGGCCGCCGCGGGCGCTAACGCAGAGCTTGTTCGTAGCGCACGCCGTAGATGTACATCTCCTGGAGTGACCCCAGCTCCGAACGGACGATGCGGGCGCGAACCTCCGGCTTCGCATTCGCCGCATCGAACGGACAAATCACCACGATGCCCTGGCCCACAAGGTACCTGCGGGAGCTCATAAAGCAGAAGCCTTCTTGAGAAATGTTTTCAGTTTGGGTAATCTCGATCTCCCCGTAATAATTTCTGATCCGGATAGGAAGTTGCGCAGGCTTGCGGTACGATTTCCGTCGCTCCGCCGTCAAGGTGGGAAAATCACGGATTACCTCACCTACTGCGGCTTGGTAGGTTTGGGTTTCTACCTCGAAAGCCCGCTTCGAATAACCCCAAGGAGTGGGTTCACCGCAACGCACGCAGGGCATCGTCAGCAACCCCGCAGTCTCTAGGACTTCCACTTCCACTAACGAAAGCGATTGCAGCGACATGGATTGGCACCGCCGGCAGGAGAGCAAGATGCGGGCTTCGGAGTTCTCATCCTCGCTTGAGGGGGGGATAGAGACGTCCCAGATGTTCGTGTCCAGACGCAGGCACTCGACGCCCCACTCGCCCCCCTGGTCGAGAGGAGGAGCGATGGGGCCGACGACTCGAAATTCAGCCTCCGCGCCGTTGGTTTGATTCGTGACATTTACTGTCTGGCCGGGCTTTAGCAGGCGTGATACCTGGACGCGTGCGCCATGGCGGTTTAGCGTAATCGTGCGGCCAGTCGCTTCGAAAGGCTCGCCGTTTTCGTCCCGTCCCCGGAGCGTCATCGGAATGCTGAACATGATTCGCGGTGAACGGCGTTGCGCGTTTTCCATGTTTCACCGGCCTCTTATCGATAGCTGCGATTGGATTCAGTTTACCGGCTCACCCTCCGTTATGCAACATCAGGTCTAAGGCGTCTCGCTTCCCTCGTTTTGCCTCAGGCTCACGGTGGGAAAATATGCTCCCTGCCGGCGGCGATGCCACCACTCACCTCGCGCCCGGCGCTCCTGCCAAGCGGCGAATTGATAGTCATAGACCAGCGCGCGAAGATATTTCGGGGGCGACTGAGGGAAGGGATTCCGCGCTAGCAAGGCCAATACGGGGGGCGAACCCTTCAGTAGTTGAAACATCAGGTGGCTGAACCAGGGTGAACTACGGTAGTCCCCCAGCGCCGCGAACCACATCTGCCAATCCAGGCGCGGCTGGAAAGGCGCCACCCAGCGCGGTGCGCGACTGAGATCCCCTGCCTTAAATTTGAATTCATAGTCGAGCCAGGTCTCACCGTCATTGCTGCCTTGAATGACAATCTCCGGGCGCTCGGTGGTCATCATAGCGAAAAGTCCGTAGCCGTTCACGACGCGCAGCGGCGCAAGGTCTGAAAGCAGATGGAACGCCGGGGGCGGTACCCACTGGAGGGAGAGGAGATCCGCGAGCTGAAGCAGGCCGGCCGCGAAAATGACGAGGGCCACAGGAGTGGTGACCCAGTGGCGCAGGGAAGATCGCCTCGGGTTGGGCGTTGCTACGCACACACGCTCCGCCAGGCCGTGCGGGAAGAAACGCGCCAGGAGCGCATCATCGAAAAGCAGCAAACAGAGCGCGACGGCGAGCAAATTGAAAAACGCATAGTTTCCAGTTAGGGCAATCAGAAGCTGCAAAAGAATCAAGAAGCCTCCCCCCACGAATCGCCATAGCCGCGGCGCGAAGATCAGAAAAGGAATGGCGAGCTCGACGAAGAACACGAACACGGTCGAGGCGTGCTGAAACCACGGTGGCGCAAGATGAACGTACCACGCGATGGGGGTAGGCAGTGGCTGGGTGTAGTAGTGGTATTCCAGCGCCGTAAGGTTGCGCCAGGTTGGGTCGCCGCTTGCGAGCTTGATCACCCCGGACGAGAACATCAGCCGGAAGAGCAAGAGCCATAGGAGCCAGCGCGGGACCTTGGGCGGCGGGGCATCGGCGGATCGGCGCGGCCAAAGATGCCAGGGCGCCAAAAAAATGGCTAGGAAACCGGCCTCCAGCAGGAGACTGTCCCATTGAAAAGCCAGAAAATCCTGTCCAACCGTGACCAAAGAAAGGTAAAGTAACCATATCAGCGACAAAATCAGAATAGGCGCAATGTCGAAAATAAGCAGGATGGAGCCGACCACGCCGCCCACACTCATCACTTCGAGCGCCGTGTCGCTTGAATTTAGCCATGTGAGGGTGGGGAAGAACCAGTAGCGCTCCGTGCCCACGCGCGAGTCGATCGTGGCGAGAAATTCCTTGGCCGGCAGGATGCCGTTTTGCCCTATCAAGCCGAGGATCTGGGTGGCAAGAGAGAGGAACGCAAAGAAATAGACGACGCCCAGCAGTCGCAGAAACAGCCAGGAAGCGAGGGAGAAAGAGGGCCTCTCGAAGTGCTTTCCCCAGAAGAGGCGGGTGAGGCGGTAAAGAGGGTTCCTGTGCCGGGCTACGAATCCGTAGATGAGTTCAGTAACCGTGGCGGCGCCGGGAAGGTGCTGGTAGAGCCAAAGCATCCAGGCGCATCCCGGGGCGAATGCAAACGTGCGAAACACCGCTTGTGCGGCGCTCGAAACTTTGCCGTCCGGCAGGATCAATTGGACCGCGCGGGCAAAGTCCTCGCGTGGAATTTCGGGGAACTGCGCGGCGACTTCCTGGAAGGGCGAATACTGAACGCGGTCTCCGGTGAAGGCGCGCCACCGCTCGATCCAAAGGCGGCAGAAGTTGCAATTGCCGTCGTAAACTAGAATCGGTTTTTCCGAAGCCGAGGGATCCATAGCCTGAACGCTTGTAATCGAGACTCGCAATGCCCTGGTACAAGGCGAGCAGCTATTCTAACGGAGTCGGAGGAAAGAATCTTGTGGCCTTGTGGCATGGCCATCCTGGCCATGGCTCCACACGGGCAGGATGCCCGTGCCACGCAGCTTATTTTCGCGCGCCGCTTGTTGTACAATCAGAAATGTTCCGGTGAGAATCCTGCGGCGAACCCGGGCGCCGAATCAAATCACGGATGTTAAGCAGGTGTTTTGGGGCAAGGCACGAGCGTGGATAAGCCCATCCGCAAGGCACATCGTGACTTAAAGTGGTGAGGCTGGCGGTCGACTTGTGGAGAGCGGATGAAAGAACGCCTTTCATTGCATATAAAAAACGACCTCGGGGAGATCGGCAGGATGAGCCAGGAAGTTGCCACCTGGTGCCAAAGAGTGGCGCTCCCGGAGGAAACTGAGTTCCAGATCGATCTGGTCTTGGACGAACTCGTAAGCAACGTTATTCGCCACGGCTTGAAAGACAGCCAGGAGCATTGCATCGAAGTCAACCTGCGCTGCGACGAGCAGGACTTGATCCTAGAAGTTGAGGACGATGGCGCGCCGTTCAATCCTCTCGATTCTCCCACTCCCGATATCACCAAGCCGATCGAGGAGCGAAGGATCGGAGGCCTGGGCATTCACCTTGTGCGGCAAATCATGGATCACCTTGCCTACGAACGGCGCGCGGGGAAAAACTATTTGCTCATGAGGAAAAGGCTGGTGGTAGAGTCTTCGTAGTTGATTCAAACCCTACACTGGGGAACGGCATGCCGCAGTTGTCAGATTTGCTCGCTCTCGCCAGCGCCTATCAGGGCTGTCTGGAATCAAGCGCCGTCTACAAGACTTTGGTTCAGCACCTGGGACCCGTCCTGGGCGCGCGGGCAGTGCTGTTGTGGACGCGCGTGCACAGCGGTGAGGGTTTGACCTGCACGGACTCGTGGTTTCAACCGGGCTCGCCGTTTCATTCTTCTTCGGAAGCGGTGATCGAAGGCTTCCTTTTTGACTTGTTGGAGGCCGAGCGAGCCCAGCGATTCGGCAAGGATGAGATCGACCCCGAAAGGCTCACGCATTTGGGGGAAAACGACCGCGAGCGGGTGACCACAGCCCTGTACTCGCCGATTGCCACCCGCGCCGGTACCATCGGGATCGTTGAAATTCTGAACCGCGGCCAAGGAGAGTTCACTCCTGATGAGGCTGCCTATGTCGAGGAAGCATGCCGCCTCACGGCGGGAGCGCTCAACTATTTGGGCGCCCTCGACGAAGAGCGCTCCTCCAGCATTTCGACGGTTGATCGTTTGACCGCGTTGTATGACATCAGCCGCGTGTTCAGCTCGACCCTTGAGCTTTCTGAATTGCTCCCGATTATGGCGGAAAAGGTTCGCGATATCCTGCAAGGGGGCGCTTGCAACATTTGGCTGGTTGATTCCGAGGCGAATGAATTGAAGTTCGTCCAGCAAGCCGGAGAAGATCCCAGCACCGACCAGAGCGTCCGAATTCCCGTTGGGGAAGGGTTTCTTGGGCAGGTAGCGAATCTGGGTGAAGCGCGCCTGGTGGTGAACACGGAGGAGGAGCCGCAGCTCGAAGAGCGGCGGCAGGCGGGCGGGGATTTTGAACTCCGGACGGTGATGTGTGCCCCGCTGCTCAAGGAAGAGACCGTCCTCGGCGTCGTGGAGGTCGTCAACAAGGCCGGCGGTCAGGCCTTTGACGATGACGACCTTTTCTTTCTTTCCAGCATGGCCGAGCAAGCTTCCATCGCCCTCACCAACGCCAACCTCTTTAATGCGGAACGCCGGGCCCACGACTTGAATGCGCTGCTCGCCACCAGCAAGGAACTGACTTCCACTCTCAACCTCGATCACGTGCTGACCACCGTTGTCAATCAAGCCGCCACCGTGGTGCCATTTGATCTTTGTGCCATTGGAATTTTCGACCGCAGCCAGTTCGTGCTGGGAGCGGTATCGGGAGAAGCCGAGGTTCCCAAGACCCCGAAGATGGAAGGATTGCGAAAAGTGCTGGAGTGGGTCGCGGCGCAGGAGGGTTCCGTCTCGGCTGACCGCCACGAGGAAGGCTGGGCGATGTCGCCCGACCAGGGAGTTGCGGATTTGACGCGGTTCATGGAGGAGCAAGGGTACGGCGGGTTCCATGCTATCCCGCTGCGTGATGATCAAGGGTGCGTGGGCGTGCTGGCGCTGCTCAGCGAGAAGGCGGATTTTCTGACAGCAAGCAATTTGGAAATACTCAGCATCCTGGCCAACCAAACCACGGTGGCGGTCCGCAACGCGCGCCTCTACCAGGAAGTGCCGCTCGCCAGCTTCCTGCGGCCCATTTTGAAGAGCAAGCACAGGCTGGAAGAGGTTACTTACGGACGCTGGGTTGAACTTTCGTGGAAGGCCGCATTGGTGATAGGACTTCTGGTGATCATCCCCTGGCACTTCCGGCTTCAGACGAATGCGACGGTGGTCCCGGCGGAAAGGCGCGTGGTCAGCGCCGAAGTGAGCGGAGTTATTCAGACTATCCCGGTGCGAGAGGGTGCGCGAGTCAATGCTGGGGATGTGGTGGCGACGCTTGAGGACTCCGACTACCAGGTGTTGCTGCAAAGCGCCATCACCAACTCGGGCCTTGCCCGGCGCCAACTCGAGGATGCCGAAGCTCGAAAGGACTGGACGGCGGTAAGCCAAGCCCAACTGAGTATGGATCTGCACAACGCCGAGGCGGATCTCTATCGCGAAAAGGTCGACAAGGCGCAGCTTCGATCACCCATTGCAGGCGTGATTGTAACCCCCAAGGTAGAGGAAAAGACTGGCCAGTTCTTGAAGACGGGTGACGCGTTTTGTGAGGTCGTGGATGAGGACCGCATGGCGGTTGACATGAATGTGCCGGAAACCGATGTGGAGTGGGTTCATCCCGGAGCGAAGGTGGCGCTGAAGCTCAATGCGCTACCAACCCTAACTGTGGTAGGCGAGGTTGAGCGCGTCTCTCCGCAGACCGTCACCGCGGAGAACGAACAGTTTTTCGTCACCCGCGCCGTCTTTCCCAATCCCCGTCACGCCGCCCGGCCGGGGATGGCGGGGCAAGCCAAAATCGCCGCCATGGGAGGATGGTTCCACTCCGGCTGGTATCCTGTCGGATTCGTGATGTTTCGCGCACCAACTAGCTGGGTGTGGCGGGAAGTGTGGTCGTGGATTCCGTAATGAGCAGAGAGGCCGGATTCATGCGAATTAAAATCCTGGCGTTGGGTTTGACGATTGCCGCGATGCTGGGCGCGACGAACTGCTCGAATGACGAACAAAAATTAACGGCGGCTCCTCCCGCCTCCGCGGCCGCCGTGCAGCCTGCAAAGACACCTCCTACGCCAGCAGCCGCGCCTCCCCGACCCACAACGCTTGAAATCCTGACCGTGCTTTCGGTCGAGAACTCTGTGGAATTGCTCGCCCAGGTGGACGGCATTGTGACGCAAATCGCCTATGATCAGGATAGCTGGGTGCAGAAGGGGGCGGTTTTAGCGCGCCTTGATGACCGCGAATTGCAGGCCAAGCTGGAACACGCCCGCGACGATTTGGAGATTGCCCACAACAATCTTAAATACCAGGAAGCGGAAACCCAAGCGAAGGACGCCGCCTATCACCGGCAGTTGGAATTACGCAAATTTGGACTGAGCAGCCAGGCGGCGGAGGAAGAGGCCGAGTTTCTTTCCAAGGGCGCGCACTACGACGTGGATAGTTTGAAGGCAACCATTAAAGAAAAAGAAGCGGAAATTCTGGAACTCCAAGTGGAGCTGGAGAAGACTCATATCCTTGCCCCCTTTGAAGGGTATATCGCGCAGCGCTCCATTCGCGTAGGCCAAAATGTGGTCAAGAATGATCCGTGTTTCCGCGTGAGCCAGCTTTCACCTCTCCAAGTCAGGTTTCTGGTGCCCGAATCCTCCGGGAAGACACCGAAGCTCCGCGACCACCTGCGCGTGGTCCAGGCGGGAGACAACTCGCGGGAATATGAGGCTGAGGTGAAACTGCTGAGCCCGACGATCGACCCCGCCAGCATGAGCTACGATGTGACCGCGCAGCTCACGGGGCCGGGTCTCGGCCAACTTCGCCCCGGCATGGCCGTCAAGGTTTTGTGGCCGGCGCGAAACAATGCCAGTGCTCCTTGAGATGAGGTTCCATGCAGTTTGGTCCCACCAGCATTCGCCTGAGCGGCGTTCTCGCCCGGGGGCTCCAACGCCCCAAGCTGCGCTCTGACCTGAAGGTCAGTAAGCAGACGTTTGCAGGCGAAGTCAGCTACGTCATCAAGATCCCGGAGACCGATTCCTTCAACCGCATTGGAGAGTTTGATTGGGAGGTGTTAGCCCTTTGCGACGGAACGCGCACCCCCGCAGAAATCGCCACGGAGTTGAACGAGAAGAATTCCGACGTTTCACTTTCGGCGGAAGAGGTGACGGAATTCCTCGCGGGCATTGACGAGAACACTTGGGAGCGGAGTCCGGCGGAGAAGAACCTGTGCATCCTGGAAAAGATCCGGGACGAACGCCGGGAACGCGTTAACCACGCCAGTCTTCTCTACATCTATTTTTCCGCCTTTGATCCCGACAAAATCCTGACCCGCCTGAATCGATATACTGGGTGGTTGTTCACCAAACCGTTCTTCCTCGCCTCGCTGGGAATCTTCCTTCTTGCGGCAACCATCGTAGGGGACGACTTCACCCGGTTTCGCACCGAGTCCGAAGCCCTTTACAGTTTTTCCGGCCACGGGGCCGCAGACATTATCTTGATGTGGTTTCTTCTGTTCCTGATTGTGGGACCTCATGAATTTGCCCATGGGCTTGCCTGCAAGCATTACGGGGGCGAAGTCCACCACATGGGTTTCATGCTGATGTACTTCGCGCCGTCTTTCTATACCGATTGCACCGACATGCACTTATTCCGCAGCACCAACCAGCGCATCTGGACCATCATCGCCGGGATTTGGATCACGCTTTTACAGTGCAGCTTCGCCATCTTCCTCTGGCATCTTTCGCCGCCCGGGTCCATCGTGGGAGATGTCGCCTATAAGCTTGCGCTGATGAGCGGCATCCCGGGCTTTATGCAGTTGAACCCGCTCATGAAACTTGACGGCTACTACGTGCTCAGCCAATACCTGCAACTCGACAACCTCCGCGAGCGCTCCTTTGACTACACGGCTTCCTGGTTTAAGCGCTATGTTCTCCAGCGGGCTGTGGACCTGCCACAAGTCAGCCGGCGTGAGCGGCGAATTTTCCTTATTTACAGCACATCCTCGGGTCTCTATAGCGGCCTCATCATTTACTTCTTTACCCGATTCATCAACAACGTCTTTACGAGCCATTTGGGGAATTTGGGCTATTTCGCCACCGCCGGCGTGCTCTATCTGTTCCTGCGTAAGCGGCTGAAGGTGTGGGCTGCTTCCGCCTGGCGATACTTCGAGGGGGTGAAGATGAAATTCCTGGCTTGGAGAATGAAGTGGTGGCAGCAGGGATTGGGCGTGGCGTTTGTCCTGCTCCTCATTGTTCCGCCGACGGCGGTTAAGGTGGTTTCCGATTTCCGGCTGGAGCCGGGGCGGCGCGCCGAAATTCGCGCGGGGGTTCCCGGCTTGATCGCCCAGGTTGGGGTCCGGGAGGGATCGATGGTGCCGGCCGACGGAGTGATTGCGGTTCTCCACAACCCGGATCTCGAAACTCAGAGCAAGGTTTTGGGTTACCAACTACGCCAGGCCGCGGCCGCGATGAGGACGGCGGAATCCCGGTTCGATTCGGGCCAGACCGCCCTTTACACCCAACAGGAACACCGCCTCGAGTTTGACCAAAAGCAGGCCGAATGGAAACTGGAGCAGTTAACGTTGCGGGCGCCGTTTGCGGGCGTCATCTCGACCCCGCTGGTGGAACAACGCGTGGGAAGCTACTTGCAAGAAGGAGATCAACTCGCCGTTTTCGTCGACCGCCAGGTGATGCAGGCACGTGTACTCGTCCGCGACCGTGATTTGGAGGATGTGCAAAAGGGCACGCGGGTCGACCTGAAAGTCCAAAGCTTTTCGTTCCGTACTTTTACCGGGGAAATCATGGAGGTGATGCCCGCGGCTTCACCCAACCGGCCGATCAGCGCTTCGGATAAGCTGGAGCGCAAGGGACAGGAGTTGGCCAATTTCTTCGAGGTGGATATGGAATTCCCTAACCTCGATGGAGCGCTTCGGGAAGGGATGACGGGAACGGCAAGGATCTATGGGAAGCATTACCCCCTAGCTTGGAGGTTTGTGCGTGCCGGTTACCGCTGGATTCACTCGCTGATTTGGTAGGTAGGGCGAAGCCTTAGCTCCGCCCCGCCGCACAACTTGCTTGAGGGAAGGTCTTCAGCCTAGGTGTTGGTGTGGCCAAACATCAGTTTGGTGTTGCCCACCTTGCTGCTGCCCTTCAGAGTCTTCTTGGTACCCTTCGTTGCAGGCTTCTTCGTCTCTTTTGTTGCCATGGTGTTTGTCCTCGATTCTAAAATTGAATGCGATTGCGTGCTGCGCTGGGAATAAGTGCAAGTGGAACACCAAATACTGGTACTTTAGGTGGGTATCGTTATCTCATGTTGTTTCAATTGGATACGAATGCGAGCGAGGTCAGTTAGAAATGTGGGTGAGCCTGGACCAGGCTTTTATGGGTGAATAATTAACCTTTGAGGGGTTAATTCTTAACCCCGCAAGACAGGTTTGATGTCTCCTGCACAGATACTTCATGTTCTTCGTGCGTGCCAACCAGCCAGGGCCGCGCTTTTACTCCGCCCCGCAGCACAACTTCCGCGAGTACTGCTTTTCAGAATTTGATCATCAGTTTGGTTTCGTTCAGTTTGGTGGCATCCTTCAGAACTTTCTTGGCGCCCTGCTTTGCAGCCTTTGTTTCTTTCCTCTCCATGTTCTTCCCCCCTCTTAGATTTTGAATTACATCCGCCCTGAACCGAGACTGACAGGAACCAACGCGCCCGCTAAGGGGTTAACACTTCCTCTCAGCCTTGGTTCAGGGCGGAGCCTTAGCTCCGCCCCGCTACGCAGTATCCTCAAACGTAGCTTTTCACCCTATTGGTTGATGTGGCCAAACATCAGTTTGGTGTTGCCCACTTTGCTGCTGCCCTTCAGAACTTTTTTGCTGCCCTTCGTTGCCGGCTTCGCTTCTTTCTTTGCCATGGTCGTTGTCCTCCCTCTCAAATTTGATCTTGTTTGCACCCTGCGCAATCTGTTAACGCAAGCGCGACGCCAAACACGGACATTTTTGGCGAGATTTGACATCTCTCATGTTTTCTATCACATGTGAATTTTGTTATTTGTCAGTCGAGGGTTTGACGGACGCTACAGCGCGCTCTGACGGGTGACCAATTCACCCTGGGGTTTAGATTCTAACCCCCGAGGTTCCTCACAGATCATATTTCCTGCACAGGTACTTCATCTTTTCCTTGTTCAATCCCAGCAGCCGGGCGGCTTGGGCCTTAACTCCGTGAGCTCCTGAAATCGCCAGCTCGATCAAGTGCTTTTCAAAGATTGCGACCTCATCCTCAAGATTAATCCCCGATGAAGGGAGGCGCAGTTTCTCGTGGGGGAAGCGCTCTGTCGTTTCCCGGATGTCGCGGGAGAGGCTGCTGAGGGTAATGACATCGCCTTCGGTCATCACCACCACGCGCTGAATCACGTTTTCGAGCTCGCGGACGTTTCCCGGCCAAGGGTAGCGCTTCAAGGCCTGCATGGCGTCTTCGTCCACGCGCTTGGGAGGGAAGCGATTGGTCACGCAGTGGAGATTCACAAAATACTCGACTAGCAGGGGAATGTCATCGGCGCGCTCGCGCAGGGGCGGGACGAAGATCGGCACAACATGGATGCGATAGTAGAGGTCCTCGCGGAACCGGCCCTCCTTGACAGCTTTCTCCAGGTCTTCATTGGTCGCGGTGACCAGGCGGAAGTCGACCCGGATGGGCTTCTTGCCTCCCAGGCGCATCAGCGTCTGGTCCTCGAGGATGCGAAGCAATTTGCTTTGCAGGGAAAGGCCGAGCGTGCCGATCTCATCGAGAAACAGCGTGCCGTGATGGGCCGCTTCGATGCGGCCTTCTTTGGTGGCGGTGGCGCCGGTGAAGGCGCCCTTCTCATACCCGAAAAGTTCCGACTCCATCAAGGTTTCCGGCAGCGCCGCACAATTCACGCTGACGAAAGCCCGGTCGCGGCGCGGGCTCTGGTCATGGATCGCGCGCGCCACCAGCTCTTTTCCCGACCCGCTTTCCCCGCGGATGGCCACCGTGGCGTTGCTGCGCGCCACCCGTTTGATGGATTCGAAAAGATCCCGCATGGCATCGGTCGAGCCCAGCAAATCTCCCACTTGCGCCTTGCGCGTGATTTCCTGGCGCAGCAAGCGGTTTTCCCGCTCGATGCGGACCTTTTCAACCGCCCGCCCGATGACCACCTTGAGCACCGCGGGATTCACCGGAGTGACCAGGTAGTCGTAGGCGCCGGCCCGGATCATGCGCAAGGCGGTCTGGGTTCTCTGGTCAGCACAGGTCACGATGACGAGCGTGTCGATGTCGCTCGCGCCCAGTGCCTCCAGCAGGTCGATGCCTGCTTTAACATCGTCGCCGCCGGAATTGACGTCGAGGACGAGAGCGTCGAGGGAGTTCTGCTCCAGCAGCGCGTATCCCTCATCGTAGGTTTTAGCATGCATGATGCTGAAATCGCTGCCGAGGGAGTTTTCCAGTTCGCGCCGGAAAGCGGCATCCTCGGCGACGAGGGCAACATTGGGCTTCAGCGAAGCGGCCGGCATTGAATGTGCCTGAACGATGGAGTTTGTGGCTGCCCGCTGGTCAGAATCGCGGGAAACAGAGCAATTCTAGGAGGGGCTTCACTCGCTTGTCAATGCAGTTGAATCCGGCAGCGACCTTGCAAAGGTTGTGGTATGCTCTGCGGAAATGGATGGAAAGAACAAGCTCTATTTTGGCGATAACCTGAACATTGTGCGCGATTGCGTCGCGGACACAAGCGTTGACCTGATTTACCTCGACCCGCCCTTCAACTCCAACGCCAATTACAACGTGCTCTTCAAGGAAAAGAGCGGCGAGGAATCCGCCGCGCAGATCACGGCTTTTGAGAGGAGTAGCGCGGACCCTGTCTTGTAGGTCCGCGGCTCGTCCTCGTCCGGCTTAGAAAAGCCGCGGACCTACAAGACAGGTCCGCGCTACACTTGCTGTTAACCGTGCGCAGATTGGTGTACCCTAACGCACAATTATGGTAAATGAGACTGTAGCCGAAACCAGTGGAAGACCCTCGGCGTTGGTCGATACGAGGGTTATCTATTGCGGCGACAACCTTGAGCAACTGAAGAAGTTGCCCAACGCCTGCGTGGACCTGATTTATATAGACCCACCGTTCAATTCCAATCGTAATTACGAAGTCTTCTGGGGCGAGACCAAGGAAAAGCGAGCCTTTGAGGACCGCCACGCCTCAACCCAGGCCTACATCGAATTCATGCGGCCACGCTGTGTGGAGATGGCGCGGGTGCTGAAGAAGACAGGCAGCTTTTATTATCACTGCGACTGGCACGCCAGCCATTACGTCAAGGTCATGCTCGACCAGATCTTTGGCGAGAACTTGTTCCAAAACGAGATTATCTGGAAACGCCAGAGTGGCCATAGTGACGCAAAGCAGGGTTCAAAGCAC
Organism: Terriglobia bacterium; assembly: GCA_050010335.1. GTDB lineage: Bacteria > Acidobacteriota > Terriglobia > UBA7540 > UBA7540 > Bog-366. The sequence continues at coordinate 21,516 of JBEKLF010000006.1, forward strand.
TTTGGAAGAGTCCACGATGTGATCTTCTTTTACACCGCCGGGGATGCGTACACATGGAACCAACTCTACGAGTCCTATGATAAGGACTACACGGATACGTTCTATTCCAACATCGAGCCGGAAACAGGACGACGTTTTCAATACGGTGACTTAACCGGTCCCGGAGGGGCCGCGAAAGGAAACCCTCACTACGAGTTCCTGGGAGTGACGCGATATTGGCGATATAGCCAAGAAAAAATGGAACAGCTTAATCGGGAGGGAAGAATTGCCTTTCGGCCAAATGGGAAGGTCCCACGTTTAAAACGCTATCTCGATGAAGGGGCGGGATCGCCAGTTCAGACGGTTTGGACAGACATCCGCCCGCTAATAAACTTTGGGAAGGAAGCCCTGGGTTTTCCAACCCAAAAGCCATTGGCTCTGTTGGAGCGGATTATTAAAGCGTCCAGCAATCCGAACGACATCGTCCTCGACGCCTTCTGCGGCTGCGGAACTGCGCTCGTCGCTGCTGAAAACCTCGGACGGCAGTGGATTGGAATCGATATTTCGCCGACGGCTTGTCGCGTTATGGCGAAGCGGATGCGCGACGTTTGCAAATTGCGCGAGGATGAGAACTACTGGCGCAATGGAAAAGGTTTTGTGGTGCGCGACCTGCCGTGGACGGAAAAACAGTTGCGCGAGATACCGCCCTTCGAGTTCGAGAATTGGGCGGTGATTGCGCTGGGTGGTATCCCGAACAAGACACAGGTCGGCGATATGGGCATTGATGGCCGCATTTATCCGCTGTCGGCAGTGCCTCACAAAACCGGCAAGGCGGCCGGGGAACTCGACTTCATGGACGACTGGTATCCCATCCAGGTGAAGCAAGGAGACAAGGTGGGCCGCCCGGACGTTGACATGTTCGAAGCCGCCATGATCAGGGCCAAACGAAAGAAAGGTTTCTTCGTGGGCTTCGATTTCTCTCACGACGCGCTGGCCGAGATCGGCGCATTCTTCAAAGCACAACACACTGTAATCGTGCCTCTCACCGTGCGCGAGATTTTGGATGAGCAAATCGCCCAAAAGCTTGCGTAGCGGGTAGCTTCGCCCCCCGATTATTCGATTTTGCGGTTCTTGTCAAGGAGACGCTACGGTTGCTGTTCGTTAAGTCGTTCCGCTAATTTCCGCATAAATGACTTGACGTTGTCAAAGATTTGTTCGGCCTCATCCAAAGTGCACTCTCCGTGCGAGTGCATCGTGTAGTTTCTCCACGCATCTTTGAGTATCCCAAGATGGCTGGCAGCCTGAGCATAATACTCTTGCTGTTCCCTGTAGCCCGAAACCGCCTTCCAAGATGGGTCCATACGCATATTTCTGATTTTACTCTCTATCTGATCAAGCGCATGACCCCAGTTGGTATGCTCCAATGACACCCCGAAAACCTTTCCGAGAGCTGAGAGTCCAGCTTCAAGAACTCGCATAAGATGAAATACTGACGCAGTTGGTCGCACCAGCCCCAGGCACGCGCCCGCTTCCGAAATGTCGTAACTTGCCGAAGGAAACGCGACGGAAACCTTTTCCCCAAAGAGGTGTGGAGCATTCATTAAAGGGAAAAAACGGACCCGCCCACGGGGAATGTACAGAAAGACTTTGCCCCCCATTTCTTTCTGCATTAGTTTCTGAATTTGATCGATTTGATGAAGAAGCCAATCGAACGAAACCCTTTCTCCACTCTTTATGCGCTCTAAGACTTCACTCGCCGTGGATGCCGATATCTCCAAGTCAATCTTGCGACACTCCTCTTGAACGTGTTCTAGGCGTTGCAAAGCATTACTTCCTGTTTTTTCGTCGATCGGTTCGTGCATTAAGGCTATTGGGTGGGGCTGTCGTCCAGGCCCCCAGTTTAGAAGGCAATCGGTCTTCATCTTCTCTAAGGCTCCGCCAACCCACAGCAACCGTCGCGCGAAAAATTGCTGCATACCCCACCAACTAAACAGCCTATAGGATTTGGCTCTCCGGCGAGAGACACTTTCGCCACCGGCAATAGGATTGTCCTTCCTTTCCAAACAGGTTTCAAGACGGAGTTTGTGCCGGGGATGTTTGAATACCCAAATTCGGCAACCAACTGGCTAGATTCTCTCCTAAGTTTCAAGTCTTTCTTGCAGAGGGAGATCACGATTGCATCTTGCCAACCCGCTTGACCCGCGCGCTCGGCGGCAGTTTAACCTAGTGGAGCGGTCGCCATGGATAGCAAGTGTAGCGCGACCTGTTCTGTAGGTCCGCGGTTTTTCTTGTCATTACGGAAGAACTTCAAATTAAGGGGAAGAACCGCGGACCTACAGAACAGGTCCGCGCTACGATCTTTTCGGGCCCGCCCGCCGAATGACGGGCTGACTGGCGGTTCGCGAACCGGCTCTACGGCAATCCTCGACCACGCGCTACTTTTGCTGCTGCCCAGGAACAATTTCTGACAATTAAGACGTCCTCCCAAAAGATTTTCCCCTCCCGGCATGCGGAGATTCTGACTTTTTGTCATCATTTATAGATATTGTCGGATGTGATAACTTTTCTCTTGACAAAGCCTAGGGTTATCTGCTAGCATTGAAGGCTAGTGACGGCCGGCAGACATGCCAGGCCGCAGAACTCGACAAGCGGTCGGCGGAAATGAGAGAAAGGCAGGCAGCAGGCAGAAAGCAGTATGCAGAAATCAGTAGGCGGAGGTCACGCTACTAGCCACTCGTCGCTAGCCACTCGCCATTGCCTTGGAAGGTTCATTATGTCTTTAGTCCACAAACCCGAAATGACGGAAGAAAACCTGGCCGCGCATCGCGCGAACGGGAGCATGTCGCAGGGCGCGGTGACGCCCGAGGGCAAAGCTCGCGTCGCGGCGGCCAATTTGCCTCACGGATTCTATTCCCAGGCGCAGAACGGGGCGCTCGCCGCCTTGGGGGAAGACCCGCAAGAGTACGCCGATCTCATGAACTCCCTTGAGAGCAATTTGGCCGCGGGCTTGGAAGGCGAGATGGAAGATTCCAGCTTGCGCCAGGTGTGGCGGCTCACCCAAATGCTTTTCAAGGTCAGGAACGGGGCCTCGCCAAAGAAGAGATGTTAAAAATGAAGGAACCTCCGGGGATGTGTATGAAAACAAAGGAAAGACGACAAAATGTATAGTGACAATTTAGGCTTCTCACACCAAAATGCACCAATCTCATGCTAATCGACACCAATCTGTCGGATTCTGTGGCCGAAAATGAAGGAATCGCACGATAATCCGGGCGAAGAGCAGTGAACAATGAACAGTGGTCAGTGGACAGTGGCTAGCGGTTAGTGGCATCCGCATCTTGCCCGCCGTCGTAGGGGCGGCCCGCCCCTGCGGAGTCATGGCTAGGAGCGTGTCGGAAATAGCGTTTTCTCGACGAAGAATCAATAACTTACAGACAGTCGAATCTCGCTAAGTTGTTGATTCTGCGTGCAGCGAAATCTATCTCCGACAGGCTCCTAGGATGGCAAAGCTGGCGAGGCGGAAACTGACGAAAGCCGGACCTGAGGCGACTATATTTATGAAAACACAGTCAGTTAGCAGAGATTCGGGTGAAATCGGACGGCCCCGGCAAAAGTTCAAATTATTGAAAATAGGTGAGTTAGCATCTTTTTTATTCGGGTGCCCGCCGCGATTTCTTTGGACAAATTGGCCGTCCGCAGCCCTCTCTCAAGCTCAGTTCTTCGTTCCCAAGTCGTCAATCCGGCTTGCGGTTGGGTGGCCGCCGGGATTCCGTCCCCATCGAAACTCGGGCGCCCGCGATGTTCAATCTCCATGACGAGGCTCTTCGTGTTCCCTTACTTCGACATTGGCAGGGCGACGCGTCTCGGGCGCAGGGGTACGCGATTTCACCCCGACGTCCTTGCCCATCAGGTAGCCCAGCACGCTGGCGGCCATCGTCAAGACAGACTTCCGGCAGCCTTTGATTGAGTCGTGCGGCTCCTTAGGGTCGGACGTCGAGTTTCATGTATTACGATAGTGTCTCGGTTTGAGATTTCGGCCTCGCGCATTCCGTTCGGTCTCGCGTGGTATATTTTTCCGATGGCCTCCGTCTCCTCTTTCAGCTACAAAGGCCTGCTCGGACACCAGCCTTTCCTTTTCCATTTCTGGGGTCGCGGCTTTTCCGAATTCTCCATCGACGGCTTTTGTCGTATACTTCCGCACTCGACGTAAAAGAGGGATGAAATGACCAAAGGAAAACAAGGGCCTTCTGTGAGCCGAAGGAAGTTTCTCGCTACCACCGGGAGTTTGATCGCGACTGCGCCCGTGGTAGGTGCGGGCATGACGGCGACGGCAGGTGAAACGCCGTTGTGGTCGCCCGATAGCCCTCCCGCCCCCAACCCGCCCCGAAAGATTCCCATCGGCGTTTTTGATCCTGTTTACGATGATCTTTCGCTCGACGAAATGCTCGGCAAGATTTCAGCGCTGGGAATTGAGGCGGTGGAGATCGGCACAGGAGGTTATCCGGGTACTAAGCATTGCCCGATTGCGGACCTTCTCGCCGATCCGGCCAAGGCCAAAGCCTGGAAGAAGAAGTTTGAGGACCGCAACATTCTGGTGGGCGCGCTGAGTTGCCATGGCAACCCCGTTCACCCCAATGCGAAGATTGCGGCGCGTGATGATCAATACTTCCGCAACTCCGTCCTCCTGGCGGAGCGGCTGGAAGTGCCGGCCATCGTCGGATTCTCCGGCTGCCCGGCCGGCTCGGCGACGGATCAGATGCCCAACTGGGCCACTTACCGCTGGCCTCCGGAATTTGATCAGACGCTGAGATATCAGTGGAAGGAAAAGTTGATTCCCTATTGGAAAGGGGCGGCGAAGTTCGCGCGCGATCACGGTATTCACAAAATCGGCCTGGAAATGCATCCCAACATGAGTGTGTTCAACCCCAAGTCGCTCATGAAACTCCGCAACGCGGCGGGGGAAGAAATCGGGGCCAACTGCGACCTCAGCCACCTGTTCTGGCAAGGCTGCGATCCGGTTGAGGTCATCCATTATCTTGGCAAAGAGGGCGCCCTCTATCACGCGCACATGAAAGACACGGTGATTCTCAAGGATGTCACGGCGAGGTTTGGGGTTCTGAACTTTCCCGAAGAGCCCGAGGAGAAGGCCACCGACGGTTCGGTCTACTTCCGCGCGGTCGGGTACGGCCACGGCGCCCACCTCTGGAAGGAAATTGTGAAGGCTTACATGGACGTCAATTTTCAGGGAATCATGAGCATTGAGAACGAAGACCCCATTCTCTCCGGCGAGGTGGGCGTCGAGCGCGCCTTGTACGTCCTGAAAAATGTTCGCGCCGAATTACTGGCGTAATCCGCGTTGACATCGCCCCCAATTGGGCTTTCAATTGTGGCCTGCCGGGTGCCGTAGTCGCTCCGGGCCCTGGGAACTCGATCCGGATCCCAGATTCAAGCTCGCCCGCACGAAAGGAATATCCGTGAATCCCCTGGACGCCATCCTGAAACCAAAATCCATCGCCGTCGTCGGCGCTTCGCGCCGCGAGGGATCGATTGGCCGCGAAATCCTTCACCAACTTATCGAGTTTGATTTCCACGGTAAGCTCTTTCCGGTTAACCCCAAAGCTGATTTTATTCACTCCATAAAGGCGTTCCCCAACGTGTCATCGATTCCCGACGCTGTAGATCTGGCCATCATCGTCGTGCCGCGCGAAGAGGTGCTCAGCACGATCGATGATTGCGGGAAGAAAGGGGTGACGGGCCTGGTGGTCATCACCGCGGGTTTTTCCGAAACCGGCGACGAAGGGAGAAGGTTCGAGGCCCAATTGGGCGAACGAGTTCGGCAGTACGGGATGCGGATGATCGGGCCGAATTGCATGGGCGTGATCAATACCGACCCGGCGGTGCGCATGGACGCCACCTTTGCCCCCACCCTGCCCCTGACCGGGCGCATTGCCTTCATGTCCCAGAGCGGCGCGCTGGGCGTGGCCATCCTGAACATCGCCAGGCAGCTCGACATCGGGTTTTCCTATTTTGTGAGCTTGGGCAACAAGACCAACGTCTCCGGCAACGACCTCTTGCAATATTGGGAAGATGATCCGCAGACCGACTTGATTTTGATGTATCTCGAGTCGTTCGGGAATGCCAAGCGCTTCATGCAAATCTGCCGGAGAATTTCGAAGCGGAAGCCGCTGCTGGTGGTGAAGTCAGGCCGAACGGAAGCGGGTGCGCGGGCGGCATCGTCGCATACCGGAGCGCTGGCGGCGCGCCAGGGACTCGACGTTGCCACCGGCGCCCTTTTGGAGCAGAGCGGCGTGGTCCGCGTGAACACCGTCGAGGAGTTGTTTGACTTGGCGCTCGCTTTCTCCAAGAACCCTTTGCCGCGGGGCAATCGCCTGGGGATTCTCACCAATGCCGGCGGGCCGGCCATCATGGCCACCGATACGGCCATCGCCCATGGCCTGAGCATGGCGAGTTTCTCCGAACGAACGTGTCACGAGCTCCGCCGCTTGCTGCCTCCCGAGGCCAGCATCCAGAATCCCGTGGACATGACTCCCCAATCGGATCGCAGCAAGTACGACGCCTGCGCGCGAATTCTGCTGGAAGACGACGGCATCGACATGCTGCTGGTGGTTTTTGTTCCTCCCATGATGATCAACACCATGGACATCATCCTGGGTCTGGAACAGTTGCGCCATAAATACTTAAAGCCGGTGGTGGGAGTCATCATGGCCACCGATGAGTTTTTCGTGGAGCTGAACCGCGATCATCCCAACCATATGGCCCTGTATATTTTCCCGGAGTCGGCGGTGAGCGCGCTGGCGGCCCTCGACCGCTATCGCGCGTGGCGCGAAAAGCCTATGGGCGAGTTGAAACGCTTCGAGGTGCGCAGGGGGGCGGCGGAGGAGTTGCTTCAAGAAGTTCGCCAGCAGAACCGCCTGCTCTTGTCGGCGGAAGAAAGCCTGCGCTTGATCGAATACTACGGAATCCCCGTGGTGAAGTCCCTTCCCGCCGCGAATGGGGAAGAGCTTGAACGCGTGGCCAAAGAGCTGCGCTACCCGGTGGTCCTTAAAGCTGTCGCGCCGGATTTGGTCCATAAGATGGACGTAGGCGGCGTGCTCGTGGATCTCCGCGGCCCGCAGGAATTGTTGGCAGCCGCGGAGAAGATGACGGAGTCTGTCGCGAGACACCGGGGGAACCAAGCGGCCGGGCGCGATTTGGGCTTCCTGATTCAAGAATACATACGCGGCGGCCGCGAGGTGATTGTAGGCATGACCCAAGACTCCAAGTATGGCCCGCTGGTGATGTTCGGGCTGGGCGGGATTTACGTGGAGACGATGACCGACGTGGTTTTCCGCGTGCCGCCACTCACCGACCTCGAGGCGCAGGAGATGATTCGGCAGATTCGGGGCTATAACCTTCTGCGGGGTGTGCGCGGAGAATCGCCGGTAGATCTCGACGCGCTGGCGGAAGTCTTGCAAAGGTTTTCACTGCTCGCCGAGGATCTGCCGGAGATTGCCGAGATTGAGATCAACCCTCTGCTGGCCTTCCCCCAGGCGGCCGACTTCCGTGCCGTCGACGCCCGCGTGCGGCTGGGTGGGGAACGGGAAGAGGGGGTTTGAGGGAATTACTTCCTCCCGAGTGGGCGTTATGCTTGCCCACTGGTCAGGCTATAAAGCAGGATTGCCAGGACCATGAGCGTTACCACCACGTAGAGTCGATCTCGCTGCATCGCAAAAGCAGCAATTGAAAAAGCCACCCGCGCGACCGGAGTTGCGATCAGAAGCAGCAGCCCGAGTTGGATGATACCGCGTCCTCGCAAGGCCAGAGCGTCTCGCAAGATTCCTGACAACGTTCGCAAGTCCGTGGGTTCACCCACGAAGACGTGGTATTGCGGCGCCGAGAGCCCATGGCGAACGAGGTAAATGCTCCCGCCGCACAGGACGACCCCCGAGGCTGCGATCACCCCCGTCTGAAGCAAGTTTCCGATTAATTCTTCAACATATTGGTCCGTCCATTTCTGCATAAAACTCGCCACTTCAGAGTCTCCCTGTCAGTCCCCTGATCCATAGCAATGACCTTAACGGCTCCGGAACCAATTCCCAATAAGCCGGAAAGAACCCCTGCCCCAAACATCAAACTGAAACCCGCGGGCACGTGATGGACGTTGTAGGAGCTTGTGCCCTCAGGCGAAGGAAAGCTCCCATTCATTCTCAGGCGGGTGGCAAGAGAGTCCGGAGGATGATCGTCCGTTCGCTCGCGTCGTGGCCGGCTGGAGGCATATGCCGAGTAGAGCAGAACGATCCCGAAGATGAGCGAGATAGCACCCGTCGATATTTTAGCGGCCATTAACGCACCCGCGACCGCGACCAACGTTGTGGCAACCTCCAGAAACATTCCGATGCGGATGTTGGAAAAACGCTCCCGGACATACGCCGCGGCTGCACCCGAAGAGGTGGCGATCACCGAAACGAGTGTGGCGCCGATGGCATAGCGAATATCGACGCCGAGCGCCAACGTGAGCAGGGGAGTCAGGATGATCCCTCCGCCCAAGCCGGTCAGCGACCCGAGGAATCCGGCCAAAAGCGACGCCACCCAGACTACGGCAGCAAATTCCAGAATGTTCAAGGAGGCCCTCCGCCAATGGTGAGGATTGGTTACCGGAAAAGTCTTTCTGCCTTCTTCGCCACATCCTGGGCCTCGACGGCCCCGGCGCGGCCTGCCTGGAAATCCTCCCGTCGCTTGGCGGCCTCCTCTGTCCAGAGACGCTCCGCCTCTTCCTCCTCTAAATCATCGAGGCTGGCCAGTAGCCTTTCGGCCAATGCCGCGCGATCATCCGCATTCAGGCTCAGAGCGCTTTTCAGAACCTCGGCTAAGTCCGCCATGTTGGCCTCCCCGCCTATAGTAACTTAACTTCCCAGGTGGGGAGCAAGATCGCGAAGCCGGCACTCGATCGCGGTATGCCCCATTTTCTTCGCCCATGCCAGCGGCGTGGCCCACGCTGCGGCGTCGGGCTCGTCAACGGGGGCGCCCCGGGCGATCAGCAAATCCACCAGTTCCTCCCGGCCCCATCGGCACGCCCAGCCGAGGGGCGTAGACTTTAGCAGGTCGTCGCGGAGGTCCAGCCTCGCGCCCCCATCGATCAGCATCGCGGCGAAGCGTGTGCGGTCACTTTCATTCTCGATCCCACCGCGCGCGGCTGTGAAGTGGAGAACCGTTTGACCCAGCCTCGACACGTTCACATCGATCCCATGCCGCAACAGGATCGCCATGCACGCCAAGCGGTCCTCTATTGTCGCGGGCGGCCGTAACCCTGAGTTGCCTCCTAAACCTCGAATCGGCTGGATCAGAATCCAGTGCCAACGTGGGTCCCGCGCAGGCCACGTTAAGCGCGGCAGGGCCAGCTCGACGATGGCTGGGCACCCGTGGTCGGCGGCGGACCAGGTGAGTTCCTGCGCCAAGTCCTCGCTCGCGTCCGTCTCTAGCAAACGCTTGGCCTCAGCAACATCATGGGCCTCGGCGACCATGTAAGGTTGAGGCTTGGCGCCGCGCTCCACCAGCAGCCGCTTCATGCCTTCGTCGTGGCGTTGATAGGCGTTGCGGAGAGGCCAACCGGAGGCGTACACGTTGGCGTTCGGGTCGGCGCCGCGGTCGAGCAGCAGCTTGGCGATGTCGTGCCGACCCGCCAGGGCCGCATACCACAAGGGCGCACCCCAGCTTGGAGTGGGTTCCTCCAGTTCGCTCAGCAATACCCGCTCGTCCACGTCGGCCCCCAGGTCGAGCAGCAGCCGTACGATCTCGAGGTGTCCGTGTTTTGCCGCCAGGCTCACAAGGCCGCCCCTCGACCAATGGTTGTCCCGCCGCACGAGGCCGGGATCTCGGCTTACCAGTTCGCGGATGCGTTGGCTGTCGGCCAGCGCCACCGCCGCGTGGAGGGTCACCTCCGCACCGCGATCGAGCAGCAGCTTGGCAATGGCAGGGAATCGTTGGGCATGATCGTTGCGCGGATCAACGGAGCGCGCGGCGCGGTCGAGCGGGGTCAGGCCCTCGATGTCGCGCTTGCGGACGTTGGCCCCATGGCTGAGCAGCCACGCCACCATTTCCTCATTCGCGTGTTGTGCAGCGGCGTGCAGCGGTGTCCCACCCGTACGGTCGCACGCGCGCACCAGGGACGGGTCCCCCTCCAGCAGGCGAATGGCCACGCTGTTGTCGCCCGCTCGGATCGCCTCGTTAATTTTGTCCTGGAGGGGTGAGACGGCGGCGTTGGGACAGCTCATCTGCTGGCGACGGCACTGCTCCTCTTCCTCGATCACTGCGACCACGTCCGCATCATCACGCTCCTTCGCCAGGGCGAACGCGGTGGTGGCGTCGCGGTGAGGAAAGATGCCCTTGCGCGCGTCAGAGCCGGCTTGCATCAGCAAACGCACCATGCGAACGTCGCGCCGCAAGACGGCGTAATGAATACCACGATGCTCGTTGTTTTCAGCCGTGTCCCTGTGTACCAGTTCCGGCCGCTGCCGGAGCATCGTTCGCACAAGGTCAATGTCCCCGGCCTCGACGGCAGCCACAAAACGGCTCATGGTGACGCCATCGACAAAAGCTTTAAGCTTCACCCAACTCTCAAAACCATACGCGCGGGCGAGGACCAGTTGCGAATCGCTCAGTTGGAGTTTTCCGCCGCCGCCCCCGGGCAGAGGGTCGCGGTAGTGTGCTCGCACTTCCGCGACGGCCGCCTCTTCGCCGGCTTGAAACGCCTTCAAGAGTTCCTTGGCCTGTTTCTTGATCTGATTGAGGTTGGGCTTGGCAGGCTGCTTGCGCGTGGGTGGGGAGTGATGGGACGCTGACATGATGACCTCCTTCAGGCCTTATGGGCCCGTCATGCCCGTTGTCCGCTCGCTCGGGCGAAAGGAAGATCACCATTGAGGTGTCTTGAAACCGCAAATTGTTCGGCGGGCTCAGCCCTTTCCGCGGACCGGAGGCGCCCGAAGCGCACCTGAGAATTCTACCACAGGCCGAGCGCCCGATGGAATTTCAGCAAGTGCGGGTAGTGTCCTAATTTGAGGCGTAGCGCCGGCTTCCAGCCGGCACAGGAGCCGCCAAGATGGCGGCGATACGCAAATCAGACACTACCCAAGTGCGCGACACACAAGTGAACGCCGAACTCCCCAGCGGGGGCGCATGGACGTCCTGCCCGCTCTACGACGAAATCGTGGACAGAATGTCCGCGCGCTCGAAATTGTGAAAATAAATCTGCCCGAACTTCCCACCGGTAGCAAATGCGTGGGTCGCTCTCCCGAGTTTGGTCGCCAAATTGCTAGGCTACAGACAGGAATGCGTTTTCAGGGTGAAAGGACGCAGGCAGGTAGGTGCCAGATGTCAGGTCCCGGAGAGCGGTCAACCCGCCCGCTTCGGTGCCAACCCTCGGCCCGCCCCGAGGCTCGGCTACGCAAGAGAGCCTCCTGCCCGGGACGACCATACGCGAGAAATTATGGGCATCCTGCCCGTGAAGGAGTCATGGCCAAGATTGGCCATGGCACAAGGCCGACGTTGAGAGGTCCGCACCTACCCCATGATGTACTAGAATTGAAGCGGGTTAGCTACGAATGACCGAAATCTTGGCACAATCGATCATTGAATTTAAACGAGTTAGCGTCTGTATCCGAGGCTACAAGCAGCAATCAATGCATATCAAAAATGAAGGAATAACCCGTGATGTTATTGAAAACAATAGGGACAAAAATTGGCATCCCGTGATGTTGATGAAAAATAAGCTAGTTGCGGCACGTACCCCGTGATGTTGATGATAATAAATGTGGTTGTCGAAGAAGGCCAATGATACGTGACGGGTTCCTAACGCCTTGTGCCTCGCAAATACCGAGACCAGGGTTTTTGCGGAGCCGCCGATATCCTTGGTGCTATGCTCATCATCGATCCGTGGGCAAGAGACATACTGTCGATCAGTGCGGTTGGCAAGTGGAGGCCCTATGATGCAACTCTCACGTCGAGAATTCCTGGTGACTCCGTGCGCTCTCGCCGCGCCGATGCTGTGGCCCGCTGAAGCGCCGGTCAAGAAGCGCGACCTTCTTACTTCCGCGTGGCCGGCAGCCAGGCTTGCCGAGGTGCTGGCGCCGCGTGAGCGCTTCCATCCTTTTCCCGCCGTCTCCGAACGCGCGGCGTGGGAAGCGCTTCCAGCCGATGCGCGCGCCGCACTTCTCGAAGCTGGCGAGCGGCAGCTTAAGACCGGATGGGAAGTTCTGCCGGCGACGCTTTTCCTGGAGTATCGCCGGACGGGCAATCGCTCCCACTATCAGGAAGTTTACGATCGACGCCGGGAGAAGCTTCAGAGCCTGGTGATGGCCGAATGCATGGAGGGCAAAGGCCGCTTCGCGGACGAAATTGCGAACGGCGTGTGGCTGACGTGTGAAGAAACTTTCTGGGGGCTACCGGCACACCTCGGCGCGCAGAAGGCCGGCACTGGTCTCCCCGATGTGAATGAGCCGATTGTCGACCTGTTCGCCGCGGAGACCTCCAGCCTCCTGGCCTGGACCGGCGACCTGGTGGGCGATCTCCTGGCGAGCGTCTCACCTCTGCTGCCCGAGCGCATCCGGCAGGAAATCGATCGCCGGATTCTCACCCCTTGCCTCGTGCGGGACGACTTCGGGTGGATGGGATTTGCCGGGCGATCGGTGAACAATTGGGATCCCTGGATCTGCTCGAACTGGCTCACCTCAGCCCTGCTCGTGGAACCCAATGCGGAGCGGAGGCAGGCGGCCGTGGGGAAAATCCTTCGCTGCCTGGACAACTTCCTGAATAGTTATGCCGACGATGGAGGTTGCGACGAGGGGCCTGGATACTGGGGCCGCGCGGCTGCTTCGCTCTATGACTGCTTGGAATTGCTGCACGCTGCCACTGCCGGCCAGTGCAACGGGTTTACTCTGCCGCTGGTTCACGAGATGGGGCTCTATATCTGCCGTGCGCACATTGCGAACGAGTGGTACACCAACTTCGGCGACGCGCCAGCGCGCGTGTTCACAGACGGCGACTTGGTTTACCGCTTCGGCAAGCGCGTGGGCGACCGCGGCATGATGGCGCACGGCGCCTTCTGCGCGCTCGAAAGGGATGAAAAGGCGATTCCCAGAGACAGCATCGGCCGCCAGTTGCCTGCGCTGTTCAACCTGGGCGCGTTACGCGAGGCGCCGCGCTTGCAAGCTCTCTTTCGCGATTCGTGGCTCCCGGGCATCCAGGTGATGATGGCGCGGGTGCAGGAAGGTTCCCCCCAAGGCCTCTACCTGGCTGCGCAGGCGGGAAACAACGGCAAGAGCCATAACCACAATGATGTGGGGAATTTCCTGGTCTATGCCGACGGCATGCCCGCGATCATTGATGTGGGGGTGGAAACCTACACCGCCAAAACCTTCAGCCCACAACGGTACGAAATCTGGACGATGCAATCGGCGTATCACAATTGCCCAACCATCGACGGCGTGATGCAATCCGCCGGGCGGCAGTTTGCCGCCACCAACGTCAGCTATCACGCGGATGACCGCGCGGCGGAGCTTCACCTGAATTTGGCGAAGGCTTATCCTCCCGAAGCCCATCTAGCTTTTTGGAATCGGACCCTGCGGCTGGACCGGTCGGGGAATAGCATTGAGATCGTGGACGACTATCGCCTGACACAGGCTGCCAAGGTCATCACACTCACTCTCATGACGCCTTGCACGGCAGAGGTTTCGACTACTGGTGAGATCAGGCTGGCTATGACCAAAGGCGCGCCGGTGCGCGTGGCTTACGACGGACGCATTTTACATGCCACGGTGGAGGAGATCCCGATTGACGACGAGGAACTTCGCCAGTCCTGGGGTGAGCGGCTATACCGTGTTCTGTTGCGGGCCGATGCGCCGTCCCTCGAGTCAAAGTGGTCGCTGCGGATTACCCGATAGAGAACCACTTCCGAAGCGCTTCCACTGCTTGCTCCGGGGTTTTGATGAGTGTGACGATGTCCATGGCGGGGGCTATCCAGTTGGGGTCCCCATTCTTCAATTGGCCTTCCTGCTGCAAGCAATCGATGACGGGCTGCCAATAGGGGGCCATCACGAGGAGCGGCTTGCGGCCGCCCACGGTTTGCGAGAGGCTGCCCTTGTTCATCATCTCCCAAACGAGCGCCAGTTCCGCGAGCGTTCCCGTGCCGCCGGGAAGAACCAGGTACGCGTCGCCGCGCTCGATGAGGGTCATCAGACGGAGGGGAAAACTTTGCGTGCGCACTTCCTCAACGATGTAAGGATTGGCCGGACGTGGCCAGATAACGCAAGTGATGCCAATGGTGTGCCCACCGGCTTCGCGCGCACCCCGCGCCGAGGCTTCCATCAGCCCGCCGTAGCCGCCATTGCAAACCGCGAATGCGGCTTCGGCCAACAGTCGCCCCAAGCGTTGCGCTTCAAGATAGGCCGAGCTGCCTTCCACGGGCAGGGAACTTCCAAATACGGTGACAGTGTTCATTCGCTGGCGTTCCTTCGAGAGTATTCGAGTCGCGAGGATGCTAGGTCGCGGGTATTACAGGATGATTACCGCAGCTTTGCGAACCACTTGAAAATCTCCTCGGCAATCGCGTCGAGGGTTTCCTGGCCAGCCTTGTTTGGGAGAGGATGACCGTTGGCCATGATCGAGAAGACGAGGCGTTTTCCCGAGGGCAAGTCCATGTATCCGGAGAGCGTATTGACATGCTCAACCGATCCCGTCTTGGCGTGAATCTTCCCCTTCACGTCATCGGCGGAAAGACGGTGTGCCAGGGTGCCGTCGATGCCGGACACCGGCAAGGAATCGAAATAGGCCTGGAAGTGAGGCGAGCGCGCCATGTAGAGGAGCAATCTCACCGTCGCGTGCGGCGCCACCAAGTCTTCTCGAGAAAGCCCCGAGCCATCGGAAAAATAGGTTTCGCCGGGCAGAATGCCGACTTGCTGAGTGACAAACGTGTTGAGCGCATCCAGTCCGCCCTCCAAACTTCCGCGGTTATTCAACATGCGCCCGAGAGTTCGCAGCAGCATCTCCGCGTGCAGGTTTTCGCTTTCCTTGTTGACCGCCTTAATCGCCTCGGCCAGTGGTGGGGAGAGATGCTCCGCCAAAACCGTGCGAGGCACTGACCCGGAAGAGGGTTCAATGACGGAGGCAGCCTCCAGTCGCGTGGAGTGGCGAACTTGAATTTCCCCCTTAACTACAATGCCCCGGGCTTCAAGCGCGTGCCGGAAGAGGTCCGCCACCAATTGAGGAGGATCTGCAACGGCAACAGTATTGATGTCCTCACCCGCGTCGACGGGAATCTGACCCCAAACGTTCAGTTGCATCGAGCCGGGCAGGCGTTCGGCGGAGTACTTTTTCTCCGTGCCTGTGGCGGTGGTCATGACCGCATTCTTTATCTGGAAGTAATCCGCCACTGGGTCCGAACTTATGATGGCCGGGACGCCGGCTTTCTCCGCTGGTTTGACGTGCAGCGTGAGCAAATTGTCGTTGAACGCCAGAGCCGTGACGGGCGCGCCGTAACCCCACTCCAAATCATCGGCAGCCCAGTTCGGCGCGAAGGGTTCCCAGACAAAGTAAGTGTCATCGGCGACCAGCGTACCCGTGACCTCGCGCACTCCGCGCGCTTTGACCTGGTCAGCAAGGTCGTCAATAAACTTGTCTGCGGGCTGTGCCGGGCCATGGTAGGTATAAGGGAAAGTGCGCGGCCCAAGGTTCGGGTCGCCCCGCCCCACAAGGTAGAGGTCCGCTACGCGCCCCTCGGCGTCAGGCGCGGCATCGCTTTCCACGGTGGTCCGAAAAACGTAATCCGGACCCAACTTCTCCAGAGCCGCCGCGGTGGTGAACATCTTCATATTGGAAGCGGGAAGGAAGAGATGGTTCGAATCGCGGTCATAGAGCAATTCCCCGCTGGCAAGATTCACCACCTCAATGCCCCAGAATCCCCGCTGCGCGTCGCTTTTCCCCAGGATGTCGTCGATGCGCCGATCGAGCGTAGCTTTTCTGTGAGGACGGGGGCGAGGGGCGGCCGACGAGGATTGACTCTGCGATAATCGCGCGGGTGAGAAAGTGGGATTCGCGGTGAGGTGAGGTTGCGCCGCCCGGAAGGGCATCGCCGGCCCAGCAGTAAGTATGGCAAAAAACCAAAAGGCCGCCAGAGCTTGTTGGGTTGGTGAACGGAGGAAGGTTTGAGGTTGGCCCATCGCGCTGATCAGCCCAGCAGACGGGCCACCTCCTTGGCGTAATAGGTGAGGATGATGTCAGCCCCGGCGCGGCGTATGGAGGTCAAAGATTCCATGATCATCCGCTCGCGATCGATCCAACCCAGGCGGGCGGCGGCTTCGATCAGCGAGAACTCCCCACTGACCTGATAGGCCGCGATGGGAACATCGAACTCACGGCGCGCCAGGGCAATGATATCGAGGTAGGGGAGCGCGGGTTTGACCATGATGATGTCCGCGCCTTCTTCCAGGTCGAGCGAGATCTCTCGCATGGCCTCGCGCTGATTGGCAGGGTCCATCTGATAGGACTTGCGGTCGCCGAACTTGGGAGCGGAATCCGCCGCCTCGCGGAAGGGGCCGTAGAATGCCGAGGCATACTTCGCGGAATATGCCAGTATCGGCACTTGCGTGTGCCCATGGGCATCAAGTTCCTGGCGAATGGCGCCCACGCGGCCGTCCATCATGTCGGACGGCGCAACGATGTCCGCGCCGGCTTCCACCTGCGTCAGAGCAGTCCGGGCTAAGAGCGGCAGGGTGGAATCATTATCGATTTCACCCTCCTTGATCAACCCGCAGTGGCCATGGCTGGTGTATTCATCCAGGCAAACATCGCATATGACCATCAGGTCGGGCAAAGCCTTCTTGACCGCGCGCACGGCGCGCTGCACAATGCCGTCGGGATCGTATGCGCCTGTGCCCGTTTCATCCTTGCTTTCCGGAATGCCAAATAGAATCACGGCGGAGATGCCGATGTCGTAGGCGCTCCGGCACTCCTCCACCAGCAAGTTGACTGACCACCGGTAATTGCCCGGCATCGATTTGATTTCATCCTTTACTTGCGTGCCAGGGCATACAAAGAGCGGATAAATAAGGGAGCGCACACTCAGGCGTGTCTCGCGTACGAACCCGCGAAGCGCTTCCGTACGCCTTAATCGTCGCGGACGGTGTATGGGGAAGGGCATAGTTTTAGTACGTCATTATTTCGCGCGGTTTCAGATTTCCGAAGGTACCGACATTCGCCAGTGACAATGCCACGCGGAACTGACTCTCATGATGCAGCGGTCCCAGATTGTAATACTGGTATTCCATATCGATGGCGAAACAGCCGAAATTATAGCTGACTCGACTGATGACGTGCTGGTTTATCTTCTGCTGAAAGTTGTAATCTATCCCGAATGCCCCGCTCAGCCCTTTGCGGTTCGAGTCACCATAACTCATCACCGTCCCGAGCAAGTTAAAGGCGGTCAACGGCGCAGGCGTCGTGGTGGCGGTGGTAGCCCCCAGCAGTGAACCCAGGTAAGACGAATGGTTGATAAAGAAATCGTTGACGGCGAATTCCAGCAACCCGTGTTTCACGTGGGAAGTAATCCCGGCGTCCAGTATGCCGCCCTCTCCGCTAGGACTCACGTCCGCACGGATTTCCGTATCGTAGTTTGAAAAGGGGGCGAACTTGAAAACGGAATCAATCGGTGAAAACCGCTGGCCGTGCTCGAAGGCGAATCCGGTGAGGTCGATCGTTGAGGCAAACACATTAATCTGGCCGGGCACCAATGCGCCGCCAAAGGTGGGGTCAAAGTAATACTTTTGCGAAATACGCCAGGAGAAGATATCCCTCGCTTGAGGAACGTCCGGTGAGTTATCCGGCACGTCCTTCCGGGCCAGAATGGAATTGGTCAGCGAATACTCGACCTCGTTTGTCTCAGTGAAAATATCCATGGCATCGAAGCGGATGACATCGAGGATATTGTCCTGGTCGCGAGCGCGTACGAGGCGGTACTGAATATCCGGCTCAATGACATGCTTGAGGCGGCGCCCCCGATAGGACCGGGCGGACACTTTTTCCAGGGAAGGGGGGCGGAGGTCAAGCCCGACCTCTGCCAGCAGGCGATCGACGGGGGCATGGTCCGGCGCGAGGCTAACGCCATAACGCGTGGCCCGAAATCCGATCGAGGGGATAAAACGGAAATGCCAGAACTCCTTTGGCCGCAGAAGAAACTGCGGATGAAAATCCAGGCGATCGTTCAGCAGAGGGACCGTCAATCCCGGCTGCGTGCGGCCCACCTCGTCCGCGGAGGTTTCGAAGGAAAAGTAGACGGGTGAGTTGCCGATTTCCCGGTCTTCCCCGGAAAACTGAAAGCTGGGGAGGTGGCGGATGATGACGGCATTGCCCGGGACCAATTGCGTGGAGAGGAAATCCTCATACCTTTCGGCGGAGACATTGAAGCTGTAGGCATCCCAATTTTTGGAGACGGACCCGGATTGCACGGCTTCCGAACTGACCGCTTCCGTGTAAGTGGAGGACCACGTGGTTCGAAAGGCCAGGGTGTTGACGTAGTCCACGTTTACTACGGCGCGGAAGCCATCGCCGATGTCGTCGTCCTTGCCGATGGCGTGGATGCTCTCCCCGGGGGCGCGAAGCGACAAGTTCGAATCCTTATCATTTACCCCAAAGTACTGGACGGTGAAGTCGGCGTTCTCGCTGGGCTTGGCGCGAAATTCTCCACGTTCCGCAAGTCCGCGCCTGCTGTAATCCTCGACCCCCAACATCAAGTCCGCGCTGCGGTTGATGGCCCAGAAAAACCCGTCGCCAATGATGTAACCTTTCTGCGTAGAGTTGCCAAGATGAGGAAGTAAGAAGCCGGTCTGCCGGGGCTCGCGCGCGATGGAGTCTACCAAGACGGGAAAGTAAAAAATGGGGATCCCGAGGAAGCGGAAAACGGCGTCGTGGACCACCGCTCTATTATCGACTGTGACGCGAGCCTGCCGCGCGGAAATCAACCAACCCTTCTTCGCGCACTCGCAGGTTGTCATGCGGGCGTCATCCATGAGGTAAGTATCCTCGTCCAGCCGGTCCACAGTTTGCCCCCAAATGTAAAAGGGATTCTCGGTCCTCAGGACACGCGGCCGAGGTTTACCTTTGGGATGAAGATACCCCACCCCATTGCTAAACCATCCCTTCTTGGTGCGGATGTTGTAATGGACTTCGTCCGCTACAAGATGGCTTTTAGGGTCATCAAAGACCACGTGCCCGCGCGCCATTACGTCGCCCGTTGCGCCATCGAAGGAGGCTTCGTCGGCGGTCACTCGCATGTCTTCGTAAACAATTAGGACGTGGCCGCGCAGGTGGGAAGTGTCCTTATCCTTCTCCTGTGAGTCCGAACGGATGACAACCTCTCTTCCCGGCCCCTTCGGTTCCAGGGAGACCGGAGTCTGCTGCGCGGGCAAAGGCGAGACGAGGGCAAAGATGAGAGCAACAGCAGCGGGAAGCCGCGAACCGTTACGTCCGGAAAAAGTACAAAGAAGAAGGTCCATGAGCACGCAGAATGGCCATTCTACTCGAAAGCGCTTTGTTCTTCCGAGCGAATTTGCTAAGATGCCTGCGAATGAGGGAAAAGCTGCCTGGAGGACTGATTACTCGCAGTGAAGTGCCCCAAGTGTGGGTTCGTCAGCAACGCTGAATTTGATGAATGTAAAAAGTGTGGTTACCCGTTCGTGACAGTCGCACCGAGGGAATCCTCGCCCTTGCTGACTTCCTTCGTTCCAGAGGGAGTGAATTCGATGGTCCTCTCCTCGCCGGAACCTCCGACGGGTCCTGAAAGCAATTCATCCCGCGCTGAGCCCGAGTTACCGACGCAACAAACACCAGCTCATGAGACGGCGCCCGCACAGGCACTTTCCTCCAAAGAAAACCTGTCTAAGGCCAGCCGCTCGCGTGTGGGCGAACAGCCACAGGATTGGAAAGAAGAATTGTCAGAACGAGTTGAGAGCTTTCGCAAGCGGCGTGCACGCCTCCAACCCGACGCAAGTCCCGCTGGGAATTTCGAACTGGATTTTGAGGCCCCCGACGAGCCCGAGGCTCATCGTTTCATCGAGAACGATCTGGGGACTTCCGAAAATTCGGATTCTGGGTTGGATATGGAATTCGGCGGACCCGCTGAGGGCCGTGACCAGGACAGCCCTTCACTCGATGCCAGTTCGGACAAAGAGCTGAGCGATGAGCCGGTGCGGCTTGATGCCGATCCCTCGGAGACGGAAATGTCCTTCGGCGAACCCGTGGAGAAGATTCCTCCCATGGAAATCCTGGTCGGCTCGCCCGCCGAATCACCGCCTGCGGAAGAGGCGGTTGCAGAGATTTACCTCGCGCCACCGGGCCGCCGATTCCTGGCCGGTTTGACAGATACCCTCGTCCTGATGCTGGGGGCGGCCGTATTCGGGTTAATCTTCTGGCAGTTTTGCGGCCGCTTGTCGCTGGTTCCAGGCAACATTGCAGTTCTGGCATTGGTTGCCGTCATTCTCATCTTTGCCTATTTCGGAGTGTTTACGGCGGTCGCTTCCGCCACGCCGGGATTGCTGTGGATGGGATGCGAGATCCGCAATTTGGGCGGAAGCTATCCGACCCCGAGCGAATCCTTCTGGCGCGCTTTCGGGGTATTGGTTTCGATTTCGGCGCTCATGCTGGGTTTCATCTGGGCCTGCGTGGATACCGACGCCCTGACTTGGCATGATCGTATGTCAGGCACGGTCATTACCGTTGCGCACCCCGCCTCTGGCCTCGCGGACGTGAAAGCGGAAAGCTAGCCGTACGACTCGTCACGTGGTTTCCTCACCGCATCACTAGGCGGCGTACCCATGGGAAAAGGAAAGTTCGTCAATCAGAAACTCGGCAAGTCCGCGAGCCGCAAAATCCATTTACTGAAGTCAGAGCTTGCCGGGCGAACCCACCGCGAGTTGTCATCCCGCCTACGGAAACTCTCTTTTCCTAAGAAGGGGATCTCCCGGGACAAACCGTAACGACCTGCAGCGGCGGTTGTAGACCCACGATCGGTGCTCCTAGACCCCCGCTACAAGTTAGGTTTCTCTGCATAAGCTGTGTCGATTCAGCTGGTTATTCGGCTTGGCAAGCAGCCGGAAGAAAGCTCCCTCGGGCAGAAGCTTCCTCTATCATTCGTGCATCAAACAAAATGGCGTGTTATAATTCTGTGTATCAGGGCAGGGTAAGCCCCGGGTGAAGGAGTTATTCCAGCATGACAAATCGTATTCGAGCCACACTCATATCTATTTCCCTTATCTTGATGTCCTACGTTGTTGCAGGAAGATTGCTGGGGAATAGTGAAACCTCCTCGGAGAAAACCTATCGCGACCTGGGTGTTTACAGTGAAGTCTTGAACCGCATCAAGCAGGAGTATGTGACTGATCCCGATCTGAAAAAGGTCACGGACGGCGCGATCCGGGGGCTGCTCGAGTCGCTGGATCCCTACAGCACGTATCTGACTCCCGACCAATATCAGGATTACTTGCAGCACCCTGACCCGGGACCGGCGGATGTGGGGATCTTTGTCTCCAAGCGTATGGGATATGCCACGGTGGTGGCGGTTCTTCCGGGAGGCCCCGCGGAAAAAGCTGGCGTCAAGCCCGGCGACCTGATTGACGAGGTTGATGGGGCGCCTACGCGCCAATTCTCAGTCTTGCAGCTTGAGCGCTCGATGGCCGGACAGTCCGGTTCGACTGTGAAGCTCACCCTCGTCCGGGAGGGACGTGTCGACCCCGAGAGTATTACGATCTCACGCGCCGCTCTGAATTACCCACCGGTTATCACAAAAGTGCTGGAGGACGGAAACGGGTACATCCGCGTGGCGACCTTCAACAAAGGGAAGGCTCGCGAGATTGCCGCCAAGATCAAGGAACTCGAATCGCAAGGCGCGCACAAAATCATTCTCGACCTGCGCAACTGCGCAGGAGGCGACGTGCAGGAGGCGGTCGATACCTCCAGCCTGTTCCTGGATAAGGGTCTGGTGACCTACCTAGCCGGGCAGCGCTTCCCCCGTCAGGACGTGGATGTTCACCCCACCGGCCCGGTGTGCACGTTGCCTTTGGCGGTACTCATCAATCAGTCGACAGCGGGTCCGGCGGAGTTGGTGGCCTCCGCAATGCTGGGCAACAAGCGCGGCGAGGTGGTGGGCGTGCGGAGCTTTGGCGTGGGCGTCTATCAGAAGCCCATTCCGGTCGGCGATGGCTCGGCCTTGCTCCTTGCCGTGGCCAAGTATTACGGATCGGATGGCAAAGCCATCAGCGAAAATGGTGTAACCCCCAGTGTGGTTCAGCCGGCCGGCGTTGAGGCTGACAATCCGGATGCGGATGATGATAATCAGCCGGAGCAGCCGGAGCAATTCGGCGGCAAAGATGACTTGCAACTACGCAAAGCTATCGAGATTCTGGGGCAAGCTGCAACCTCGGCCAAGGCCGCTTAATCAGCGGAAAACCACGACGTCGAGACTGGAAACACGAAACTCGAAAATCGAAACTGGAAACTCGAATTCCGGGAATTGCCTGGCGGCTCAAGAGCTTTGATTTTCGAATTTCGCCTGCCTGAACCACGAGGTCGAAACTGGAAACTCGAAGCACGAAACTCATAGTCCATAAATCGAATAGCAGTTCACGATTTTCGGATTTCGATTTTCGGATTTCGATTTTCGAGTTTTGTCTGCCACTCCTTCTGTTATTGATCCTTGCAATCACCGCCTGCAAGCGGTCCCATCCCCAACCTCTCAGGGAATCGGACCGCCACGATCTGGCAGTGCGATTCCAGAACGTGGTGGCGGACGCCGGTGGCGTCCAGATTTGGATCAAGCATCCAACCAAATTGCAATATAAGCAGAGCCCCGGAATATCATTGCAAGTGCTCGCAACCCCGGCGGGGTACTCGGCCGTGATGTCAGCCG
This sequence comes from Terriglobia bacterium, assembly GCA_050010335.1. GTDB lineage: Bacteria > Acidobacteriota > Terriglobia > UBA7540 > UBA7540 > Bog-366. The sequence continues at coordinate 44,440 of JBEKLF010000006.1, forward strand.
TGCGGCAGGAGGCGGGCAAGGACAAACTGGAATTGGGGACCTCGGCGTCAAACGCCGCAGGCGGATTGCATGCGGTGAACCTCCATGTCATGCAGCGTGGGCAGCGCATTTTCCAAATCCATTTGCGGGAAGTGCCCCGGCTGCTGCGCGCCGCCATCGTCATCGACGACATGGGCCACGACCCGGAAGCAGCGCACAAGCTCCTGGCGATCGATTATCCGCTCACCTTTTCGGTGTTGCCTCACCTGCGATACACCCAGGCTACGGCTGAAGAAGTCCACCGCGCGGGGCATGAGGTCATGTTGCACATGCCGATGGAGCCGGAGCCCGGCGCGCATGCTTCCCCTGGCGAAGGAGCCATTCTCGTCGGCATGAACGCGGCGGAGGTGCAGAGGGTCGTGCAGAATGACCTGGATTCGGTTCCTTACGTAGCAGGGGTAAATAACCACATGGGTTCACGCGCCACCCAGAACGGACCCCTGATGGCCGACCTCATGAAAGTTCTGAAAGAGCATCGGCTCTATTTTATCGACAGCCGAACGACGGTCGAAACCACGGCGCTGGAAGCGGCGCGCCGCCAATGCCTGCCTTCGTTTTATCGAGCCGTGTTTCTCGATGACACGGAAACCGTCCCTTACACGCTCGGGCAGTTGCATAAGTTCCGTCACGCGGTGGAGCAAGATGGCGTGGCGCTGGCGATCGGACACCCGCACGCCACGACCATTGCCGCGCTCGAGAAATTCCTGCCGGAGTTGGACCGGGCAGACATTGAGCTGGTCGCGCCTTCTCAAATCGTTCGGCTGCCTGAACTCGCGCGCTTACACCCACCCGCCAACCCGAAGTGACCCTGCTGCCCGAGTGGGAACATTTCGTAAATCCCAGCCAAAGCTCTCTCCGATCGACGCAAAGCTGAGCCGAGACCGGCAAGCCCGCGGCCTTCTGCCTGCCACCGTCACTCAATTGGAAATTTGAAATACCATTTGCCAAATGGATCATACCATCGTAGAATGGCATTATGAATGCGACGGTCACCCTCGACAAAGCGGGCCGCGTGGTCCTGCCCAAGACCCTTCGGGACGAACTGCACCTCGCCCCCGGCGACACCCTCGACCTTAAGGTCGAGGGCGAGCAGGTGACGTTGCGCCCCCGGCGGGCCACACCGCCTTTGCAGAAGGAACGGGGGGTCTGGGTGTTCCGTACCGGCGAGCCCCTGACCGCCGGCGAAACACTCGAAACGCTGCGCAATATCCGGGAGCAGCGCGCCCGGCACAACACCGGGGATGCCAAGTGAAAGCCTTTCTCGATACCTCTGTGCTCATCGCCACGTTCTACGGAGATCATGAGCACCATGCCTCAAGCCTCGATCTTTTCCTGCGCTTTGGCAAAATGGACGCGTGCTGCGGAGCCCACAGTCTCGCCGAGGTATACGCCACCCTCACGGGAATGCCGGGGAAGCGGCGCGTGGGGGGAGACGCGGCGCTCCTCTTTCTCCGCGACATCCGTGAAAACCTTACGCTCGTCTCCCTTGATGAACGCGAATATTTTCAATTTATCGAAGAAGCGGCTATGGGGAAACTCGTTGGTGGCGCGATATACGACGCACTTCTTGGACACTGCGCGCTCAAGGCTAAAGCCAAAATCCTCTACACCTGGAACACGAAGGATTTCCTGCGGCTACCCCAAGACATCGCGGGCCGCGTCAGGCAGCCCGATCAATGAGCGCACACGCAAGGTGCCCGTTTCAATCCTCGACCCGGAATGCCGTCACTCTGTTGATTTTCTTTTTCCGTGCGGGTGCCCTACGCCCTATTGACCGCCCCCCAGGATCTTCTTCCACCGTGCCCAAGCATCGAGGCGAGCCTGGCGATTGGCATTGCTTGCGTCCGGAGCTTCGCCGGCGCGCATGAAGCCGTGGCCGGCGCCGCCGTAAGTGACGGGCTCAAAAGTTTTTCCGGCCGCTTTCATCTGCTCGCGCGCATCGGGGAGTGTCGCTCCGATGCGGGCGTCGTTGCCCGCGTAGAAACCGTACACGGGGGCGGTGATGTTCGCCATCGCCTCCTTCGCGGGTGGCGGCCCGTAAAAAACGAATGCGGCGGCTAGATCGGAGCGATGCGTCGCGAAGCGAAAGCTCTGGCCCCCGCCCCAGCAGAAACCTGTTACATACAGCTTGCCGTTCGAGGCCGGGATCTTGTTGGCGTAATCCGCAACGGTGTTGAGGTCCGCGGTGACCTGGTCAGGATTAAGATGGCTCACGGCCTCAACCGCAGGACTGCTCATGCCTTCACCCGCGGGGAAGGCGCTGCTCCGGCCACCGTTCGGTCCCATTCCTGAAAGAAGGTCGGGGGCCACGGCGATGTAACCGGCTTCCGCCACTTGGTCCGCCAAATCCTGCACCCAATCCGTCATCCCGAAAATCTCGTGAATGATGAGCACCACGGGCGTCTTGCCTTTCGCCTCGGGGTAGACGACGAAGGTTTCTACCGCCCGCCCATCGTGGTTGACCGTAACCCACTCACGATGCCGCGGTGACTTTTCCACCCGCGCGCGCGCCCAGTCCTGGGCCAAAACGGGTGCTGCGCTCACCAAAAGAAGGAACCACACCAAAATAGATCGCATATCTCTCTCCTGATTGTCGGTGCCAAGCCCTGCTTCGACCTGATTCGCGTTCTCGAGTGAAGACGATAAAATCATACACGCGTTGCTCTCAGGCTCGCAAGGCCTGAAGGCCGGAAGCCGAAGTAAAGCCGTAGACGAAGGGAGAGGCGTGCCGCCAGGCGGTGAGTGGGCGTTCGGAAGTCGAGAACGGTCAGCTTAGGTGAACAGCAAGGGGCCTAATGCGGCCGTTGGGCGACGTAAACCCGCCGCTGCAATATCAAATTGGACCACTGCCGGTGCCACCGCACCCCAAGCCGCCCGCAGCGCGCTGCAGGCACGGTGGCAGCCGGCGATGTTTCCTAAGGGTTCAATTTCGTGACTTTCACTTCGAAAACATAGCGATGGGTTGAGGCCACGTCGTCCATTTCCGCAATCACCGTTGGCTTGTCCGCGGGTACAACCGCCTCCACGCTGGAACGCACCTGTCGAAACACAGGGTTTTGCGTGTCATGGTTAACCCCCTGCTCGCCCCCCACACTGGAGTAATCCCAGTTGGTGTCGATTACAACATTGCCGTTCCCCATCGGCAGGAGGCGGCAGTCAATGTTCATGCCAACATCCTGATATTGAATGCTGTTGGCTCCCGTACCCGTAGCATAGGGGACTTTGCTGCCCACCCGGAGATGCTTCATATCGGTGAACTTGGGGATTGCATCGGCCCTCACCAGCATCAAATAACTTCGGGAGTTGATCTTTTTTCCATTTTCCAGCTCATTCACCGTAAACTCCACCTTGTACGAGTCCGTGGGTTTGGGTTGGGGCTCCACTTGCTTGGCGGTGTCCTGGGCCGCGGCCCACGGGAGGCATGCGGTGCCCGTCAGGAACATTGCCAGAGCCGTGGTGATTACAATTCTCTTTCGCATAGATTCCTCCTCCATTTCTCGGGACGGTCGGGTGTTGGCCAGAGCGGCGTACTAAAATCGCCGGGCCAGCCAATCTCCCTGTTCTTACTTGCCATCCCCGCTTTCTTGCGGGGTGAGGGGCTCGATCTTGATGGCGGTAATGCTGAGTGCGGGAATTTCCAATTCGTGTTCGGCGTCTTCATTTGTGATCTGCACGGAAGCTCCGGATGAGCCTTTTATCGCCTGGGCGTAGACCAGCAGCAGTCTTTCCTGCTCGCTAAGCGGGCGGGGCGTGGGAAACTGCTGCGGGCGCGTATCGACCATGCTTGGCGCGGCCGAGCGTTGCCGGCGGTGCGGCAAGGCCGGCTGCACCGGTCGAGCGATCTTTGCGACTGCCGGCGCAGCAACGTTTGCTGGAGCTTTCGCAGTCAGGGGCAATGGCGGGGTTTGATGGCGTGGCCAATGAACCACGAGCAGCGTTACCATTGCGGCCATGCCTGCCGTCCCGATGGCCCAAGCCCACGCCGTGCGCCGGCTCGCGGCCTGCTGCTGGCTTCGCACCACGGCCAGAACTCGGCCCTCCAAGCCCGGGCGCGGTTCCGCGCTCGCGTAGTGGCGCAAGGACGCGCGGAGCAATTCATCGACGAAGCGTTTTTCCTTATCGTCCACGATTTTTCTCCATAAGGGTCGCCAATTTTTCGCACAAAACCGAGCGCGCTCGTGAAACGCGTTCCCGCACCGATCCTTCGGGGATTCCGAGTACTTCACGAATCTCTGCCGAACTTAGTTCCTCGACGGTGGAAAGCGTCAGGGGGTCGCGAAGTTCCCTCGGCAGGCTCGAGATCAGGCGCTCGACCAGCGCCAGCGTCTGGGCGTGGACGGCCACCTGTTCTGCGCTCGCCCCCGCCGCGCGGAGAGTTTCAACCGCTGCTGCCGCATCCTCGAGCGATACAGGCACAAACTGCCGACGCCTATCGAGGGCCACACGCCACACCGTCCGCGCCAGCCAAGCACGCGGATTGCGGATCTCCGCCCAGTGGCGCTGCTGCCGCAGGAAGCGCAAGAAGGTTTCCTGTACCGCATCCTCGGCATCGTGGTGGTTCCTCAGCACGGCTTGGGCAACGCGATAGACGTGCCGCCCGTGCTCGCGAACCGTCGCCTCAAACTCTCGATCCTTTGCGTCTGTCGCTAGGAGCGCCTCGCTTAAGATCATCTGCCCCATCGCTTCCATACCACCCTCAGGCATATGACGAGTAGCCAGCACCCGCCGTTCAGATTTATTTGCCGGCAACAGATTAGCACCTGGATGTAAGGCATAAGAGAAACTCAAAAGTCCAAATTGAGAACGCCTAAGGGCATGAATTCTTGCTAACCTCAATTTATTTCGAAGGGGGAATTGGCGAGATTGCGATGCTTAGGCCGGGCTGGGAATCGAACCCAGCAGAGCCTCGCGAGAGGCACTCAACGGGTTTGCGGCCCGCGGGCAGCGCCAGCTACCTAGACCGGCCGCCGTCATTATATCGAAGGCCGGGCATTGTGCGTCAGATTGGGCAGGATGCCGGGTTGCCACACGGCCAGCATCAAACCTGGAGCACGTCGCCGTCGCGCGCCACCATTTGGTACAGGACCGGACTCACAATGCGGCCGAGGAACAGTCTTGAGACCAGGCCGGCCACAATAACGATGGCGAACGGCCGCTGTGAGTCTGATCCGATACCGTGCGAGAAGGCGGCGGGCAGCAACCCAAGGCAGGCAACGAGGGCGGTCATCATGATGGGCCGCAGCCGTACCATCGAAGCTTCAAAGGTCGCCTTGGCAATGTCCTGCCCTTCCAGCCGGAGCTTGTTAATGTACGAAGTATCAATGACGGCGGTTTCCACCGACACGCCCATCAGAACCAGCAGTCCTAAGATGGATGAGACGCTGAAGGGCGTATGAGTAAGTTTCAGCGCCACCAGCGCTCCCACGGGTTCGGTCAACACTACGCTCAGCACGACGATCACGGGGAACTTAAGGTTGTCGTAAAGCGCGAACAGGATGAGGAAGATCAGCAGAACGGTGATGGGGCCAATCACCGTGAGTTGGTCTTTCGCGGCCAGAAACTCGCTGTACTCTCCGCCCCACTCCATACGATACCCCTGGGGCAAGGATACGGCTTTGCGCACCGCCGCCTGGCCCTCGGACACAGCACGTTCGAGGTCGCGGCCCTCGATGCTGTACTGGACCCCGATATAGCGCGAGTTGTTCTCGCGGTAAATAAGCGATGCTCCGTTGCCCTGGCGGATGTCCGCGAGTTGTTTGAGGGGGATTTGCTGCCCGGTCGAAGTCCCCACCAGCAGGTCGCCGATCTCGTGCGCGCTCGAGCGGAACTGTGGCTGCATGCGCACGACAAGGTCGAATAGCTTCTCACCCTGAATGACCTGCGTGGCGGCCTGGCCGCCCACCGCCGCTTGCACCACCGCTTCCACGTCCGCGACGTTTATGCCGTAGCGCGCGATCTTTTCGCGGTCCGCGTCAACAATCAGGCTGGGCTGGCCCAACTCGCGCACCACGGTCAGTTCCGTAAAGCCCGGCACTTTTTCCAGGGCTTCCTTGATTTTCAGGGCACTGTCCTGGAGAATGTTCAAATCCGCCCCATAGACTTTTACAGCGAGCGCGCTCTTCAGGCCGGTCAAGGCCTCGTCCACCGCGTCCTCAGCGGGCTGGGTAAAGTTGAAAATGATGCCGGGGTAAGATTCCAATCTGTGCCGAATCGATTCCGTCAATTCCTCCTTGTTGTGGATCGGACCGCTCTTCCATGTTTTGTCATTGTAGGGTTTCAAGCCGACGTAGAACTCGACGTTGTAGAACCCAGTAGGATCGGTGCCGTCATCAGGGCGACCCAACTCGGAGCCGATGTCCGTTACTTGCGGATAAGACATCAAGATCGCACGAATCTGTGGTGCAATCTTGGCCGACTCTTCGAAAGAAATGGTATAAGGCATGGTGGCCCGCACCCACAATGCGCCCTCATCAAGATGAGGCATAAACTCGCCGCCGATGGTGGGGACCAGCAACAAGGTGGCGCCGAAAATGAGGACCGCGACGAGCATGCTCACCTTCGGGTGGTTGAGGCACCAACGGAGTTCTGCTCCATACTCGTTCTTGATCCACTCGTAGGCGCGGTTCGAGCTTTCCTTGACGCCCTTTTTGAACCAGTACGATGCGAGGACCGGAACCAGGGTCAAGGTCAGGACCAGGGCGCCAATCAGCGCGAACGACATGGTGTCGGCCATGGGGTGGAAGAGCAGGCCGGAAGGCCCGTGCAGTACGTAAATAGGAAGATAGCCGGCAATGATGACCGCCACGGAATAGAAAATGGGCCGGTCCACGTCTCGGGCCGCCGCGGCGATCACCTCATGGAGCTTATACTCTTGGCCGTGCCGAAGGCCCAGTTCGCGGTAGATGTTCTCCGTCATCACCACGGTGCCGTCAATGAGGATGCCGAAGTCAATGGCGCCGATGGAGAGCAAGTTGGCGGAAATGTTGCGGGTATGAAGGATGATAAAAGCGAAAAGCAGCGCCAGCGGGATGGTCAGCGCGGTAATGACCGCCGCCCGCACACTCACCAGAAAGAAGATCAGCACGATCAACACCAGGATCATGCCGCGCAGCAGGTTTCCCTCCACCGTTTCGATGGTCAACTGCACCATGTCGCTGCGGTCGTAATAGGCGTTGATCTTCACGTCCTTGGGAAGGACCTGTTCGTTGAGTTCCTTGGTCTTCTCCTCGACGCCCCTCAGAACGGTCTGGGCCTGCTCGCCCCGACGCAAAAGGATGACGCCCTCGACCGCGTCATCGTTTTTATTGAATCCGAACTCACCCAGGCGTGGAGCATGACCGATGACGACGTCGCCGATGTCGCGGACACGCACGGGGGCGCCATTATTGCTGGCCACGACGATGGCGCCAATGTCTTTAGTATCGCGGGCGAGGCCCAATCCCCGCACGTAGTAGAACTGCCCGCCCTGGGAGTAAAAGCCGCCGCCGGTGTTGGCGTTGTTCGCGGACAAGGATTGAATGACTTGCGGGACGGTCAGATGAAAGCTATAAAGCCGCGTGGGATCAAGCAAAACCTGGTATTGCATTACGGTGCCGCCAAAGCCCGAATCATCGGCAACGCCCGGCACCGATTTGTAAGCGCGTTCCAGCACCCAGTCCTCGATGGTTTTCAGGTCCTGCGGCGAGCGGTCAGGACTTTCGATGACATAGCGATAAATCAGCCCGCTGGGACTGAAAAGCGGCGCGATCGTTGGCTGCACGCCAGCGGGATACGTCACTTCGCTCAGGCGCTCAAAGACTACTTGCCGGGCGAAGTAATCATCCGTGTCCTCCCGAAAGGTGAGGATGACGTCGGAGAGTTCGTAGAGTGAGATGGATCGCGCCACCTCCAGATTGGGAGTGCCGTTCATTTCCACTTCGGTGGGTAGCGTGACCAGGCGCTCGACTTCTTCGGCAGCGTGGCCCGGCCACTGGGTGATGATTTCCACCATGGGGGGCGAGAGGTCGGGGTACGCATCCACCGGCATACGGTGGAAGGCGATGGCGCCCATGACCATCATCATGGCGGTCAGCATCAGGACCAAGAACCGCTGGCGCAATGCGAATTGAACGATGCGATGAATCATGGCTCGGGGTTAGGGACTCGGGGTTCGGTGTTCGGTGATCCCCGCCCTTGACCTCCTCAGTGCTGGAATGAGTTCTGGAACTGTAAGAACAAACTGCCGTCGGCAATCACCCGCTCACCCGTTTTCAGGCCGGTGAGCACGCGGGTGTTACCATCAGCGGTCTCGCCGATCGTAATCGCTCGCTGGCCGAACTGATTCGGGCTGACCTCGACGTAAACAAAGGGCTCGTTTTGAGCATCCCGCAACACGGCGGAATCCGGCACGGTCAGAGCCTTGGGAATGACGCCGGCTTGGATCGTGGCCGTTACGTACATATCCCTTTTCAGCTTTTCGCCGGGGTTATCGGTGATGATGCGCACCGGCAACGTATGCGTGTTGGGATCAAGCGCCGTGCCGAGGTAGGAAATTCGCCCGTGAAACTCCTCTGGGTAGGCATCGGTTTGGATTGTCACCGGGTCACCCAGATGCACGGCCCCCATGTCGCGTTCGTAGACGCTGACGAGAACCCATACGCTCGCCATGTTGGAAATCGTAAAGACCTGCGTGGCCCCCCCCTGGATCACCTGCCCGGGCGAAACCAACCGTTCCACGGCCTTGCCGGCGATGGGAGCAAGCACTGGGACCTCCGGCATTGTCGTGTCCTTCGACAGGTGATCGGGATGGTCGATGCCCACCACCGTCAAGGCTTGTTCCGCGGCTTGCAGGTCCGCTTGCGCTTGGTTTTGCGCTGACTCCGCCTGCTCAAGGTCAGCCTGGGCAATCACGCGATGCTGGTATAAATCCTGCGACCGCGCGCAGCTCTTCTGCGCCAGGGCGAATGCGTCTTTCGCCTTGAGATAGTTGGTGCGGAGCTGGGCAAAGTCGGGGCTCGCCACGTACAACATCGGCTGCCCGGCACGGACATTCTCTCCCGGCATAATCAAGATTCTGGAAACCGGCCCGCTGATCTGGGTAATGACCGGAGTGGTTTCAAAAAAGTTGTAGGCGACCGTTCCGGGAAGTCGGAGGGCGCGGCGCAACTGCATGGGTTCCACCGTCACCACCTGCACGTGCGACATCTGCTCCTGCGGCACCGCAAAGAGGCTCGCGCGGGAATCCTCGCTGCCGCCGGCGCTGGAAGAGGGCGGGGCAGGGTTTGCCTCCGCCGCGCGCCGCGCGCACGACGCTGCGAGCAGGGTCATCAGAACGGCAGTAGCCGCCACAATCGCAGGGGCCAACTGCCGGCTCTTCCGCATCTTGGGACGTTTGATGAGCTCCCCGTCATCGGAACTCCATCTCGTCACTTTGCACTTCTCATGGTTCATGGTTCTTTTCATGGCAAATTCCTTGTGCCCACCGCTTCGCGCAACTGCTCGATGGAGAGCATGTAGGTCGCGAGCGCTTGGCGATAGGCGAGTTGGGTCGAGCGATAGCTGCGCTCGGCATCCAGAAAGTCCAGCAGGCTGGCCGCGCCGCGTTTGTAGGCGTATTCACTGATGTCCCGAGAGTCTTCCGCCTGCTTCAGGTACCCCGAGGTGTAGAGCTCCACCACCTGCGCACTGATCTCCACCCCCTGGTAGGCGTTGGCTACTTCCGTCATCACGGTTTCCGACGCTTCGGTGGAAGTCTCCTGGGCCTGGGTGATGGCGTAGTGCGTGCGCGCGATTTCTCCCTGGTTTTTGTCGAAAATGGGGATCTCGATGTTCAGGGCGAAGCTGGCGGAATTGACATCCGAAACATGGGTGTAGTCGAGCGTGGTGGTGAGATCCCGCTTGCCGTTTGCTTTCGCCAGTTGGTATTGGCTCTGCGCGGCCGTCACACCTTGCTGCGCCGCCATAAGGTCCGGCCGGAGCTTGAGCGCCCGGAGTTGCAGATCTTCCTGGTTGAGGCCCAGCGGAGTGTACGCAAGCTCGCCCGTAACGTCGTAATCCTTCGGGACGGCCTCGAAGCCCAGGAGTTGCCGCAGGCTGGCCAGTGCCTGCACCAGGGCCAGCTTGGCTGAGGAGACGTCCATCTGGAATTGCAGCAATTGGAGTTTGATCTTCAGCAGGTCGCCTTCGCCCATCGCCCCGGCCCGAAAGCTTTCCTGGCTGAGATCGACGGTTTTTTGAAAGCTCGCCAGATCTGCATTGGCAAGCTGGAGGTTGGCTTTGGCCAGCAGAATTCCGATGAATTGTTGCGCCACGTTGGACGTCAGGCCGCGCTCGGTATCGCTCACCTGGGAGCGCGTCTCGGCGGTTTGGTCGCGCGCGGCTTGCATGCGGGACTGTCGTTTGTGCCCCCGCTCGAAGGTGTAGCTGAAGCCGACGTCGAACTCCGTGATGTTGTCCAGTGTCGAAGAGTTGAGTTGGGCCGGGCTGAAGATGGGAATGAACAGGTCATCATACATGAAAACGGGGTTGGGTCGAATGGCGGCGGTGATCTCCTGGGCTTGACTTTGCGGGATCTGACTCTGGGCAGCCTTCAACGCGTGGTTATGTGCGAGCGCGAGTTGGATCGCCTGGTCGAGATCGATGCGCGAGTGCGGTGGTGCTTGCTGCGCGCGCGCTCCGATGTTCCCTACCGTCCAACCCAGCAAGAATAAGGCTGTGGTAGTCAGATATCCCCGGCACATATTTGTCGAGCGCATGCTGTTGTGGTTCATCATCGCTAATCCCCTACGCTGAAAGCGCTGGAAAGAATGGTCGATTACCCCGCACAGCTAAAAGAATCGCAGGGTTCCCGGAATCAAATCGGAAGGAGGTCTTAGATAAGGGGAGGCGCCCGGCCGTAACTCATGACCGGCAATGCCGAGCGGTAGTTGCTTGGGGTCATGCGCCGGATCAGAACCACCGAATTCGCTGGCGGAAGGACCTGCGCCCCACTGGCGGGTTGAACCGAGCTGGTTTGGACGATCTGGCAAGCCGGGCAGGGGATATTGCAATCTGACGTGGCAGGCGCTGAAGCTCCGCAACCCTGAGCCCACAGGCCATGTGACGGGGCATTCGCTTCACCGTGCCAGTGGAGCATGGCAACACCCAGCAAGTGTACCTGCAAGAGAACTAGCAGGTAAGGAGCGAAAGCGCGCCGGAATTTGCGAATCCAAGTACTTGACACCAAACGCCATTGTACCGGAAGTCTGGGAAAGGGGAAACAGCTTTGTCGGGCTTTTTCTGGCTTTCAGCCGAACCTCCGCTTCCTTTGAATCTGCGAAATCCGACCCAAAAGGTAGGGCGATTTTTGTGCAACTTACCTGGCGGGGTGAGCATCTCTACCTATATCAAAGGCCAAGGGTGTATCAGGCACTCTTCATCGGCCGTTTTTTTGGTAATATTGGGTCATAGCCTGGGTTCAGCAGACACATTGAGTTCAAACCAAGAAAGAGCGAGACCCGCAAGTTGAGACACTGGGGAAAACTTCGGCACAAGTACTGGGTACGCGCCCTGATTGTGGGCGTGCTGCTCGCCGGTGAAATCCACGTCTATTCTGCCGAAATCTTTCACGACCATAGCGGCGGAGTTGCCAGTGTCCGCCCGTTTGAGCACCAGGGTGGAACGTCCTTGCAAGCCGCCCAGGAACTCACTCCTCTCTGCCCCCTGTGCCAGATCGTTCGGAGCAATTCGGTTCGACCCGCGGTCCAATCGCATGTCCAGAGGCCGCAGCGCGAATCCACTTATCAGCCTCTAGCCCGACAGGCGCGATTTTCCTCCAACTTTACGCCATCGCTTCTCGCCCGCGCTCCTCCTCTCTCCTGAAAGTTTTGCCTTGTTCTAATTCGAAGCCAAAATTCTCATGAGCCTCATGGAGGAGACTATATGCTTAGTAGGCGCACATCATTATTTATTCTGATTTTGTCTCTCGGGATCACCGCTTTTCCCGCCTGGGTTGCCGGACAGGGCTTGGGGAGCGCCGGGGTGGTGAAGGGTACGGTGAAGGACCCTTCGGGCGCCGTTATCCCCGACGCCACAGTGATAATTTACAATCCCGTAACGGGCTTTGACCGCACTGCTTCCACGGACGCTACGGGCACCTTCACTTTCAACAACGTACCCTTCAATCCGTATCACCTCGCGATTGCCGCGACAGGTTTCGCTCCTTATGTGCAAGACGTAGACCTCAACTCGCCGGTGCCTCTCAATCTAAACATCGCCCTGGAAGTTTCCGGCGGAAAGACGGAGGTAACAGTGTCCAGCGAGGCTGCGGACCTGATCGAGGTCGATCCCACGACCCACACAGACGTGGATCGAGCCCTCTTCGACAAGCTGCCGCTGGAAAGTCAGTCGTCGTCCATTAGTTCCCTCGTTACACTTTCCACACCGGGAATCGCCGCGGATTCGAATGGTCTGTTCCATGGAATGGGAGATCACGCAGAAAACTCGTTTAACGTCGACGGCCAGCCCATCACGGACCAGCAAAGTAAGGTCTTTTCAAACCAGATTTCACTCGACTCGCTCCAGTCATTGGAAGTTCTTCCTGGCGCACCGCCGGCGGAGTTTGGCGGCAAGACCAGCGTGGTAATCGTAGCGACCACGCGTTCAGGCCTGGGGGAGACTCAGCCGCATGGTGATGTGAAGGCTACGTACGGAACCTTTGGGACTTCGAATGCTGGATTTGATTTCGGTTACGGTGGCAAAAACTGGGGTAACTTCATTTCCGCCAATGGGTTGAACACCACCCGGTTTCTGGATGGGCCGGAGTTTAACGTCATGCACGACCGGGGTAATGAAGAGAACCTGTTTGACCGCTTTGACTTTAAGCCCTCGGAAAAGGACACGGTGAATTTGAACTTCCAGTTTACACGATCCTGGTTCCAGACGCCGAATTCCTATGACGCGCAATACGACACGGCATGGAACGGGTTGGTCGTGGATAATAATGGCCTGAGCCCCACCGGAGTGGTCGTAGGCTCTACCGATCAGCGTTCGCAGATCAAGACGCTTGACATTGCGCCTTCTTGGACGCGCTTGCTCAATGCCAGCACCGTGTTCACGTTGGGAGGGTGGGTGCGCCAGGATCGATACAACTACTTCCCGAGCAACGATCCTTTCGCCGACCTCCAACCTGATATTCAGCGCCAGTCCATCGGGCAGACTCGCCGGCTGACCAATGCCGGCGGTCGCGCCGAAGTCTCCTACGCAAAAGGCATCAACAACCTGAAGGCGGGAGTTGTATTTCAGCACACATTTCTGACCGAAGACGACAGCTTCGGGGTGGTCGATCCCACCTCCAATGCGCCCTGTTTGAATGGTGACGGGAGTGCCTATACAAATCCTGGGCTCACCGATCCGGCGAATTGCACCGGGCCGCTCCAGGCCAATCCTGGTTTTATACCCCTCCTGGGCTGCTACGACTTAACTCGAACGGCGCCCCTGCCGGCCTCGGACGGTTGCCCGAATGCAACCAGCGGCAAGTACGCCTATAACGTTTACTCTGACATCAAGGAGCTGGCGCTGTTCGCTCAAGACTCGATTACTTATAAGAACTGGAATTTCAACCTTGGCCTCCGCGGCGACTTGTATAATGGCATCACTATTGCCCGCCAAGCGGAGCCCCGCGTGGGTGCCGCTTACAACATCAAGAAAACCAGCACCGTGCTTCAGGGCTCGTATGCACGCATCATGGAAACGCCGTTCAACGAGAACCTGATTCTGGCGAGCAACGGATGCACCGATCCCGTGATCGTAGCGATCATGACGTCGACCATCGCTCCTTGCGTCAGCACCACTCCGCTGAGCCCTGGCACCCGCAATGAGTTTCACGTCGGCCTCCAGCAAGCCTTCAGCAAGTACCTGGTTGTGAACGGCGAATACATCTGGAAATACACGCAAAGGGGCTTTGATTTCAGCATTCTCGGCAATTCACCGATAACTTTTCCCGTCGAGTGGACCAAATCGAAAATCCCTGGATATGCCGTTCGAGCTAGCGTCCCCAATACCCACGGCTTGACAGCTTTCGTGGTCTTTTCCAGCGTGGCGGCGCGCTTCTTCGAGCCGCAGGTCGCCGGAGTCGGCTCCGCGCCGGGCTCGCTTTGCGCGACAACGCCGACGGGATGCGAGGTTTTCCGCATCGACCACGACGAGCACTTTAACCAGACAACTCACGTGCAATACCAGCCCTTCAAGCGCGGCCCCTGGGTGGGCTTCAACTGGCGTTACGATAGCGGCCTGGTGGCAGGCCCTCTGCCGTGCGCAGGCGGCAATTGCGCCAATGGGCCGAACGGGACGGATAGCATTGTGGATGCGTCGATTATCACACCGGACCAGCAGTTCCAAGCCGGACTCTCCTGCAACGGGGTGTTTGCGACCCCGACCACGCCGATCAGTCCAAATAGCATATGCCCGGCATCCGAATACAAGTCTTCCCTGGTGAAGATCCCTGCGGCGGGGACAGAGAATGATGATCACAACCCACCCCGCATCGCCCCCCGCAACCTCTTCGATCTCTCGGTGGGCGAAGACAACATCTTTAATGGGGACAAGCACAAATGGAGCCTGCGCTTGACGGCAGTCAACCTAACGAACAAAGAGGCGCTCTACAACTTCATTTCCACCTTCAGTGGAACCCATTACGTGACGCCGCGGGCCCTTACGGCGGAATTGGGGTTCCACTTCTAACCTAAACTGCCACCTTAATCATTCAGGCCCCGGACCGGACAGACCTTTTGTCCGCCGGGGCCTGGCTTGAATTCAACGGCATCCCGGTGCAAAGTAGGTATTAATGTCCTAACGCCCCCACAGTCGCCCCGGCTATGGGCACCAAACAGGACCGCGTCCCACTCTTGCAGCGGCGAAGCTGCCAGCGTTTTGGGGATGCAATTCAACCTGAATTCCGAGGTTGGACCTTGAGCCGGCCCTCCTGACAAAAGCTTGAGGGCAGTGCTTTAGCCTCCTGCGAGCGATTGAAATTCCAACTTCGGCGAAGTTGGGAATTCATACTGCAAGAGATGGTCCCGCAGGGAATTGCTTCCTGGGTTTGAGCTTGTGGTGCCCTCGCCGTCGGGCCCCGGCTCAAATCGGTCAGTCCTCATCGAGGTAGAACCACCAACCGGAGAGGCGGCTGCGGGAGATCCGCCTGTCCGGTTCGGAGCGGGGAGGACAGAATACAATCCGTTCTCCCAGCCCCTTTCAAAGCTTCGCTCGCGTAAACTGGCTGTTTTGATGTACGGGACACAAACAACGGCAGGAGGCGTGATTGCAGCGGGCTAAAGGCCCCGCCCTTCTAGAGCTCTCAGCGCGCGCTGAATTCCACGCGTGATTTTTGCTCCCCTCCTCATATATTCTTACCGAGGTGGAAAGGGAGGAAGAACAAAAACATGTCTGAGCGCTTGGTGGTCTACACGGAAAGGGTTGAAGGTCCCGTGGCCGGTCTCGATGAAGAGCTGATTCGCCAAAGTGGAGGGACTGTCCGGTATGGGAAGGCGGCGGATGAACGTGCGCGTGTCCGCCTGGCCGAGCGAGCGGAAGTCATCGTGGTGGGCGGCGCGCAGATGACGCGCGGGTTTTTTGCCGCCCTCCCGACTCTGAAAGGCGTGGTGCGTCTTGGAATCGGCGTGGACAATGTCGATCTTGATGCCGCAACCGACCATGGAATCGTGGTGGCGAATGTTCCAGACTTCTGTTCGGATGAAGTCGCCGAGCATGCCCTTGGACTAATCTTAGCGGTGATGCGCAAGATCGTCGTGGCCGACCGCAAAGCGCGCCAGGGCCGATGGGTTTCCGGAATGGACGCCCGGCTGCTGCCCATGCGCCGCCTCAGCGGCCAGACCCTGGGACTGATCGGCTTCGGCAAAATCGGACAAAGCTTGGCCCGCAAAGCCCGGGGATTGGGGGTGAGGGTCATAGCCCACGATCCGCATGTCAGCGAGGAGGTGGCGCAATCTGCCGGTGTCCCTTTAATGAGCCTGGAAGAGTTGCTGCCCCAAACGGATATCCTTTCGCTGCACGTGCCGGGAACCACGGAGACCCGAGGCCTTGTGAATGCCCACACGCTGGCGCTCCTCAAGCCGCGAGCCATTCTCATCAATGTTGCGCGCGGCCCGGTGGTGGACGAAGCCGCCCTTTGCGCCGCACTCGCTTCCGGTCGGCTGGCCGCCGCCGGTCTAGATGTGCTGCAACAGGAACCCATCCGCCTTCCCCATCCTCTGACGGAATTTGAGAACGTGGTCATTACCTGCCACTACGCATCATTGAGTGAGGAATCTTACGCCAGCTTGCGGCGGCAGGTGTCGGAACAGGCGGCGCAAATCCTGCGCGGAGATTTCCCACAGAATCTGGTGAACTTCCGGGTGAAGGATCTGCCCCAGTGCCGGTTGCGTCGAGGCGATAAGTAGGAAGGTAGATTCAACTTCGAATCTCACGGTTGCGTTGGCGAGGGGGGGGGGCTGAGGCGCCGGAACAAAGCCCAAACTGCTTGCGGGGTCTCCGCGGGCGCCGCTCGCTCCATCCAGGCTTTCCTGTTCCGCGCGCACATGATTCAGGATTACTGAATAAGGGGAGACTGCATCCAAGAGGGTCATCAATCATTCTGAACACACACAATGCGTGCCCCGAGAATGCGGATGTCGGCTACTTTCCTCCGCCTTCTAGAATGAGCTTTGACCTCCATGTCGTCCCTTGCTTAGAATGAACCCATGTCCGCCCGTTTGAGGATAGCATTGCTCGTCAGCGCCGGTTGCATGGCCGGAATGGTCTGGGCAGTCGAGTCGCTGCCGGATCTTCCACTCCTTTCAATCGACGATTTCCCCCGAGAGGTTCGGCAACAAGTCCACCAAGCCTATAAGGAAGCAAGCGCCCATCCCGATGATGCTGAGGCGTCAGGCAAGCTCGCAATGCTTTTGGACCTATACAACCGGCCCGATGACGCCGCCCGCTGCTACGAACGCGCAGAGCAGCTTGGCCCGAGTGTCTTCAAGTGGTATTATTATGAAGGTATTCTCCGTTCGCACCAGAAAAACCATGCCCAGTCCGTCGCTTTGTTTCGCCACGCATTGCGGATTGATCCTACGTATCTACCTGCACGGTTGAAGTTTGCCGTAAGCCTGCTGGAAAACGGAAACCTCGAGGAAAGCCAGGGAGTTTATACCACCATCTTGAAAGACTACCCGGATTCGGCGGAGGCCTATTATGGATTGGGGCGAATCTCCAGCTTGCACGGCGACGCGCCGGAGGCCGTCACATCGCTTCAGCGGGCGGTGGAGTTGTTTCCGCCTTACGGCGCCGCCCATTATGCCCTAGCGCAGGCAGACCGGAAACTCGGCAACCGGGCGGGAGTCGAGGCGCAGTTGAAACTCTATGAAGCCAACCGGAACCTGGTACCCCCCATTGAAGATCCGCTGCGAGATGCCATGCGGGGTGTTGACATGGCCGCCGCCGCGCATTTGGAGTGGGGCGTGGAACTCCAACAGGTCGGGCGGGTGCAGGATGCCATTGCCGAAACGGAAAGGGCCGCCAAACTCGACCCGTACCTGGTTCAAGCACAAGTGAACCTCATCATCCTCTACGGCCGGGTGGGGGACTTCGACAAGGCGGAAGAGCACTACCAAAAAGCTATAGCCCTTAATCCTCATCAATTCCCGGATGCCTATTATGATTATGGCGTTCTCCTAATGAACGCTAACCGGCTCCAGGAAGCTGCGCAGGCTTTTCGAAAGGCCATCGAAATCAAGCCATCTTACGCGGACGCGCACAACAATCTCGGATATTCGCTTGAGCGCGAAGGAAAGCTTGACGAAGCAGCAGGTGAATACCGGAAGGCCATTGAGGCAGAGCCCGGTTTTCGCCAAGCCCATTTCAATTTGGGACGAATCTTGATCAACAAGGAGGATTTCCAGGAAGCCATCGACCAGCTTCGCCAGACGCTATCGCCCATTGATGAAGGCACGCCTTCTTACCTCTACGCTTTGGGGGCGGCTTACGGGAGGGCGGGGAACAAACAGCAGGCATTGGAGTACCTGAACCAGGCCCGCGTCCAGGCAGACTCCTTTGGCCAAAAGCAATTGCTAATCGAAATCGAAGGAGACATCCGCAAAATCTCCAACGCGACCCAGCCATGAGTAGATCCTCAATTGCGAGAGTTGACCGATCCTCCCGCTGCGAATCCGGGAGAAATCCCTGAACGAGCAAAAGCACATCGCCCAGAGGCGCAAAGGCGCTGAAGCCGATAAGAAAACAAAGCATCTGTGTATTCCGAATCTGTGTGGGAGATTGTCGATTATTTCGCACCTTCTGCCCGACAAGTGGCGATAACGAAGCGGAATGCGGAGATTTCTTTCACCATTGCGGCGATCGCCGGAACGCCCTGGCGTTCCAGAGTGATATGGGGATGCAGGGCAGAATGTCTGGGGTCGACTGCAAAGAGGGGTTTTTGCCCAAACTGGGGCCAGGTTGTGCGCCTTGTCCCTTCAATCTTGCCGAAATTCCACATTTCGATCGACTTATTGTTGATATTTTCCCAATGCCTAAGCCTAAATTGTATAGATCCATTAACGATATCGAGATGGTTTTTAAGAAGTAGCTTGACATGAATCGCATGAAAGTTTAATATGCACCGAGTTTTTGCTTTGTTACTTCTTGAAACACTGCTCTCACGAGCTCATCTGCAAGTCTTGCGGCGGGTTAAGGTCAAGGAAAAAGGAGGCAACATTATGGCTAAGAAGGCAACCCACCTTCTCTTGGCTTTGTTGGCAGGAGTGGGTCTGCTGTGTACCCTGTTTGTCCAGGAGGCCAGAGCTCAAGTGCTTTATGGTTCGGTCATCGGAACGGTAAGCGACCCGACCGGCGCTGTGGTCCCTGGAGCCAAAGTCGTAATAAAGAACGACCAGACAGAACTCAATCGCTCGGCCACGACCGATGCGGCGGGGGAATACCGCATTCTCGACCTACCTGGTGGCAATTACACCGTGACTGTAGCCGCCAGCGGTTTTGAGACGTTCAAGCAGACGGGCGTCGTAGTGACGATTGGTCAAGTCAACAAGCAAGATGTTCAACTGACCGTGGGATCGCAGACGCAGGAAGTTACCGTGCAAGGGTCCGCCGCCGTCATGCAGACGCAGAAAGCGGATGTGCACACCGAAATCAGTAGCTACGTGGTCCAAAACATGCCCTTGAGCACGTACCGGAATTTCCAGGCGGCGGAATTGCTTGCCCCTGGGGTGTTCTCGACCACGGGCATTGCCAACAGTTACCCGAATTCCATCGCCGATACGCCGGAGCGGTCGTTCGAGATTTATTCTAACGGCCTGCCGGCGCATGACAACACCACACGGGTGGACGGCGCCACCAACATCTTCATCTGGCTGCCCGACCACATGCTGGTAGTCCCGCCGCAGGAATCGATCGAAGAAGTGAACGTCCAGACGGCGAACTACGACGTGGAGAAAGGCCTGACAGCCGGGGCCGCCATAGATGTTGTAACCAAGTCTGGTTCCAATAAACTTCACGGCTCCATTTATGGATTCCATACCGACGATGCCCTGAATGCTAAGAATTGGTATAACCACGGCAGCAACACGGGTATCCTCAATAACGACGGCGTTGCCATCGGCGGAGCGATTAAGAAAGACAAACTCTTCTTCTTCGGGAATTGGGATGGAAGCTGGCAGCACCAGGCGGAAGGCTACACCGATACCGTCCCGCCGGATGACCTGAGGAATGGAAACTTCACCGCATATTTGGGAGCTACCGTTCCGGGTTTTACCGTCACGACCACGGAAGGGGCAACGGTTCCCTTGCAGCAGGGGATGGTGTTTGATCCCACCACCGGCAATCCGGATGGCACGGGGCGCGAAGTGTTCTCCTCGGGTGGGGTAGTCAACGTCATACCCCCAGGCCGCATGAACACAGGTGCTCAGGCTTTCAATAAGCTGATCCCGGAACCCAACATCAATCTGGGCCCCATCACCACCGGCACGCCCTATAACATTATCGGTACCAAGGCTGCCCGGCCACTGGCCCGCGAGATCTATACCGGTCGGCTTGATTGGAATCGGACCCAGAATCACACCGTCTGGGGAAAATGGTCAGTCCAGGACAATAATTTCTATGAACCTTTCGATCTTGGCGCAGCGGGCGGGAACGGTAGCGGCACGGCCCACCAATTAGCCCAGGTTGGAACGATTGGCCACACCTGGACGCTTTCTCCCAACCTCGTTCTGACCGGCCATATCGGTTTCGACCGGATGAGCGAATTTGCCCACCCCCCCGGGTATGGCGAGCCCCTCGGCCAATCCATACTCGGCATCGCCGGAACCAATACCCCTGCCGGGGATATCCGTTATACCGGTCTTCCCGGAGTCAGCATCGAGGGTTTCAGCGGTATGGGTAGTTTGAACTCCTGGGAGCCCGATACACGGAACGACTGGACGTTCACGACTTCTCACAACTTGTCGTGGATCAGGGGAGCACACGAGTTCCGCATGGGTGTGGACATCTCCCATAATCACCTGAATGCCTTCCAGCCGGAAATCTTCTGCTGCCCCCGCGGCAACATTATTGAGGATTACGGAGGGACCGCACTCAACACGTCCAACTTGGGAACCGCAGCGAGCCCGGTCACCTTGCCGCCGTTCGTACAGAACGCTTATGCCATGTTTGACCTGGGCCTGATTTCCGAAGCCGAGAACGATGCCCAGTTCATCAAGTCCACAGGAAAAGACACCCAGTTTGCTACCTATTTTGGCGATCGCTGGAAGATTACCTCGAAGTTGACCGCCGACTTGGGATTGCGCTGGGAGTACTTCCCCTTGATCACTCGCGATGGCCCGGATAAAGGCGAATTGTTTGACACGGCCACCGGCCTACTGCACTTCGGCGGGCTCGGCGGCAACCCGGTCCACAACGGAATAACCACGAGCAAGACACTGTTTATGCCTCGCATCGGCTTGGCTTATCAGATCGATCCCAAGACCGTGGTCCGGGCGGGGTTCGGTATGTCAGATGACACGACTCCTATGGAAAGACCGTTGAGGGGCTTTTTCCCGCTGGCCATCGGAGCGGATGTCTTCGACACTTCCAGCACGGCCGAGGCAGCGGCGTGCAACGCCCAGGCGTCGGCATCGACCTGCTATAACCCCGTCGCTACGTTTGCTCAGGGCGTGCCGGTAATCGCTGTGCCTAATCTGTCAAGTGGGACCATTGCTCCTCCCCCCGCCGACACCATCGGAACCCTGGCGCCGGGAGAACATAAACGCGGATATGTTGAATCCTGGAATCTGTTTGTTGAACGTAGGCTGCCCTCGGACTTCATGTTCAGCGTCGGTTACGTGGGCAATCACTATGTTCACGAGTTCAACGGCGCGGACCTCGATGCGGCGCCTCTCTACGGTGTCGAGCCCTCGTACGGAGGGGTTCAGCATACAGGTGGGGCCTACCAATTCCAAGGGTACCTGGACTCGCACTACAATTCCCTCCAGGTTACGATCAACCACCGAAGCACCCATGGACTCTTCGTTCAGGCTGCCTACACTTATTCTCGGGCCATGGGCTATGTGAACGACAACACTTGGGAGGACGGATTGGAGTTTAATTGCCCACCTTCGGCGGCCATGCCACACGGGTGCCAGCAGCTCAACTACGGTCCGTTGGGCTTCGATCACACGCAGAACTTCAAATTGGCTTTTGTTTACGACCTACCCTTTGGAGCGGGCAAAAAATGGTCGAGTTCCAAGGCCGCGAACCAGGTCATCGGAGGCTGGAAGTTCAACGGAGTTTTCAGTGCTTTCACGGGTGACCCGTTGCAGGTCTACCAGGATATCAGCAATATCAACACGTATGATACCAGCGCAGTTCCAAATCATGTCGCGCCGATCCAGTACCTGGGCGGAGCCAACAACTCCCTCGGCTTCCCCCAGTGGTTCAACGCTTCATCCTTTGCCCCGAACGAGTCATCGACCAGTATCGGCAACGTTGGCCGGACGGAATCGTGGCTCAGGGGTCCAGGCCTGTGGCAACTTGACGCCAGCCTGGCTCGAATCTTCAAGCTCACCGAGCGCTTCAACCTGGAGGTTCGTGCCGAGGCGGAGAACCTGTTCAATAAGCCTCACTTCGGCGACCCCAACCCCGGATGTACGACAACGGCTGTGGCCGGAAGTGCGGACACTTGCGGAATCACCTTCGGTGAGATCGGTTCTTCCTACGGCCAACGCGTTGTGCAATTTGGCGCGTTCCTTAGGTTCTAGCAATTTGGTCTGGGTCCTTTCGGACTAGGTGAAAGCCTGATCCGGAAGCTTTCGACTCCGAGCAATGACTACCTCATGGCGGGCGCTGCGCAAGCAGCGCCCGCTTTTTCTTGTGTGCCCAACACGTCCGACGGCTTAGGATTGCATTGGTCGCGCTGACCTTCACGCCGGTACCGTCGGAAAACAACAAACCTGCCGGCCTTAAGGTCGGCGCTACAAATGCAACCTCCCGGCAAGGTAGAATGTCGGATTAGAGGAAGGCGGATGAAATTCTTTTTGGTTTTCGCGTGCGCTGGGGCGATCTTCCTGACCGCAAGCACCGCCGGCGCGCAATCGCCGGCTTTGGCTGAAAAGGCTCAACGCGCCAAAGAACTCATGGCTGCCGGGCGCGCGGGGGAGGCCGTCCCCATCTACGCAGAATTAGTGAAGGCCATACCCAACAACCCGGGCCTCATCCTGAACCTTGGCCTGGCTCTCGACCTGTCAGGAAAGAAGCGCGAAGCCATCAAGCAGTACGAAGCTGTCCTCAAGATCGATACGAATTCATTCCCGGCGTTGTTGCTGATAGGAACTGCCTACGAGGACCTAGGCGAGCCCGTCAAAGCGCTGGAGCCCCTGCAAAAGGCGGTGGAGCTTCAACCAGGGAATTTCGAGGCCCAATCCACGTTGGCTGAGGCTGAACTGGGTTCGGAGCACTTTGCGCAAGCTGCGCAGAGTTTCCAGGGACTCTCCGCCCAGGAACCCGCCAACGCCAAAGTGTGGTACGGATTGGGGTCAAGCTATGAAGGCCTGGCACAGAATAACTTCGACGCGCTGGCGGAGCAGGCCCCCGGCTCCGCCTACTGGCTCGACTTGGTGGCCGAGTCGCGCCAGGAAACCATGCAGACTTACAGCGCCTTCTATTTTTACCGGCAAGCGCTCGGGAAAATGCCCTCACTGCGGGGGGGCCATGCGGCTATCGCCGAGATCTATCAGCAGACGGGGCACGCGGATTGGGCTGCGACGGAACAGGCCAAAGAGGCTCAGCTTCCTGCTCCCGACTGTACCGTGGAGAAGCTGGAGTGCGCATATCGGGGCGGGGATTTTTTGGCGATTGTGGCGGACGGCGCGAAGTCCCCGGAAGCCTTTTATTGGAAGACGCGGGCCTGCAACCATCTAGCGCTCGAAGCTTACTCCCACTTGGCCCAATTGCCGCCCTCAGAGGAAAGCTATGAGCTGCGCGCCAGAGTCGATTCCAAGCGCCTTCAGTATGCCGAGGCTGCCAAAGAATTGCGCGAGGCACTGAAGCTTTCCCCGGGCAATCCCCAGATCAAACGCGAACTCGCCATTGCCCTATACCAGTCGGGAAGTCTCGAAGAGGCAAAGGTGCTATTTCAGGACCTGTTGCAACTCGATCGTGATTCTGCCGCCCTCAACTACTTTCTCGGCGATACCCTCTTGAATTCCCAAAAGCCGCAGGAGGCCCTCGTGTATCTCCAGAAAGCGATCACACGGGAAGCGCAGTTCTTGCCCGCACAAAAATCTCTGGGCCTGGCTTATCTACAATTGGGACAGGCGGACAAGGCCATTCCCCACCTGCAAGCGGCCTTGCCCGCCGATGAGGACGGAACCCTGCACTATCAATTGGGACGGGCTTACCAGTCGCATGGCGACCGCGAATTGGCGCGTGAGATGTTCAAACAATACCAGGAGGCTCAGCAGAAGAACCAGGAAGAGAATCAAACGGTAGAAAAAGAAGTCAGCATCACGCCCCCCTGACGCTCCGGCGTGGAAACCTATTTAGCCGGCTCGCGAACTTCCAGGCGCTGATTGGGCGTTACATCACGAAGAATCTGCACGATTCCGCTCGGCCAGCGAATTTCGATCTCCTCAATTTTCGCCGTTTTGCCCAAACCGAAGTGAACCCCATAATGGCTGGAGGATGCATAAGCCACGGCGGTGGTCATGTGGTTGTGTTGCTTGCCGATGCGCACACGCGCACCAATGCCATCACGATTGCTTCTAGTTCCGACCAACTTAAGGATGATCCAGTGGTTGTTGTCAGGACTGACGTTCTGCCACAGTTCGGCGGGATCCTGGAGAGACGAGACAACCATATCGATTTTGCCGTCGTTATTGAAGTCGGCGAATGCACACCCCCGGTGGGCGCGTGGGACCTGAAAGTCCTTCCCCGCCTCCGCCGTCACATCCCAAAAGGTACCGTCCCCGAGATTGGCGAAGATGCTGTTCGGCTGGCGGTACTGATAGGCAGAAAACTGCTCGACGTTGTCGTCCGCGTGCGAGTTCGTGCTCACCAAGTCCTTCCAGCCGTCGTTGTTCAAATCGGCCATTCCGGCGCTCCATCCTCCTCGTGAGGCGGAGAAGACGGCCAGACGGCTTGAGAAAGAGGCATCCTCAAACATGCCACCCCCCAGGTTGTGAAACAGCGGGAAGGTCTCGTTGTTCAAGTCGGTAACGAAAATGTCGGGGAGCCCATCGTTGTCATAGTCGCGGAAGTCGACGCCCATGCCGGAAACAACTCGTCCGGTGTTCATCAAGGCGACTCCGGCGGCGAGGGCGACCTCTTCAAACGTGCCATTGCCGCGGTTGTGAAACAGGAAGTTGGCTTGATTATCGTTGCTCACAAACACGTCCATGAACCCGTCGCCATCGTAATCCGCGATGGCAATCCCCATGCCTCGCCCCTGGTGTTTTCCGATCCCGGACTGTTCCGTCACATCCTCGAACGTGCCATCCCCGCGGTTGCGGTAAAGCGTATTGGTGAGGCCTTCGAAATACATGGGGTGGCAGTAGACGCGAACGTTCCGGGTGGCATCGCCGCAGAAACGGTTCTCCGCGATCGACCAGTGCGCATAGTTCACCACGAAAAGATCGAGCAAGCCGTCGTTGTTATAATCAAACCAGGCCCCCGCGACACCCCATTTGCCGCTCTTGATACCGGCTTTTTCCGTCACGTCCTCGAAGCGGCCATTTCCCAGGTTGTGGTAGAGAATGTTGCGGTTGACGCCCGCCACGAAGAGGTCCACATGCCCGTCGTTGTCGTAATCGCCCGCAGCGGCGCCGATCGAGTATCCCTCCCCTGCCACCCCCGCCTCTTCCGTCACATCCTTGAAGCGCATGCCACCTTCGTTATGGAATAGCCGATTCCAATACTTGGGCGATTCTTTCTGTAGAGACGGAAGAGTCGCGCCGTTCGTGAAGAAGATGTCGGTGAGGCCGTCGCCGTCGTAGTCGAATGCAGCAACCCCGCCCGCCATGGTTTCAATGAGATGCTTCAAAGGGGTGGGGTTGTTCTCGACTTGAAAATTCAAGCCCGCGGATTGGGCGGCATTCACAAAACGGATCGGCGCCATGGACCGGGCTCTGGCCGCGCCCGGAACCTGTGTCCGGCTCTGGGAAAAGAGGTTTGCACCCGCACCCGCCGCGGGAAGGCCGAGAAGTAGTTGGAGAATTGCGGACCGGCGCGTCATCATCTTTTCCCATTGTTAGCCACTGGGATAGGGAAGTCAAATGCCCACCCTCACGGATCTTCAGAACCTCAGCAGATACGAAAACTTCACGAAAAACTGGTGTCCATCCTGGTAGAGCCCCGGCGTGCGCAGGATCTGGTTGCCTCCGATTGATTGCAGCAACTGGATATTATCCATGTTCCCGTTATAGCCCACATAAAGCGCCGTAAACGGATTCACCAGGTAGGTAAAGAGAAAATCCCCGTTGAAGTTCTTCGTAGTGCTCAGCGAGGTGAAGGGCGGATTTGCCAGTACCGTCGTGTACTGAGGGATGACGCGGACCGACAGTTTCTGGGTGAACTGGTATTGCCATTCGGAGTAGATGATATGATTGTTGAACACGCTTGCGCCCGTCGAGCGATCGGTAAGGCGGTCCAGGAGGTAGGTATTCTGGATACGCAGGTGTTTTTCCGGCCGCAAGACCAGGCCGACGCTTGCCAGGTTCACATTGGAAAGCAAGGGCAATTGGCCGGTGGGTGGATCAATATTGATCTGTGCTCCCTGGGAATAGTCCACCTTGAAGGACACCTGACTGAGCAAACTGGTTTCAAAATAGAGGCCCTGCCGGTGATGCGAATAAACCACATTCTGCGGGAGTCCCTGAAAGTCCTGAGGCCGCAGCATTTCCTGATCCTGCTGCCAATACAGTTCAAATGCCGTTTGGCCGGTGAATTCCCAACTCATCGTGTAGTCCTGATAGGCGTCCAAACGGTTTCCTCGATGGTCCCAGACGGGATTGACGAAGACCGTCGGACCCCAGGAAACCAGGTATTTGTGCTCGGGGCGGAACCGGTACATGGCCACCTCGCTCACGCCGCGCATGTCGATGCGGAGCGGCGGCTGGGTAATGGTGCGCCCCACATAGACGGGTCGGTCCACCGCGTCGGTCTCGATGTATCCCGTGAGGGTATTGAAGCCCGGACTGAGATCGTTGAATTGGGTATTGGAGTAGAGATTCCGGTTGTCGAAACGCAATTGGGCGTTGTAAGCAGGGCCGGCGGTGCGCGGACCGCCGGGCACCGTCGTCTCGCTGGTAACCGCTTCCCCCGTCAGCCACCAATTCTTTCGCAGCTTAAGCCGCGTGTCGAATCCTCCCACACGATTATACGTCCCGGCCAATTCCCGGTCCGTGTAGATCATGCCAATGGAAGACTGCCGGAAGATGTCCCGATTGACGCGCAACACACCAAAGTAGGCACGGTCGCCGTAAAGCGGATCACCGGGCTCCACCGACTCGCCGGGTGAGCGGTCGTCAATGAGCAGCGCCCCAATATCGTATGGGCCCTCTCTGCCCGTCAGGCGTAACCCGAACTGCGGATCGGCGATGTTGCGCGTGAATAGCAGGTTCATGGGGGTGGCGAAATAGTTGGAATTCTCAAGAAAGAACGGACGCTTCTCGGGATAATACACTGTGAATCGCCGGTTTACGGTGATCTGGGGTTGGTCCGACTCCACTTGGGAGAAGTCGGGGTTGGCCGTCATGTCAAGGGCGACGGAGTCTTTAAACACCACCCGCCCGTCCATACCCACCTTGGGGTCCACCATCTTGCTTTGGAACTCCGGATTGGTCGGATCGGTTTGATCGAGGGTCCGGTACGTGCGGGCATACGCGTAAGGGGTGAGGACACCACGCTTTTCAGGATGGATTCCTTCCAGGCCGGCGAGCGTGGCCTCCTGGCTGATCCGGCCCTCGATGCGCGTCGAGACCCAGGGCCAACAGTTGGATTCGTTATGCCGCGGGATCCAGCGCACGAAGACGATTCCCCAGGTTTGTTTTTCGGTTTTCGGAAAGCGCAAGGTTTTGAATGGAACCGCCACCCAAACGACGAAACCCTGACTGGTGAGTTTTCCGCGTGACTCCCATACCCCGTCCCAGGTGCCGTCGAACTGGCTCCGGGGGCCCTCGGTCCAGAGGCCATCCAACTGATGGCCATAAGGGTTTACACTGAAAACGTAGGCCCGGCGGTGATCGTGGAATGTGTCAAGGAAGAGGTCGATTTTATCTTCCATGTAAAAACTGTCTCGGGCGACTCGGTGGGCGCGGATGCGTGCCGGTTCCGAGTCAAAAGCTACGTAAATGCAGTAGAGATTGTTGGAATCGTAGCCGAGGTAGGCGATGGTCCTCTGGCTTGCGGGTTGGCCGTCGCTCGGTAGGCGTTGCGTAAAGCCCTCAACCTTAGCCAGCTTGCCTTCCCACTTGGAATCGGGCTTCATTCCCAGAAAGTCTTCCAGGGCGGGTGGATTTGAAACGCGCGGGATGACCAATGTGGTGTTGGCGCCCAAAGGTCTGGAATCAGCAATGGCCATGCCGGGCAGAACCAAAACCAACAAGAAGAGAAGAGATGAACCGGAAAGCTTCATAAGGTAAGGATTATTCGTTCCCGCTGCGCAATTCACTCCGACGCATGGTGGACCGACATGGAAGACTGCAACTTGAATCCGCCGGTGACAAGGGTTGTGGAAACCGCACCGACCCCAGGGAAAAGCCGATGGGGCTAACTGCAGCACGGAGAAAAGCATAGTAATCTAACTCCGTGGCAGTGCCAAGCATTCCTTTCAGCGCCTTCCGGAGGCGTTGCCCCGGCTATTATCTTGTGCCTTGCAGGGCACGAAACGCTGCCGCGGGGAATCGCGGCTAAGTAATCGGAAGTTTGATGGCGCCTTGCAGCCCGGCAGTCTTCCGTTGCAGCCTCGATAGGCGGTGGATAAAGCGCCCGGTCTCGGGCGGGGGTGAAGGTAGCTCGCGCAGGCGTTCGAGCGCGGCGAGCGTGAACTTCATCGCGCTTGTGGGATTCCGCTCGCGGTGCTCGTAATGAATGGCCTACTCCTCGAAGGCTTCTAACGCCAGGGGAGACGGACGTCGCCCGAGTTCGAGCCAAGTTTCCACCGCCATTTCATTATGGCGCTGCCGCTTGTACCGCAAGGCCAACTCGTGCAGGGCGTGGGCAATGATACGGAGGGAATGGATCGCGCCGCCAGCAGCGCGGGCATCGGCAGCCGGACCGCGGGGGCGACCTGGGCAAGGAACGGCATGGCGAGCGCCGCGTAAAGCACCACCGCCCAAACCCCCATGCGGAGGGCGGCCTCCTTCACGCGCGCCGCGAAATGCCTCCGCGGCCGGTGACCCGCGGCTTTTCGAGCCCGCGCGTTTACCCCCCTTTCACGCCGGGTTCACAATTGCCTCCACGCCGCATCGCGAGTAGATTGTTTGCGCGGGTCGACCAGCCGTTGAGAACGCGGGAATTGGGGGGTGAATGCCGCGGACTCACAAGACAGGTCTGATGCGCTACATGTGCTTTTCGGTTTGCTCAAAAGCGATCGACGCATTGAATGACGGCGGGTGTGCCCAGGAGACTTACATGAATCGAAGGACATTCTTGAGTGTTGCGGCGGGCCTTGCTGCATGGGATTCAGGCGCAAAGAGTGGTTCCATTCCCATCATCGATTCCCACATCCATCTGTTCGACCCCAGGCGTCCCGAAGGCGTGCCTTGGCCGGAGAAAGACAACAAGGTCTTATATCAGCCAGCGCTGCCCGATCGCTTCCGCCGGGTCACGCGGGGGCTGGGGATCGTCGGGGCCATTGAGATTGAGTGTAGTCCCTGGTTGGAAGACAACCAATGGGTCCTGGACATCGCCGCCCACGACACCATGATCGTCGGAACCGTCGGAGACCTGGTGCCGGGAACGCCAGACTTCCGCAAACAATTGGAACGGTTTCGCCAAAACCCGCTATTTCGCGGCATTCGGTATGGGAATCTCTGGGGCCGAAACCTAACTGAGGATTTGTCGAGAGGGGAATATATTTCCGACCTCAAAGCTCTCGCGGATGCAAATCTGGGGATGGATTCGGCAAACCCGGACCCCGCCCTGGTCTCAGCCCTGGTAAGGCTCACCGATAAGATCCCGAACTTGAGGCTTGTTCTTGATCACCTGCCGCAGTTGGAGCCGCCAACGGAACCGATGGCTCGCAAGCAGCTCCAGGCCGATTTGCGCGAACTGGCCGCGCGCCCGCAAGTGTATTTCAAGCTTTCAGCCGTGCTCCGCCCTGTTGACGGTCATGTCCACCTGGACCTGGATTTCTACCGGTCGCGGCTGGATGAGCTTTGGGGGATGCTTGGAGAGGACAAAGTCATTTATGGCAGCGACTGGCCGAACAGCGACACCAAGGGCTCCTATCAGCAGGGGCTGAACGTCATCCGCGAATACGTTACAGGGAAGGGGGCGGCGGCGGAAAAGTTCTTTTGGAAGAATTCAATCCGTGCGTACCAGTGGGTCAAGCGAGCACCTAACCAGCCGGAAGCAACTGTTGCGTGGCGCCCTCCAAGTCAGCACGCGGTGGCCAAAACACAAAATCCGGCCTGAAGGTCGGCGCAATCCCTGCATGACCGACACTCATATTCCCGCGGCCTTACGATACCGCACCATATGCTCTTGCAGTTCCTTGTTATCGGGCTCGAGCGCCAAAGCCCTCTTCTGGACCTCCACGGCTTTCTGATAATTCCCACTCACAAAGTATGATTCCGCCAGGGTGTCGACGAAATCCCCCTGTTTCCATTGGCTAAGATTCACGGCGACCGTGGCGTGCTCCAGGGCGGCCTTGGGGTCGCGATACTTCTGGTCCTCGCACGTGGCATAGAGCCACGCCAGGTTGTTATGAGCTTCGGCCAAGTCGTGGTCGAGGCTCAGCGCCTCCTGATAATTCTTGATGGCGTCACCGTAAAGTTTCTGTTGGTCATAGAGATCCGCCATCAGCACATGGTTGGTAGCAAGCAGCCTCTGGCCCTCGGTGGTTTGGGGGTTTCTCCCGAGCACCTGTTCAAATATTACTTGCGCCCACTGGGGATCGCCCTTCAATTGGTAAGCCAACCCGAGTTCCAGCCGGGGGCGGTCATCTCCCTCGGTCAGGCGAATCGCTTCTTGAAATTCCTGGATGGCCTGGTCGTATTTCTTCT
Source organism: Terriglobia bacterium (assembly GCA_050010335.1). Taxonomy (GTDB): domain Bacteria; phylum Acidobacteriota; class Terriglobia; order UBA7540; family UBA7540; genus Bog-366. The sequence goes on from JBEKLF010000006.1 coordinate 75,198, forward strand.
GCCTCAGGTAATAGGTGCCCAACTCCTCATGTGGTTGCTGCTCGTGAGGAGCCAGGCGAACCGCTTGCTGGAAGCACTGGAACTCAGGGTCATACTGATGGGCGGATTCGAAACCTTCACCTTCTGCCAGGAGGCGATCCATGGCCCGGATGGTCCGGTAATTGATTGCTGTTGCGGCCAGGGCAAGGATCACCACTGCCAGCGGAAGTGCTACCAAAGCCTGCGAGGGAGGCTCAGCAGGTTCGCCGGAGGGAAGATCGTGCCGGGGAGGGGGAATGACGAGAGCCAGCAGCGCACCGCTGGCCAATCCGCCCAGGTGGCCCCAGTTGTCGATGCCATGCACCGAAAGCCCAAAGGCCAGATTGATCACGATGAAGAGGATCATCCCTTTCCCGAAAGCACGCCCCCAGCGCGGGGGAATAACGTCGCGGTGAATGTAGCCGCTGACGAGCATCGCGCCGGCAACCCCGAAAATGGCGCCGGAAGCTCCCACCGACACGTCTCTGGAAACCTCCATGGAAAGGAAGGCACCACCCACGCCAGCGGCGACGTAAATCGTGGCGTAGCGGGCGTAGCCATATACGCGCTCCAGGACAGGCCCCAGGATATAAAGCACGTAGCTGTTTCCCAAGATATGAAGCCATCCCCCGTGGAGGAACATCGGCATGACCAGACGCCAGTATTCACCGCGCCGCAAGTAGGGCCCGAAAGAGGCGCCGAGGTTAAGGAGAACTTGGAGGTCATCGGATCCCCCGGCGAGCATCTCGAGGCCGAAGAACAGAAAATTCAGGGCAAGGAGGAGGAGCGTCGCGACAGGCCAGTAGCGGCGAGGGGCGACCTCGTGATAATCCGCGCCCGCAGGCAAGGGTGTAGGTTGGTCGGCCATGGGATGAAGTTAAATCCGAGATTGCGCCTCGCAGAGCCGCTCCTCAAGGAATTATACCATCCTGGCCCGGGCGGGGAGTTTGCGCGGAGGTATTCAGGTTGCGAGACCAATCCTCACAGCGCACATCAACACACATGGCACGCCAGTATTTAGGTGGTTCGGCTTGCCCTCAGCAAGTCGTGTTTGGGCGCTCGGGGGTGCCAGAGGAGCTACGGTAGGGAAATATCAGGGAGCGCATATCTTACTTTGGAGATTCTTCGGAGCCAACAGTCTGAAATCTCCGAGATTGAAGGTGTAGATGCGGTGCACATCACATTTTGCCGCACAGCACAGCAGGAGTGCGTCATAGATTTTGGCGCCAGCCCATCCGCCGTCTTTGACGATGTTCAGGGCGGCCAGGTAATCCCCTCTTTCAACTGAAACAACTTCGAAATGGGGCAAGAGGTTGTCGGTTATGATACGAGCCGCCTCCACCGGGTGGATGCGTGGCTCAATAGGCAGGCGCGTCAGCGATGCGTACACCTCGGCAATCGAATGGGCGCTGATGAAGCCTTTATCCCGGCCGGCGACAACCCTCTGTAATGCAGGAAAGGCTTGTATGTGGTGGGGATGGCTCTTGGATGAGGCGGCAACCAGTACTGTCGTATCGAAGAAAATGTTCATTTCGCCCTGAGAACGGATTGAATCCGTTCCTCGCGCACGTTGTCCAGCACGCGCCCCCAATTCGCATGGGGTACCGGCGTCCCTTGATGGACCCATAGTCCGCCAACCTGCACCATTGTGGGTTGCTGCTCAACGAGGCGCAGCAGAATGCCGCCTGCCTCCTCTACCGCCTCTAATTCCATATCAGGCTTAAGCCCCAACCTTTCTCTGAGACGTTTGGGAAAGACGAGGCGCCCCGATTTGTCCATTTTTAGCGTCATACCATAAACTTTACCATTTGCCATGAGTTATGGCAAAGCCTTCTGCGGATCAATAGCGACCGCAGTCGCGCACGGTTTCGTACATCGCCAGGACGTTCTCTATGGGCACGCCCGCCTGGACGTTGTGAATCGAGTTGAAGACGTACCCGCCACCTTTGGCGAAAATCTTCAGGCGCGAACTTACCTCGTTCCGAACATCTTCGACCGTACCGAAGGGCAGGGTTTTCTGCGTATCCACGCCGCCGCCCCAGAAGGTCACCTTGTCCCCGAACTCCTGCTTGAGTTCTTCCGGCGCCATGCAAGACGCGGAGCACTGGACGGGGTTGAGAATGTCAAAGCCCGCGGCAATGAAGTCAGGGAGCAAAGCGCGGACCGATCCGCACGAGTGAATGAAGGTCTTCCACGTCGTGTTCTTGTGCACCCAGTCGTTCACGGCTTTATTGAACGGCTGAAAAAGGTCCCGATAGTTCTTGGGCGAGATGAACGGACCGTTCTGCTGGCCAAAGTCCGTCCCCGAAACCATGACCACCGTAACGCGCTCCCCCACGACGGAGTGAATCCTCTCGAGATTTTTGATGCCGATTTCACACTGGCGCTCGAAGATCTTATAGATAAAGTCGCGTCGCGTCGCCGTGCTGATGTACCACTCCTCGACATCACGGATGCCCTTGGGATGCTTCAGCCACGGGCCGGGAACCAGCGCAATGTCGCCGAAAGCCGTCCCCCCGAAGTTCGCCAGCACGGCTTTGTCGGTTTCGGTCCAAAGTCTTTCCGCCTCGCGGCCCAGATACGCCAAGTCCTCGTCGGATATGGGAACAAACTCCTCAAGGTTATCCTCGAGCTTTAAGTTATCGTCGTCCAGAGGGAGTTGGCGGGGAACCGAGTCAAAATAGAATCCACCTTTGGGCATGCGGCCGCTGGGGGGCACCGATTTGTCTCCGTCGGGATACATCAGAATGTCCCCGTTTTCGTCGGGGTCAGTGTTGAAGCCTTCTGCAACGAGCACGGGCGTACCGCCAAAGGTGGTCCAAGGCTTCCATCCTTGGTTTTTGAAACCGAACATCGTGGAGCGGTCCGCGAGGCCGATCACGTCGATACCGAGGGCCTCCATCAGATCGGGTTTGATTTCCCCCAGCATTTGGTAGGGTTCCGTCACCTTTACTGGAGTGCCGGGCGCATCCAGACCCAGCGCCTGGCGAAGTTTGTAAACGGTATCGACCTGCATCCCTGTTACAGGTGCCGCGCCGAGGTCCAATGGAACGCGGTCAGCCTCCTGATGATTCAACGCTTGAGTGACGCGTTGGCGTGAAGTCAACATATGATTCCTCCAGGAAAATACTACGCACTAGGCAGCCGGGATTGGGCCGAGCGAGGAGGGCAATCAGCTTTTCGCGGATTTACGTTTTCTGCCTACTGCCTACTGCCTACTGCCTACTGCCTACTGCCTACTGCCTACTGCGGTCAAAGATGGCGCGCGGTCCATGCGCAACGGATAGGTGCCGTACTCGCGCGCGGCTCGGTACATAGCCAGGACGTTTTCCACCGGCACGAGCACCTGAACGTTATGCACGGCGTTAAAAACGAAACCCCCTCCCGGAGCGAAGGCTCTGATCCGTTCGCGCACTTCTTCCCGGACCTCTTGCGGTGAGCCGAAGGGGAGCGTGCTTTGGGTATCTATCCCTCCGCCCCAGAAAGTGAGGCGCCCTCCATATTTTCCCTTGAGGTCGAAAGGATTCATATGGGCGGCGGAGCATTGGACAGGGTTGAGGATGTCAAAACCTGCCGCGATGAAATCCTCGAGCAGAGCCCAGACCGAACCGCAACTGTGAATGAAAGTCTTCCAGGTTGTGTTGCGGTGTACCCAGTCGTTGACCTGTTTATGGAACGGCAAAAAGAGGTTGCGGTAAGTCAGGGGAGAAACGAACGGCCCATTCTGAGCCCCGAAATCTGTGCCTGTCAGGTACGCCACCGCCACCCGGTTGCCGACTGCGGCAGAGATTTTTTCGAGATTCACCATATTGATTTCGGTCTGGCGCTCGAAAATCTTGTAGATGTGCTCGCGCCGCGCGCTCAAGCTGATGTACCACTCCTCGACATCGCGAATTCCCCGGGGGCACTTCAGTCCGGGCCCGGGGATGCGTGCGATGTTGCCAAGGGAGAGCGCTCCCAGGTTCAGCACGAGGGCCTTATCCGTCTGTATATAGAGTTCCTCCGCACGGCGGCGAAAATGCTCTATTTCCAGGTCGGAAAAAACGCTGAATTCTTCCACATTGTCTTCAACCCGCAGTTCCTCCTCCTTGAAAGGCTTCTGCCGGACAATCGCATCGAAGTAGAACCCCCCCTGCGGCATACGGCCAGAGGCTGGTGCCGAGCGATCGCCTTGCGGGTAAAGGAGCAAGTCACCGTTCGGTTCAGGCCGAGTATTAAACCCAGTCGGCACCAATGCCGGCGTGCCGCCGAAGGTCTTCCACTCTTTCCAGCCTACGAGCGGGAAGCCGAATGCCGTCCCGGTGCCGCTGACGAGAGCAGTATCAATAGCCAACGCGTTCAGAAGGTCGGGCTTGACTTCACCGAGCATCTGAAAGGGCTCGAGGATTTTGACGGGTGTGCCGGGCGCGTCCAAGTCGAGGGCTTGGCGCAAACGGTAGACGGTATCGACGTGCATGCCCGTCACCGTGGTTGCGCTCAAGTCGAGGGGAACGCAGTCCGGTTCCTTATGCTCCAGGGCGAGGCGAACTCGCTCACGTGAGGTCATCATCATTGAACCCCTGTCCGCACTCCGCAGCCCCAAAGGCCGCGGAGTCTACAGAGTTTATGCGTGCGGTTTAAGCAGTCGCGAGCTGGCGCGCCAACTCCACGGCTGACGGCGCATCCTTGCCGTAGCCGTCGGCGCCAATCGAATGGGCCCAGGCATCCGTGACGGGCGCGCCGCCCACCATGATTTTTACCTTGTCGCGCAGTCCGGCGGCAGTCAGTGCTTCCACCACCGACTTCATATTCACCATGGTGGTGGTGAGCAGCGCCGACAGTGCCACAAGATTGGCTTGGTGCTGGCGAACCGCAGCGACGATCTTCTCGGCGTTAACATCGACGCCCAGGTCAATGATTTTGAAGCCCGCGCTTTCCAGCATCATGGCAACGATGTTCTTACCGATATCATGCAGGTCGCCTTTTACAGTGCAGCACACGACGGTGCCGGCGGAGCTCATCGCCTCGGCGCCCACCAGCAGCGGCCGCAGAATATCACTGGAGGCGCGTGCGGCCCGCGCCGCAATCAGCACTTCGGGAATGAAGAACTCGCATTCCCGCATGCGGCGCCCCACCTCATCCATTGCGGGGATGATTGCCTTCGGAAAAAATTCACCGGGACGAACACCATCCTTCAGCATCCTTTCCGTCAGTTCTTTGGACACAGGAGCTTTTCCATCAATAATGGCCTGTTGTAGTTCTTCGAAGAGTGTCATACGAGTCTCCCTTTCTAGGTTCTAGGTGCTGGGTTCTGGGTGTTGGATTCCGGGGTTTCCCCGGCACCCAGTTCCCAGGCCCTTGCCCCCATGTTTGGAAATGCCATTTCCTCCACAAAGGTTTCTTGAAAACTTTGATCGGCGTTCAGCGGAACGTGCTCGGTCTGCTGGCGAAGGCGCGCAAAGGAGTCGTCCTCTCCTTCCGGGCGGAAGAGCGCCAGCTTCGCTCCCAGCAGGGCGGTGTTCCCGGCCGCCTCAACCTTCTCCGCTGGGAAGCTGATCAGGCCGATGCGCTGCGCGCTGGCGCGGTTAATATAGTTCCCGAAAGCCCCCGCAAGATAGAGTTTTTTTACATCATCGGCCGAGGCGTCGAATCGCTCCAGTAGCATGCGAATGCCGGCGGCAATGGCGCCCTTGGCGAGTTGCAACTCGCGAACGTCGCTTTGCGTCAGCACCACGGGCCCTGCCAGTTCCCATGCACCGGCGCCGGCAGTGAAGCGTCCGGAAGGCTGTATGCGTCCCAGCTCCAAACCCGCCGCCACGGCATCCACCAATCCGCTTCCACACAAACCCTGGGGCGGAACGTTGCCCAGGACGCGGCAGTGGATCGATTGTTCTTCCACCTTCACCTCGGAAATCGCGCCGGTCGAGGCGCGCATGCCCATCGATATCCGCGCTCCCTCGAAAGCAGGCCCGGCTGCCGTCGAGGCGCACAGCAAGCGCTGACGATTGCCAATCACGATCTCTCCATTCGTGCCCAAATCCACTAGCCCGGTCAGTTCCTCACGTTCATGGAGGTTTGTGGCCAGAATCCCGGCCAGAATATCACTGCCCACGAATCCCCCCAGGCAAGGGAGAAAGCGCACCCGCGCAGGGCCCGAGAGCTTCCACCCCAACTCAGGTGCACGGAAAGCCTGAAGGCCGAGCTGGTCAGGTTCGAAAGGGTACCGCGAAAGCGGCTCAACATCCAGCCCGCAAAAAAGGTGGTGCATCACGGTGTTACCGACAACGACAATATCCGCGATCTCCCCTTCCGGAACCTGGGCGGAAAACACCAATTGTTCAATCAAGCTTCCGATCTGCTGGCGAATCAAGTCACGGAGCTGTTGTGCGCCGCCTTTGGGCACGGCAAACTGCACGCGGCTCATGACATCGGCCCCAAAGCGCGCCTGGGAGTTCAGCGCCGTGCGCACTGCCAACACGCGGCCGGTACGGAGGTCAAGCAACTGTGTGACCAGTGTGGTGGTTCCCAGGTCCACCGCCACGCCCAGGCCATCGTGCGCCTCGAAGGCAAAGGGCGTCTCATCCACCAGGATGGCGGCATCCCACTGGCGCAACTCAATGACCAGATCATCGTCGAGCGTGCACTGACAGGCGAGGCGCCAGCCCTGGGCAAGTTCCTTGGCGCTCAGGCGCTCGCGTTGGGCGTCATTGACAGATGCCTGCCCTTCCAGCACGTGTACGCGGCAACCGCGGCACCGACCCTGCCCGCCGCAGGGGAACTCCACACCCTGGGCGAAAAGCAAGTCGCGCAAAGCGGTTCCGGTCGGCGCAATCAACTCCGCGTGCACGGGCCGGAGGGAGATGCGGTATGTGGGTCGGTCAGGCATCTTTTCGGTTCTGGGTGCTGGGGTTTTCCCTAACCCCAGCACCTAGTCCCCAGCACCTGTATTCCTCATGCCACCGCATGCTCTCGAGCATACCGCAGCATGGCGCGGAGGTTTTCATGTGGAGTATCGCGCACCACTTCGCAGCCGGCGCTCACGATAAATCGGTCGCCGGCATGGTGGTGGCAATCGGCCACGGCGGCGTAAACCTCCTCGGGCGTTCCGTTGCGTAGGACGCGCACGGGATCGATATTTCCCAACAGCACCTGGTGCGGCCCTATGGCCGCGCGCCCGTCGGCCATGGGAGCCAGGAAATCCAGATCGATGATGTCACAACCTAATTGTCCCAATAAGCCCAGAATTGGCCGGGTATTGCCGCAGATGTGCAATCGCGTTCGCGCCCCCATGGCACGCAGGCCTTCCATCATGCGCTTTTCGTACGGCCACACAAACTCCCGGTAAATTCTTGGGCCCACCAGCGAGGCCGCCGCGTCGCCCACGCCGATCAACTCGGCACCGCTCGCCAATTGCGCCTTGGCAAAAGTGAGCTCGAGCTCCAGAACGAATTCAAAGAGGTCGGTGACAAACCCCGGGTCATCAAAAAAATCCATCATTAGGCTGTTGATGCCACGCAGATCGGCGGCCTGGGCGATTGGGCCTTCGATCCATCCTTCGATCAGTTTTCCCTTGTGCGCAAACTGCCGGTGGAGCGCCAGGGCCCGCAAACGGTTGCTCATGCGAGGGCCGGTGTGGGGGTCCGGCACTTTCAGCCCACCTAGCGTTCGCTTGTCTGCCAGCAGAGCGTTCGCTTCGTCGAGGGCGGGTGGTTGATTGGGGAAGTACTTGACGGGTGCCCCGCAGTCGGCCGCCTCCCCCGCCGGGTCGGACATGGTATTGACGTAATCGAAATCGAACTCAGCTGCGGTTTGGGTCTGCCCATCCACCAACACCTGGCAGTCCGTGGCGTAATCGCGGTATTGCGCGTCAATGCGGTCGCACGCAAACATCATGGTGATGGGCATAAAGGGCAAGCTGTCCACGGGCTTGCCATCGAGCAAAGCGAGAATGCGTTCACGACCAGTCATGGGGATAACCTTTCCGGGGTCACACTCAACGATTCATCCAAGGGGGTGAGGGGTTCCTAGTCGTAAGCGCCGTATTCCTTAACGGCTTCGACCATGGCCACGATATTTTCGAGCGGAACCTCCGGCTCCACAATGTGCGTGGGGCCGATCAACAAACCTCCACCCGCTCCGACCGTCTCGATCCGCGTTCTCACCTCTTCGCGGACTTCCTGCGGAGTGCCGAAGGGAAGCGTATGCTGGATTCCGATCGTTCCCCAAAACGAGAGGCGCTCGCCGTAGCTTCTCTTTAATTCAATGGGGTCCAGGCATTCCGGCTGGACGGGATTAAGGATATCCACACCGATCTCAATCAGCTCCGGGATCACTGCCCCCATGTTTCCGTCACTGTGGTAATTGATGAGGACGTCGGGCCGCACGCGTTTAGCCGCGGCAATCACGCGCGCCAGGCGAGGCTTAAGCCAGCGGCGCCACATGGGCAGGCTCATCAACATTCCTTGCTGCGTCCCCACATCGTCACCAAGACAGATGAGGTCAACGCCCAATTCCGTGTAGAGTGCAGCCTGAGCCTCGCGCTTGGCGGTAATGCGGTCAAGCAGCGTGTCGGCGAATTCCGGATTATCCACGAAGTCCATCAGCAGCAGCTCCATGCTGCGCATGTACCAGGCGACTTCGAAGATGGTCATTTCGAGGAAGCCGATGACCGCGAGCCCCTGCATGTGATACCGCGCAATCTGCGGCGCCAAGTCAGCGAAGCGGTAATCCGCCTCGACGTCGGGCAAGGGATAAGCGAGTGCGTCCTCGCGGGTGCGAAGCTTCAGCATGGGATAAATGAAGCCTTCCAGGTGCGCGTGCCAGGGATCGTCGCTCGACGTGGGCAGGTGGCCGATGCCCCACTCGTCCACGGTGGCGTGAGGAGGTAAGTTCTCGAAGTAGCAGGAGTAGTCGTGCGGGGAGCGCGGTGGAGCAACGTCCACAACGCGCGCGTCGCCACCGAAATACTCGTTGGGATCGTAGTTTCCTATTTCCTGCCGAAAGCGTTCGAGGCGCGGCGCGGTAAAGCCGTGCGTGAGGTCGAACGGCACGCGGTCGGGAATCTGCCGCCGCATGGCGGTCACCACTCTTTCACGATGACTCATACTTGGCTTAGTCATACGCCCCGCACTCCTTCGCCGTTTCAATCAGCGCGTGAATATTCTCCGACGGGGTCGTTGGAGGAATAGCACAGCCCGCGTTCAGGATGAATCTGCCTCCCGGTTTCCAAACGGAGATGAGCTTCCGGGTTGCTTCCCGAACTTGTTCCACTGTCCCCTGGGCCAGGACGCCGCTGGGGTCGATATTTCCAAACAAGAAATGGCGTTTTCCGGCGGTTTGTTTGGCTTTCACGGCATCAGTTTTGTAATCGAGCTCGAAACCGCAAGGCGGGTATTCTGCCAGGGAGTTGAGGATTCGGCTGGTGTCGCCGCAAATGTGAATCACTACAAAAATGCCATCGTCGGCAAGGTCCTTCACCAAGCGCTCCTCGTAAGGTCGGGCAAAGCGATCGAACATGCGAGGGGAAGTGACGTCCGGGCCTGCCAGGCTATCGCCCAGTGAGGTGAGGTGAGCCCCGGCCTTGACCAGCGCCCGATGGACGGCAAGATGGCTTTGGTAACAAACTTCCATAAGCTGGGCGATGCGCGGATTGTCCGGCTGCTCGACGAGCTCCATCAGGAATTCCTCAATGCCACGCACCAGGCAAGCGAAACCGAAGGCGGCCTGGTCGGCGTTGCCCCGAATGGCAACTTCCCTGCCCACTTGTTTCGACATCAGCCGGACGGCCTCAAGCAGAGCGGGAATGCGCCCATCCGAATCGGGGTTAATCACTTTCAGGCGGTCAACTTCATTAAGGCTGCGGATGGCGGGCTCCACGATGCGGCCCGGCTCATTGGGGGCGCATTCCGAGCGGGCTCCCAAAGCCTCGGCAAGCATCGTGGTGTCGGTATCCACCAGAATGCAGTCATGGCCGTATTTTTCTACCGCCTGGAGGTGCGTACGAGCAATGGCCTCGGGATTAACGCGGTACTCTTCTATTCGGACGCCTGCTTCGCGTGTGGCCATCATAAAATTGTGGAGGCACACGGGTACACGATCGGGGATTCCCCCCGCCAGAACCGTCCGCACTCGCTCAAGAGAGTTCATGGAATGAAGACCTCAAAAGAACAGTGACAAGTGACGAGTGACAAGCCAGCAAGGACAGAAATTTGAAACTCGAAAATCGCGGCGAGTTTCGAATTTCAATTTTCGAGTTTCGTCTTGCGCTTGCTTGTCACTTGTCACTCGTCACTGCTTTAACGACTCCATCGTCGTAGCTCGCCACGATGTGGTGGCCGGGTGGAACGACCAGAAATTCCTTCGGGTCCCATTCGCCGTTCACCAGGCGCTGGATCAGGCTGATGTCGCCAGCGACTTTTTCGAAAGTCCAGCCGCGCTTGGCCGCGTCGTCTCGCGCCCGCTGCTCAAAGCTTCCGTCGGGTTCAATGCCCATCTCAATAAAAGTCATTTGGCCATAGTGCCGGGCCAGATTTTTGCCGAACTCTTCCCAGAGATACTTCGCGTTCTCCTCACCGTACTTGGCCACCATTTCTTCGTAACTCTGCGTCAGCCCCAACTTATTGCCCAGCGCCAGTTGGCCCAACTCGCCGTCCGCCTCGCCGCGCTCCATCCAGCCGGTGGTCTTGAAATACACGCCGGGATGACTATTGAAATAGTCCATGTAGCGCGCCGAGCTGCCCAGGAATAGCGTGATGCAGTCATGCCCGCGCGGAACCACTAGTGGTATGGACTTGGTGGTCAGGCCGACGATGCCGTTATTGCAAAGGCCGTAGCCCAACAGTAAGGCATCGTATTGGCGTTCCTCCACCCGATCGATGGCAGACTGCAAGCGCGCACGCATGTCTTCGCATCCGATGTCGTGAAGGCCCTTGGGGAGAAAATCGAAATCAATGATGTGCGGTGAACAGGCGACACAGGCGCAGAGCTCGCGGAAGAAGATTTCGCAACTGATAAGCTTGAGGCGCATTGGTTTTCTACTGCCTACTGGCTAACACCGCACCCAGCGCGCGAATAAAGTCCGGGCTGGTCCCGCAACAACCTCCCAGGAAGTTCGCCCCGGCCATAAGCAAGGCGGGCGCGTGGCGAGTGAAGGCTTCCGGCGCCGTCTGGTAGCGCGTTCCGCCCTCGACCAGTTCCGGCAGACCCGCGTTGGGCTTAATCCAAATTGGAAGCGGGGTGGATTGGTGGAGGCGCAGGCAGAGGGCGGCATAACTCTCAATGCCTTGCCCACAGTTGGCCCCGATCGCATCGGCGCCCGCGACGGTGAGTTCGGCAGCGGCCACTTCCGGCGTCACTCCCATCATGGTGCGGTCAAGATTTCTTCCGGAATCGAAAGCCATGGAGACGATTACCGGCAATCCCGTCGCGCGTGCCGCCCGCACACAAATTTTCGCTTCCGCCAAATCGCTCATAGTTTCGAAAATAAGAGCGTCCGCGCCTCCTTCGGACAGAGCTTGGGCTTGTTCGCTGAAAGCCGCAAGAAGCTCCTCTTCGTTCACCTCTCCCATCATCATCAGCTTGCCGCTCGGCCCCATGGAGGCAAACACGCGGGTGCGTCCCGAGGCGGCGCGCCGGGAAATTTCGACGCCCTGGCGGTTGATTTCCCGCAGATGTTCCGCAAGTCCGTGGCGCTCCAGCGCGAGGCGGTTGGCGCGAAAGGTGTTGGTCAAGATGACCTGGCTACCTGCCTCCACGTAGGCGCGCGCGACTTCTTCCACACGGTCGGGGTGCGTCAGATTCCAATGGTCGGGACATTCACCTGCTTCCAGACCACGCGCCTGAAATTCCGTTCCCCACGCGCCGTCAGTGAGGACAGGGCCATTCGAAATGAGTTCTTGAATAAAAGTGTGCATATAAGATTGTCGATTGCCGATTGAGGATTGCCGATTGAGGGCTGATAGTTGTAATATGGAATTCGTCCTTCTTCAATCATCAATCGGCGATCGACAATCCCCAATTCCTACGCCGCCTTCGGCAATTCCAGTTTCCCTTCACGAAAAGCGCGCAGGTAATTGGCGCAGTATTCGTCGCGGCCTAGTAAGGCCTCGGCGGCGCGGATATTGGCCATCAGTTGCGGGTCGCAGGGGTCCACGATGCCAGCGTCCAGGCCGCGGGCCATTAGCAGGACAGCGAACGTCTCATTAAGGAGTTTGCGCAGGGGAAGGCCAAACGATACGTTGCTGATGCCGGCGCTCGCGTGCACACCCGGGTACTTTGCGGTGATCTCGCCGACGGCATCCAGCAGTCCCTTGCCGTGCTCGGGGCCGGTGCTGACCGGCAGCACGCAGCCATCCACGTAGATGTCGTCGAGCAAGAATCCTTCCGTGGTCAGAAGATCCACTAGGTGGCTGGCGTTTGCCACACGCTCCTCGGCGGTATTGGGCGGACCCGCCTCACCCATGCAAAGAGCAATGACCTTGGGGCGAAATTCCTTCAACACCGGCAGCAATGCGGCGATGCGCGCCGGCTCATCGGTGATGGAATTAATCATGGCGCGCTGCTTGCAGAGCGGCAGCGCGCGGCGCAGGGCTTCAGGGTCGGCGCTATCGAGGCAGAGAGGAACCTTTACGGTTTCTTGCACGATGTTCACGAGCCACGGCAGGACTTCCAACTCCTGCCCGGGCAGGCCGCCATTCACGTCGAGCATATCGGCCCCGGCGTCCACCTGTCTGCGGGCAATTTCCTTGAAGAATTCCACATCGCGTGCCGCCGCCGCAGCGCCCACCTTTTTGCGAGTACAATTAATCAATTCACCGATAATAAGCATAGGTACTATTTTCCTTTGTGATAGGTTTGCGCTCCCAATTCGGTCGCGGCATCCCTATAAACGTGAGCGACCGTTGGGGCGTCCCACTGTCCACCGACTAATGCTCTCTGCCGTCTCCCAGCTCGATTCGCTTGCCGAGGTTGTCGATTCCCACGAACCGATTGGCCAGGGCGTTGGTGCCGTCCAGGCACCAGTCGCGCGGCGGAATCAGCTTGTGGGCGAACTTTCTGGGGTCGTCCCCCATGGCCAGCGCGCCCCGGTAGATCACATTCCAGATGCAGGCCTGTTCCGGCCGAGCCTCGCAGGTCCCGTCGATTCGTGACCCGCCACAGGGCCCGTTGCGCAGTTCCTTATAGCACCAGCGCATGGAGCAGCCCGCGTAGTCCAGGTGGTCTTGCAGACAGTCTCCGCAGTTCTTGCATCCCAGCGTGGCTTGGCGGTAAAGGCTGGATGGCTTGAGCAGCCAATACCACAGGCCATGACGCCAGGAATTGGATTTGCCGTTGCTCCCGAGGTGCGCGCCGAAAAAGCGGGCGCCCCAGGAACCGTCGGCAATGAAGTGCCGGTGCACTTGCTTCGACAACCACTGCGAAACCGTGGCGTGAGGCTTGGCGCTATCGAGTTGGCATTTGCCGCCACCGTCGCTCAAACCATCTTTGCCGGGGGGCAGCAGGTAGAACTCCCGGGCCACGGGCAAGACCAGTTCATCCATCCGGTTTCGCCAATCGCTGCCGATGGCCGCGGCACGCTCGCTAATGGTCATGAAATCCCGGTGCGAGAGGCTGAAGCCGCCGATGTGCGCTCCGGCGAAACCCAGTTCCTTTACCGCCGCCACCATCAGCGCCGCCCGCTCCAAGCGTTCGGGCTTCTTTTCTTTCTCCAGCCGTTGGATGAGTTCGCTCGGAATCACGCAACCTGCCACCTCCCCGGCCTGCATCATTTGCGCGATCTTCACCGTGGGAACGTAGACGTTGGCCAGCACCGGAACGTGTCCCCCCCCTTCGCGCTCCATGTATTGTTTCAGTTCGTAGAGCTTGCGCAGGTTATATCCCAATTGCGTAATAATAAACTGCGCTCCGGTGGCAATCTTCAGTTGCAGTTTGTAGAACTGCATCATCTGGTCGGCCTCGCGGACCTTGTATGGATTCACCACCGCCCCGGGGTAGAAATCGAACGGCGTGCTGTGGACCGTACGCGGCCCCAGGTTGTACTCAATGCCTTTCCGCATCGCCTGGAGAAGCCAGAGGATCAGGACTGAGTCCAAGTCGTAAACGGGTTTCGACCTGCCAGCGAAGCCCTCTTTCTGGGCGTCGCCGGTCAAAGCCAGGATGTTTTCCACGCCCATGCGCGCCAGAGCATGCAGGCGACTTTCCAGGGAGGAACGATTTCCGTCCTTGCCGGTGAGGTGCGCAATCGGCGTCAGGCCGCGTTCCTTGATGGCAGCGACAAAGGCCTCCGGGGGCAGCGCGGGATTGCCCCCCGGCAGGTCCGTGACGCTGATCACCTTGATGCCGGCGGGTTCAGCGGCGGCATCATTGACGAAGGTCTCCGCCTCTTTAACGTTGTGGTCCCGGCCCAGCACCAGCTCCGCGGTGCAGAAGAACTGCTTCTGCTCCAGCGCGACCCGCAGGTGGTTCACCGGTCCTTGCTCCGTGTTCTCGAGCATTCAACGCTCCTCAAAAGTGATGAGCAAGAGAAAGACGAAACTCGAAATTCGAAACTCGCAGCGATTTTCGAGTTTCGATTTTCGAATTTCGGCCCTTGCTGGCTCGTCACTGCTTTTACCCCCCCGGCTGCGGCTCGCGAAGTCCGTATACGGAAAGCGTGGCCTGATAGCTTTTCAACAGACGGCGTCCAATAATGGCGGCGAGGTTCTTAAAGAAAACCATTCCGCTTGCGGGGTCTTGCAGAAGGATCTCGTTCAACTGCTGGAACTCAAACTTCAACACTTTGACGGGCGTCAGGCATTCCGCCGAGGCAGTATACGTTTTGTTCTCCACCAGGCTCGACCAACCGATGAGCTCATTGGGGTCGCTGGCCACATGAGCCAGCAGTTCCCCCGGGCCTTGACTCAGCCGCACGCGCCCCTCAACCACAATATAAAAGCGGCGGGCGGGTTCACCGTGCCGAAATATGAAATCTCTCGGCGCATATGACTCCACGCGGCCGCTTTCCAAAATCCGCCAGCGAGTCGACTCGGTGATTCCCTGAAATAGATCCGCATGCATCGTATTCTCCTGCGTCAAAACAACCCCGATACTTTTCCCGTTTTCACATCCACATCGACGCGGCGGAAACCAGGATTAGAAGAGGTTCCAGGCATCAGGCTGATGGTGCCCGCGCAGGGGCAAAGGAACCTCGCCCCCGAATATACCAGCACATCGCGAATGGGCAGGACCCAGCCTTCCGGAACTCCTTTAAGCGCCGGATCGTGGCTCAAGCTCAGGTGGGTCTTTACCATAACCGTGGCGTAGTCGGCAAACTTGGGATCGGACTCAAGCATCTTGGATTTGGCCTCGGCTTCCGGCGTCCACGCCACTCCATCCGCGCCGTAAACCTCTTCGGCGATCAGTTCCACCCGGTCGCGGAATTTCATTTCCAGGGGGTACAGGTACTTAAAGGGGGCCTCTTCTTTGCAGGCGTCGAGCACCACGTCCGCCAGTTCCAAAGCGCCGTCGCCACCCTTGGCCCAATGCTCGGAAGCGGCACACCGCGCCCCCGCGGCCTCCACCGCCCGCCGCACCAGGGCGAGTTCGTCCTTGGTGTCGGTATGAAAGCAATTAATGCAGACCACCGGATTGATTCCCGACCGGCGGATGATGCCGAGGTGGTGCAGCAGGTTGGGAAGCCCTTTTTCCAGAAGTCGCAGATTCTCCTTGGTGTACTCATCGGCCAGCGGCAAGCCGGGAGCGACGCGCGGGCCGCCACCGTGCATCTTGAGCGCGCGAATCGTGGTGGTGAGCACCGAGACGTTGGGCTTGAGCCCGCTGCAACGGCACTTGACGTTCCAGAATTTCTCGAAGCCGATGTCAGCGCCAAAGCCGCTTTCGGTGACGTGGTAATCGAACATCTTCAGACCCAGCCGGTCACCGATGATCGAGGACTGCCCCACGGCGATGTTGGCGAAAGGCCCGGCGTGCACCATGCAGGGCTGATACTCCGCCGTGCTGCACAGCGTGGGGTTGATGGTGTTGCGCATCCAGGCGGCCATGGCTCCGGCAACTTCCAGGTCACCGGTCGAGACCGGTTTGCCCTGCTTGTCGTAGGCGACGGTAATCTCGCCCAGGCGCTGGCGCAGGTCGGCCAGGTCCGTAACGATGGCCAGAATCGCCATCAGTTCCGAGCTCACGGTGATGGCGAACTTCGACTGCATCATGAAACCGTCCTGCCTGCCGCCGATTCCGATGACGATGTTGCGTAGCTCTTGCGCGCAAAAATCGAGCACCCAGCCCATTTCCACGCGCGTGGGATCAACGTCCAGGCGGCGCATTTTGCTGAGTTTAGCAAGCTGGTCGTCGCCATAATTTCGTTCGTGCTGCATGCGCGCGGTAAGCGCCACCATGGCTAGGTTGTGGGCATTGGCAATATCGTTGATATCGCCGGTTAAGCCGAGCGAAAACTCGGTCATGGGGATCAGCAGGGCGTTTCCGCCGCCCGCCGCTGTCCCCTTAACGTTCATTGTGGGCCCGCCGGAGGGTTGACGCAGGCACCCTCCCACATTCTTGCCCCGCTTGCCCAAACCCTCCATTAAACCCAGGGAGGTTGTGCTTTTTCCCTCACCTAAAGGGGTGGGGGTGATGGCTGTGACTTCAATGTATTTCCCGTCCGGACGGCTATTTAGGCGCTCAATGATCTTGAGGAAATCCAGCTTGGCCAGCCGGCCCATGGGGATGACTTCATCTTGTTGCAGCCCCAATCTTTCCTGCCATTCCCGAGCGCTCGGCATGTGCTGTTCTGCCGCCTCGGAAATCTGCCAGTCATGCATCTGAGTTGCGTCGTACGCCGCCATCCGATGGTCCCCCCGATTGGTTGGTACAATTAAGTTAGCAAAGCACTTGCGGTGCCATTCTCGGGAAAGGGTACAAGAAGTCACTCTGCCGGCCGGGTAGTGGTGTCATTTGGAATGGGACCTCTTTCGAGACGCAGGTCTTTCCACGAAGGCGGGGATCAAGTCCCTGAGGCATAGCCATCTTGGCCTTCACTTCACATGGGCAGGAAGTCCGTGCCACAGCGGCGGCGCATCTTCCATGGCTACCGCAGATTCCCGCCTTCGCGGGGGACGGCTCGTGTTTCGTGGGGGACTCCAATTCCAAATGTCACCAACACCTAAACTCCGATCCCCCCTAGCATCGTCTCGCGTGTTGAGCAATCCGGCCTGGTGCCGTCCATGGCGATTACAGGGAGCGGGTTAGCGAGATTTTCGGCAACACAATTGCAAAATGATTTAAGTCTGGAACAAAATGACTCAGTTGCCCCCAAGACGTCTGTTGGGCATTTCTGCGCCCTTAAAGCCAAGCGACTGCCTAAGCCGTTGGCTCGTAGGGTCGGGGGGCATTTTTCGCGCACCTTCCCCTCAAAACTTATGCCGCTTGAAGATAGGCACTTTTTCTTCTTGCGGAAGGGTCACGCTTCCTATAGAAAAGCGGGGCTGGCCAGCGTAGGCGCCTTGCGCACTTCGCGGACCGGCCAGGAATACCTTAAGAGAAGGAATGAACCACTATGAGCCTAAGCCAACTAGCCAAATCCATTAATGAGTCACCCACATTGAAGCTGAACGAAACCGCCGCGCTCCTCAGGGAAAAGGGCGAACCGGTCATTCACCTGGGCGGAGGAGAGCCGAAAAGCAAGGCGCCGATTGATGCCGTGATCAACTGCACGGCCCTGCTCAACACCGGCGAAGTCCGCTACACAGCGCCGGATGGCATCCCCGCTTTGAAGAAGGCGGTGATTCGTTACACCGAGGAGCATTATCACAAGCTGGTTTCGGCTGACAATGTTTTGGTTTCGGGCGGGGCCAAGCAGGCCCTGATGGTTTTGCTGCATGCGATTCTGGACCCGAAGGAAGAAGTGATATTTCCAGCACCCTACTGGGTGAGCTACCCGGAGATGGTAAAACTTGCCGGGGGCGTTCCAGTGGCGGTGACGGCCGAGGACGGCACGTTTTATCCCACGGTGCGGGAAATCACCGAAGCGGTGGGTTCCTACACCAAGGCGATCATCCTGAACAGCCCCAACAATCCATCCGGCGCCATGTACTCGCGGGACTTCATCGCTGAGATGGTGGAATTCTGCGAGAAGAAAAGCCTCTACCTCATCATGGACGATATTTACAATCGCCTGGTGTTCAATGGCAAGAGCGCGCCGATCTGCTATGACTCCATGAAGGCGCCGCTCGAGCAATCCAAGCTCGTGGTTATTAACGGCGTATCGAAGACTTACGCCATGACGGGATTCCGCATCGGCTGGGCCATCGCCAACCGCGAGTTGACGGAAGCCATGGGGAACATCCAATCGCAGCAAACTTCGGGCCCCGCGGCGCCTTCGCAATGGGCGGCAGTGGGAGCGCTGAATGGCGTGCAATCGTCGGTCGAGGCCCTGCGCTTGACGCTCGAAAACAATCGCAACGTCATGCTCGACCACCTGGAAGCAATTCCCGGCGTGAAAGTTACGAAGCCCGAGGGCACGTTCTACTGCTTCCCCGATTTCAGCGCCTACATGAAGGATTCGCAGAAGCTGGCGAATTTCCTGCTTTCGAAGGTGAGGGTGGTGGCGGTACCAGGCAAGGAATTCGGCTTCGAAGGCCACTTGCGCCTCAGCTACTGCGGCACCATGAAGGACATTACGGAAGGCTGTGAGCGCATTCAGTGGGCGCTCGATCCCAACTCTGCCAACGAACTCTACCTCGGCGACCGGAAGCTGACGAGGGATTGGATGTAAAGATCAGGTGCCAGGTGTCAGGTGTCAGACGTGCAGTGTTAGACTTGGCGCTTCCCAGTGGCTCCCCGAGGAAGGAAGTCCGAAATGGTGAAATGCTATAGGGACCTTAAAGTTTGGGAAAAGGCCATGGAATTGGTCGTTGAATCCTATCGCGTCTCCAGGCTCCTGCCGAAGACCGAGATGTTCGGAATCACATCCCAGATTCAACGGGCGACCGTCTCGATTCCGGCCAACATTGCCGAAGGACATGGCAGGGAGCACTTAGGTGATTATCTCCACCACTTATCAATTGCTAGGGGCTCCCTGATGGAGCTCGAGACTCACATGCTTATCATTACCCGATTATATATTCCCATGGATGAGGTGAAGCGCGCACTGGAGATGGTGCGGGAGGTAGATCGGATGCTGTCCGGGCTTACGAAAAGCCTGAAGGAACTTCCGACGGCGGCCTGACACCCGGCACCTGACACCTGGCACCTATCCCCGAGTGAGGAACTCACATGAACATTTACCTAGACATCGTTTCCCCGGCCTCCAAAGAAGCCGGACTTCTGGCGAGTGACTACGGGTTGCAGAACCACGGCCTGGTGAATCTGCGGCGCGCCTATTGGAACCTGAGTACGGCCGCTCTTTACGAAGAGATCGTGTTTCGCTCCGAAGGCACGCTGACCCATTTGGGGCCGGTGCTGATGAACACCGGCAAGCACACGGCGCGCGCCGCGGCTGACAAGTTTGTGGTCCGCGAGCAATCCACGGAAGACCGCGTATGGTGGGGCACTTACAATCGTCCTTTCACCGGAGAGAACTTCAGCTCGCTGCTGACGCGCTTGCAAGGATACTTGCAGGGCCGCGACGTCTTTGTGCAGGACTGCTACGCCGGAGCCGATCCCGAATACTCCATGCCCATCCGCATCATTACCCAGAAAGCTTGGCACAGCCTGTTTGCCCGCACCATGTTCCTGAAGATTCGCAATCAGGATAAGCTGAAGAAGCACGTGCCGGAATTCACCGTGATCGCCGTGCCGGGCTTCCTGGCTTCGCCCATGGTGGACGGCACCCGCACCGATACGTTCATCATCCTCAATTTCCGCGAGCGTCTGGCCATTATTGGCGGCTCGAACTACGCCGGCGAAATCAAGAAGACCATCTTCACTGTGCTCAACTTCCTGCTGCCGCTGGAAGGCGTGCTGCCCATGCATTGCTCCGCCAACGTGGGCAACGACGGCGATGTCGCGATCTTTTTCGGGCTCTCCGGCACTGGCAAGACCACGCTCTCCGCCGACCCCAAGCGCCACCTGATTGGCGACGACGAGCACGGTTGGAGCGACAACGGGGTTTTCAATTTCGAGGACGGCTGCTACGCCAAGGTCATCCGGCTATCCGAGGATGCCGAGCCGCAAATCTACGAGGTCACCCGCCGATTTGGGACGATCCTGGAAAACGTGGCGTTCGATCCCGTCTCGCGCCATGTGGATTTGAATGACGACAAGATCACGGAAAACACGCGCGCCGCTTATCCGCTCGAATATATCGGCAACCATCTGCCGGAAAAACGCGCGGGCCATCCCCAGAACGTCATTTTCCTCACCTGCGACGCTTCCGGCGTCATGCCTCCCATCGCGCGCCTTACTCCTGACCAGGCCATCTACCACTTCATCTCCGGCTATACCAGCAAGATTGCGGGGACGGAAATTGGTCTGGGCATCGAACCGCAAATCACCTTCAGCACCTGCTTTGGGGGACCGTTCATGGTGCATCATCCCTACGCTTACGCCGAGCTGTTGAAGAAGAAGATCGTCAAACACCAGGCGACGGTATGGCTGGTGAATACCGGTTGGACGGGCGGATCGTTCGGCGTGGGCAAGCGCATTAGCATCGGGCATACACGCGCGCTGCTCAACGCCGCGCTCAGCGGGAAGCTCCAGAAAGTGGAATTCCACAAAGACCCGGTCTTCGGTTTCGACGTTCCCAAGACCTGCGAGGGCGTGCCTACGGAAATCCTGGACCCAGCCAACACCTGGCCAAGCCGCGACGAGTATTACCGGAAGTACGACGCCCTGGCCGCGCGCTTCATCGAGAACTTCAAACTCATGATGCGCGAGTGCCCCGAACACGTGCTAGAAGCCGGGCCCAAACGCCTCGCCGCCACGCCGGTGCGGTGAGCAGAAGCTGACAGACGACAGCTCACAGACGACAGATCAGGGAAGGCCGAACGGCGTTCGACCTTCTCCTTCCCCATTTCAAATCTGGCATCTTAAATTTGAGTTGCTGTCCGAACCTGTGAACTCCCGAAACCTAAGGCCCAAGTGGCGAGGCATAGCCGGATGTGTCATTCTTTCAGTCGAGAGACGAAGTCCCTGGGGGAAACGATAGCGACGCCTCTGTACTCACCGAGGTGGAGCAGGTGTCCGGCATCGCCGGTTACGAGGTAATCCGCTCCTCCACCGATTGCTGTCGCGAGAAATTTGTCATCATCGACATCGCTGCATGCCTTCACGTCGGGCAGATCGATCACGAGCTCTGCAACCTCCCATAAGATAAAGGACACATCGAAGATGCGGTCGCCCAGCCCATAGCGGTCACGAATACGAGGGCGATTTAGAACCTCGATAATTTCCTCGTTAATAGGCGGGCTGGAAAGTAGGGTGAATCGCCCTGACCGCAGAGCCTTGAGAATGGCGGCAGGCTTGCCTAAGGGGCTGATTAGACCGGACACGAAT
This sequence comes from Terriglobia bacterium, assembly GCA_050010335.1. Taxonomy (GTDB): domain Bacteria; phylum Acidobacteriota; class Terriglobia; order UBA7540; family UBA7540; genus Bog-366. The sequence goes on from JBEKLF010000006.1 coordinate 96,678, forward strand.
GCGTTGGTGTCAAGCACCGCCCGGGTTTTCCCGGCCATCCCGGACCGCAGATATGGCACCTAAGATATCTGCCTGCAATTGCTTAGGCTTGGCCTTTCGATTCTTTTCCCATATTTCCTCAACAGCTTTCCAGGGATCGTAGTTCCTGAGGGCCTTTCGCACGACGATGGCCTCCAAACAGAGCTCGTTGATGGAACGCCCGCTTTCAAAGGCCTCGCGAGCCAGTTCCCGGTGGATTTCGGGTGGAACACGGATAAGGATCCTTCCGGCGTAATTCCGCGTGTGATTCTCCTCTTGGTTAACAATGATAGCATACTACCATGCTAGCAGGTTTCGTGATAAGAAGCCCCGGCATGGAAACGCCCAGAGAGTGCAACTGAAATGTGAAAGCAGAGATCCCATGGACGGAGCGTGGGCGTCCCGCCCGCCGATTGCATTTGGAAGCAATCAGTCGTATGGTTTCAGCTAGGTCGAAATCCACAACGGAAATTCCGGCCAAAACCTTTCCAGGAGCCTCAAGATTATGCGTAGAGCAACTCCTAAACTGGCAGTATCGATTTTAGCCGTTATGTTCCTCGTGGTGGGGCTGCCGGAACTGCGCTCCCAGGCGATCGACTGGAGCAGCCCGGCTGCGCGTCAGGAGATGCAAGGTTTCCAGCAATTCCTCGCCAACCATCCCTGGATTGCCAACCAATTGCGGGAGGATCCCTCCCTCGCCAATGACCCGCGCTTTCTGCACCGCAGTCCTGAGCTCCCACAATTCCTGAATGCCCACCCGTTTGTCCAACCCAGCATCAAGGCAGATGCGAGCGGTGTAATGTCCCGCGCTCAACAGGGCGGCTCGACTTCACAGAACAGCGCCGCAAACTACAAGGAGATGCAGGATTTCCAGCATTTCGTTTCAGACCATCCCTGGATCGGCGGCAAGCTGCGGGAGAACCCTTCACTCGCGAACGATAAAGGCTTCCTGAAAGGCGCCCACGAACTGCCGGAATTCCTGAACTCGCACCCATATGTGCAGTCGCAAATCCGCGCCGACCCCAACGGCTTCATGAAGCGAGCGCAGGCGTTTGCGGCCGAAGCGCCGCGGCCGGGCGCTGACGATGCTCATGCCTCGGACTACGAGTCCTTGAAGCTGTTCCAGGAGAATCATCAGCGGATCGCAGATCATTTGAAGGAGGACCCATCGCGCGCCACAAGCAAGGGTTTCCTTAATCAGAACAAAGAACTCCGGGAGTTCCTTGAGGCCCACCCCTACTTGCAAGACCAGTTCAAACAGGATGCTCGCCGCACGATCGATCAGGCGCTCCAGCCTGGGGGAGAGTATTTATGAGCACGCGGAAGCGGCGAGAACTTCTTCTTTTCGAAGGCTTACCCAGATTTTCCTGTACCTTGGGTTGAGAATCTATGCAGAGAAACTGTCACACCACCAAATGGGCAGTTTTAATCGCCATGATCGCATCGGGATGGGTTGCCGCTCCCGGGCTGCGCACATCATTGTTGTCGGCGCAGACGCAAATCGGAGAGCGCCTAGGAATGACCGCCGGCATCGGTAGCGCCGGCGAAGCGGCGTTTCGTCGCTTGCCTATGCTCCGAACCCGAGCGGGCAACAGGCATTTGATCGAGGATCAAAGCGGAACTCCATTCTTCATCGCAGGAGTATGTCCGCAGAACCTCATTCACTGGAGCACCCCTGATCAAATGGACGCCTATTTCGCGGACCGACAGAAAAGGCATTTCAATTTCGCCTGGGTCGTGATCAATGGCTTTGACGCGGCAGGAAAGCAAGTTTTAACGAATCCCACTGATGCCCGCGGGAATTCGATGTTACTCAGCGGTACGAGCTGGAACCCGCAGAATCTGAATCCCGCCTACGTCGCGTCGGTTGACGCCATAGTCAGGTCTGCGGCAAATCACGGAATATACTTGTTTCTGGATCCGTTTAGTGCCGCGTATGATCCTGGGCCGGGCGGCTTCGACCCTTCCCAGCATTCAACTGACGAAATGCGTCAATGGGGTGAGTTTTGGGGCAACCGCTACAAGAACTACTCCCACGTCAATTTTGCGTTGGGAAATGACAGGGTGATTTCACCGCAGGTTGACAGCGTTGTGAGCGGCCTCAAGAAGTACATGCCGGACCGCCTGATGACCATCGACTGGATCGGCGGGCCGCCGGATTGGAGTAGCGATGCGACGGGCCCTCACAAGTTCTATGATTCCGATCATCAATGGGTCAATTTCAACGGATAGTATCAATATCATGCTCCGCAGTGGGCTACGTGGTATCACTACAACATGGCTAACCCGGTGATGCCGACGTGCATTTTCGAGACCTTCTACGAACACTGCCCTTACGGATATCCCAGGCCCAACCCAACAATCCCCCAAATGATGAGGGAAGAGGTATGGGGAACGGTATTGAACGGCGGTTCGGGGTTCGGCATTCTCGGGTCTCCTGATTGTGTCGAGGACCCAATGCACTGGCTGGGGAAAACTCCGGGAGTGGAGCAAGCCGAACATTGTACGACTTTCTTCAAATCCCGTCGCTGGTACGGCCTGATTCCGGACTGGTCACATACGTTCCTGACGAGCCAATTGGGAGCCCCTGGGAAAGACGATTACACATACGTGTCCGCAGGGCTCACAGGCGATGGCTCCTTGGGCGTATGCTACTATCCAGGCGAAAGCGGCAGAAGGTTTCATCTGACCGTCAACATGTCCAAGATGGGGGGTGGTACCGGGAACTCTCGGGCACGCTGGTACGATGCCACAAACGGGACCCCCAATCCGTCGATAGCGGCATTGGGAGCCAAGCGGAGTTCGGTGCAATCGGAAAAGTGATGCTCGCGTGGTCCTGGGCGTGGGGCGAAGGAGAAGCGCTTCGCGGGCCGACACCTTC
>JBEKLF010000007.1:0-89390 GCA_050010335.1 Terriglobia bacterium
ACCCCTGAATCTTGACCGCAATGGAGTCGCGACCTCACCCGGATTAACCACGGCTCGCGGCAAACGATCTTTCCACCATCTCAGGAACACCCTACCATCGCTCAATCGCGATTCTTGGGTCAAATGTCGAGCAATGGCAATTCGTCCCAACCCCCGCACCACGTGGTATATTCAAAAGGGGTAATTATACTGGGTTTCGCGCATCTTTGGCCCTAAATCGCGGCGGCGTGATGGCCTCGGTTCACGTTACACCATGAATGAAAAATCCAATCTGCCTCCCCCCGCAGGCCCTTGGGGCGTGTTGCTGCTAGCGCATGGCGCGCCCGATCACCTCGCGGATATTCCCGAGTTCTTGCTGAACGTGCGCGGCGGGCGGCCACTGCCGGGGCCGGTGGTAAAGGAAATCACGCATCGCTACAGCCTAATTGGTGGGGGATCGCCTCTATTAGGGCTCACCACCCTACAGGCGGAGGCCTTGGCTAGGTTGATTGCACACCCCGTCTACGTAGGCATGAGGAACTGGAAGCCGTTTATACCTGGGGCAGTTCGTCGCCTCAGCGAAGACGGTGTTGAGCGCGTGGTGGCCGTGTGTTTGGCGCCCCAAAATTCCCGCACCAGCATTGGCCTCTACCGGAAATACCTGATGGCTGCGGTGGCGCAGGTACGCCCCGAACTGCTGGTGGATTTTGTCGAAAGCTATCACGATCATCCGGGCCTGATCGAGGCGTTTCGCGAGCGGTTGGAGGCAGCCGCCAACGCCGCGAAGCAAGAAACCGGCGGCCCGGTTCCGGTCATCTTTACGGCCCACAGTGTGCCCGAGCGGACGATTGCCGATGGCGATCCGTACGAGCAGCAGGTGCGAGAGACGGCCGCCCTGGTGGCTCGTGCAGCGGGCCTTACCGATTATCGCCTGGCGTTCCAAAGTCAGGGAATGACAGCGGAGAAATGGCTCGGGCCTACGGTTGAATCGCAAATCGACGAGTTAGCGCAAGCGGGCGCGAAAAACGTATTGTTGATTCCCGTAGGATTCGTGTGCGACCACGTCGAAATTCTTTACGACATCGATGTATTATTCCGTGATTATGGAAAGACGCGAGGTGTCCGGGTGCGACGGTCGGAGTCGCTGAACGACAGTCCCGAATTTGCTGTGGCCCTCGCCAGCTTGGTAACCGCGCGGATTGAGCAGGTGTCAGGTGCCAGGAATCAGGTGTCTGCAGGACCAAAACCTGCAACTGAATCTTGACATGCTGCACTTGACACCAGCAGGAGTAGGAAATTGACCGATAGCCCCAAAGCACGCCGAGTTGCGGTCATCGGCGGAGGCGTCTCCGGCCTTGCCGCCGCTTACACGCTGGCGCGGGCACGCCACGCTGGCGCGCCGGTCGAGGAAATGCTCTTTGAGGCGGGTCCCTGTTTGGGCGGTGTGATTCGGACCGAGACGGTGGATGGTTTCGTGATGGAAGCCGGCCCTGACAGCTTCCTCGCGGAGAAGCCGCAAGCCGCGGCAATGGCGCGCGAGTTGGGGCTGGGTGACGACCTGATGGGTTCCAACGACCACGCGCGTCGTACATACATTCTCCATCAGGGCCGTCTGCTGCCGCTTCCCGATGGCCTGATGTTTTTGGTGCCGACGCGCGTCTGGCCGATGATAACCACCAAGCTGCTGCCGCTCGGCACAAAACTCGCGGCCGCGCGGGAGTTGTTTTCATTGCCGCCCGCGAGCGACAACGGTGACGAATCGGTTGCCAGCTTTGTGAGAAGGCATTACGGGGACGCGATGGTCGAGAATATCGCCGACCCCCTGTTGGCGGGCGTCTACGGCGGCGATTCCGCGGCGCTCAGTGTACGTTCCGTATTGCCGCGCTTTTGGGAGATGGAACGGCAGCACGGCAGCCTGACACGCGCCACGCTCAAGGCGATGCGGCAAAGGCAGTTCGCCCTGACCGCGAATGGCAATCATGGCGCGGGCGCTGCGCACACTGGGAACAACCCGCGAAAACTGCCGCTCTTCATGACTCTCAAGGGCGGGCTCCAGCGAATGACGGAGAAGCTCGCGGCCCACGTCGACAAATACCGGGTTTTCGTGCGCCGCCCCGTGCTGGCTCTGGAGTTCGCTCCGGGCGGACCGGGAGCCACATCGGACTCCTGCTCCCGGCGCTTCCAGATTACTTGTGATGGGGGCAAAGTCTACGACGCCGACGCGGTGGTTCTCGCCCTGCCTGCGCACCATGCCGCCGGGCTCCTTTCATCCCTCGACCACCGGCTGAGTGAGTTGCTCGAGGGCATCCCCTATAGTTCGTCAATGACGGTTTCGCTGGGGTTTGACGCACATGCCCGGGCCGCCCTTCCCGTAGGGTTTGGATTCCTGATACCGCGCAAGGAGCGGCGGCGCATGTTGGCCTGCACGTTCGTCCACGCAAAGTTCGACCACCGCGCGCCGGACGGAAAGGCTATGCTGCGATGCTTCCTGGGCGGGTCGCGCGATCCCGAGGTTATTGGGTTGAGAGACGAAGAGGTGGTGGCCGTGGTGCGGCGGGAATTGCGGGAGATCATGAGCTTTACCGCTGAGCCGCTGTTCTACCGAGTGCATCGATGGCCTGCGTCTATGGCCCAATATGAGGTGGGCCATGGGGGGCGCGTGAGCGCCATCGAGGAACGGCTTCAGGATCTGCCCGGATTGTATCTTGCCGGGAATGCTTACTCGGGGATCGGCATCTCGGACTGCATCCGGACGGGGAAGAGCGCTGCGGAGAAGGCCCTGGAGTGCGTAGGGCTGGGGACGCCGAAGGCGGAAGTCGGTAAGCAGTAGGCAAAACGCAGACGTAGGGCCGAACGGCGTTCGGCCCCCGCGCCCTGAAGGGCGCAAGCGTAGCGCGTTCGGTAGGTCCGCGGCTTTTCCCCTCCTCCCATGTGATTCGGAACAGTCGAGATTCAGCGCCACGTACCGGCTAAACCGGTCCGCGCTACTCGCTTCTCGGGCTATCTCGTCAAAGGGCACAATTCCCTCCACCCGTCGAATTGAGGTGAATTTCGGTTCCAGAACGTCACAGTTTCGCCCCAGTTTCGCCAAAATAGCGCGAAAAACCTGCAAACTGCACCATAATTGTGCAAAATAAGTAGACATTTTGCCAGCCATTTTCTTTGTTTTCATACACATTCCGGCTTCGCTCGTATCTTTTTAACATCTTTTTTGTTCCGCTCGCCCGCGTCCCGGCCTCGCTCGCAGCACCCGACGCTCGACAGGAAGGCTAGATGTGTGATTTCCACCAGAAACACTCCTCCGCCGGAAAGCCGAGCATTTGGCGTTCCATTATTCACTGAAATACGTTACCACATGGTAAAATTCTGTTCCCGCCCCGGTGCCCTCACCGGCGGACGGCCGGAGTTACTCCCGTCGGCCGGCATAACTGTTTCTAAAGGCCTGCGCGGCCACGGATTCGAAATGATTATGCCGCGGCCTATCGATATAGGTGATGTGTTCCACCAAATCAAGTAGGGGTTGGAAGAGGATTTGGAAATTGAATAATGGCAGAGTTGGGTGCCCGGAAGCCTTGAGTTTTGGTCCCCGCGTCGTCCGGGCATGGTCCTCGAGGTGACACCATAACCCAGATCAGTGGTATGGCGACATAACCGTCAAGTAGCAGTACATGGGGCAAGATTCCGCCTTGATAAACCACGTGGTGGCGCCGCATACCCAAAAGGGTCTGTCTGTACCGGAAGGTGTGGTAATCGTTGTATGCTCAACGCTTTAAGCGCATTCTTCTTGTCATGATCAGTCGGGTGAGGTTAGGCTTTGGATTCCTTGGCAGGATATGCGATTCTAAGATGGAAATCTTCCTGCGGAATCTTTTCTGGAACTGTATTAGGATTAGGATCAGGTTCGGGTGCAGAATGCCCCGCTATCTCCAACACTTCTTCGACCTGTTTTCCCAGTCCCCTCCGGCCTTGGGTGTAGCTGATATTTTCGCTTGCGACTCCCTCCATTCAGCGTCGAGGGCTGGTGCTTTTGCGCTAGTGATGAACTTCGCCCGGAGCGAAAATGATGAACATCCGATACACAAGGTGTTGGTGATTGCGCCGCCCCTCCATGCGTTTGCGCAGTTTGATGGAACGACGATCCGGCTCGCTGTGGTAGAAGCTGCAGAAGCTCATTTCGGCCGCACCCTTACCGAGGATGAACACCGCGCAATCGATCATCAGGTCAAAACGATTCACTCTGATGACCTGAGGGTTGCGTCAGTCCTGAAGGTGCTGAAATCGGCTACCAGTCAATCCGCGGTATTGATCCTAAAGGCCGCGTCATACCGCGCCGAAGGCGTCACAGCGTCCCATCGCACTACGGCAGCGCCCAAGCTACCGGAAGACCTCTGGTTACCCCACCTCTTGGCATTGGCGCCAGCCGTCACAGAAATCGCGAAGAACGTCCCTTGTTACGTACTTATGGATACAGGCGAACCCCCTCCTCTCAAGCCGGAAAACCAAGCGGCGCTCGAATCCGTGCCTGATTGCAACGTAATCGTCGCCCGACGCAAGGACGACCCCTGGCCCGTGATTGCCTCACATGCGCAAGAGTGGGAGGACGAGGTGAAAGCCGGCAATATAGGCTCCGCCTTCAGGTCCATTGACGCCCTACCGGACTGGATGAATGATCAGAAATCCTTTCTCAAGCTACAACTCATCGGTCGCACAGCGCCGAGCCAAGAAGCACTGAAGCTGCTTCGCTCTGAAATCGCTACGAAGGCAGAAATCGGTCCCGAAGCGAGGCTTAAACTAGCGCGCATTGCGCAACGCGCTGACGATGAGAACCTTGCTTCGGACATGCTTGGCCCGGCAATATCCGGTCTCACTGCTAAAGAAGATCTCGAGTTGGCACTAGCTATCGCCGTTCAGATCTCTGACCAGTCGATGATTGATGCGATTCTCGCGCGCTTGGAAACTCTTTTCCCGGGATCTGCTCGTCTCATAGAGCATCGCCTCACTCAGATGCTACACACTCGGAATTATGGGGAAGTGCTGACCCTCATCGACAAACACCCGTCGACCGATCCTGAGCTGAAGTTCCTTCACCAAACTCTAGCGCTAGCTCTTCAATCAGCCGACACTCCTGACTATGCGAATGCACTCAGAGCAATTGAGCAGACCGTGCCGGACCACGCCAATTGGGCGCGTATTGTTTGTGCGCACGATGCCGTGGCGCGACGCGATTTTAATACTGCCATAGGGCTATGTGGCCCTACAGCGGCACGCCCGCTTACATCGGGTACTGCGCGGATGCTGCTGCGGGTCACACGGGAGCTTCTCCTCGACCGGAATCCAGACGGAACTTTAGCCGTCTCGGGCGAGCAGCTACAAGAGCCGGTGTCGTCACTCATCATGTACCTTTCTGCACACCCGGAGGATGGTAGGACCCGGTTGATCCTCGCCAGCGTTTTGTCGATAGAAACCTCGGGGTCGCTCGGGCTTGCGGCTATAATCGCTGTGACCCTCAGATTAGCGGGAACCATGAATCCGCCTTACGCCAAACTGAAGCAACAGAAGCCAAATGAAACCGATAACGATTTGGAAATCACTCCATTCCTCGAACGGGCAATGGAGTGGATGTCGCGGGAAAGCCCGCTCAACTTGGCAGTGGCAAAACTGCCGAGAACACTACTCACCGGGCCGCCTGACGTCCTTTTTGGGAAAGTAAAGAACCTCATTGAGTTCGACCACGACCTTCGTGACGCTCACGCCCGAGATGCCTTCGAAAAGATTGTCTACATAGGTGTGCTCTTAGCTGCCCACACGAATGGGCCAAATGAGGACATTGACCTGCTGCGTTACGCAGGTGCACGACTCATCACCGTCAACCGACTTCAACGAGCTCGCGATCTCGCTGAACATGCACTGGGGGTAGCGGGTAATGCTCCTGAACGTCGGCGACTCGCATGGTTTGCCTACGCTGACATTTACCACAGGGCACACAACGTGATCGAGTCCTTAATAGGCATGGCATGCGTATTCGCACTGGATGTCTATTCTGATCTTGAGCAGATATGGCACGAAACCTATTTGTTCATTCGAATTCTCAGGGATCTCCGATTCACGGATCTAGCGAGATCGGCGCTAGATGTTCTCCGACAACTCACAGAATGCTTCGAATCCCGAACCAAATACCAACAACGGCTTACTACGCTGGAGCTTGGACTCCGCGTCTCTGACCTAACGCGAAAAGGTGAATATGGCCTCGATGCGTTGATGGAGATTACAAGGGATGTTGAGAAACACTGCGTCGACCTTATGTCAAGCGATGAACAAATCGCTCCCGCTGTAGCTCTGTTATCGCATTGTGTGTACCTGCATAGCTTTCTTCGGGTGACCCCAAACGACAGCGCAATTTCGACGTTGAAAACGATGATACCAAAGCTACCGCACTCCCAGGCGGCATGGATAGAGACCGTAGTCTCGAAGGAGGCCGGCCCTGAGCAATTGCTCGCGCTGGCGAAGAGCATCGAGGGAGCTCGGAATGCGGAAGATATTGCTTTTGACTTGAGGGACGTTGCAGTTGCAGCGCGCCGGTTCCTAGATACGAGATCAGCGGGTGACGGGGGCGAGTCAAGCATTCTTGCGATTGAATTGCTTACCGACCATGCGATTCGGGGGGGGACGCCTGACTCGCCCCTGGCCCTCGTAGAAAAAGCTTCCGAACTCGCGTCCGAGACCTCGCGAGCGGGCATCCGTGTTGTATTCCTCGGTCTAGGTGAGTCCGGGCGCCTCGTTCGAGTCAATGTGGAGGCAGGTCGAGTCCAAGACGTGGTTTGTGAAGCTGAAGAGACATTCTCCGTCCGCAAGTTGGAGCGATGGTCAAAACGGTACCCTTATGGATATGCTTTCGTCGATAATCCTATGAACCTATTTTACGTTAGCACCAGTGGGCTCGGAGTCTCCTTGCTGCCATCGCCAGCCACCATCCTAATCATGGACACGTCACTACAGCGCCTGCCGCCCAACTTGGTGCGGTTCGGGGACGAGTTTGCTGGCCGAACAACTCCAATCGCGAGTGCGCCTTCGATGTCTTGGTTGTGGGCAGCGACGAAGTCCCTGGTGCCCCGAACTGATCATCTGAAGGCTTGGATATCGACGGAAACCGCGGAGAGCAAAAGCTCTGCCCTTGCCATGGTCGCCGATCGTCTTCAAGAATCCCTCGACCAGTACAAAATTGCATTGGACACCGGAGCCGAGCCTCCGGGAGATCTTAATGACTCAGAACTGGTCGTCATAGCTGCGCACGGCGGGATTCTTCCTGAGGGTCGCTACCTTCAGCGGCTCGCCGATGATGCTGAGATGGCTATGTATCCAGCAAGACTCGCTAATGCCGTAAGCGGTTCTTCGATCGTCATTCTGTTTGTCTGTAGTGGTGGAAGGATCGACCCCCATCCCATCGGCGAAACTACAGTTGGACTCGTGAAGGAACTCTTTGATCAGGGGTGCTCCACTGTGATCGCATCGCCCTGGCCGTTGGAAGTGGGGGTACCTCCCAATTGGCTACCTGTGTTTCTAAAGGAATGGATGGCGGGTAAGACGCCTATTGAAGCCACGTTTCTAGCGAACAAGAACGTGGAGAACCGGTTAGGTGACTCACCCTTGCAGTGCCTCGCCATGAATGTGTACGGCGATCCATTACGCCTGAAGTACCGACCATCAAGATGAAATCAAAGGAATAACCCATACCACGAAGCTCCCAAGTAGAGATGATTATAAACGCACTTGGTCGTGAAACGGCATTGCCGCGGAAGTGCCGGAGCCACCGGAAGGCACCCACCAAAGCGTCTGTCGACGGCGATTGCCCGCCATCAACGGCACCGCGGTTTCGGAGATGTGCTATGCCGCTAGGGAGCAAGCATAAGCGCAGATATGTTCCCTGCGTCGGTAGCTCGCTGGCATGGATCGTTGAATGGGGAATTGACGAACCGGAGAGGTTTTCTCTCACACTTGTTTGAAGACCAAGTCTTTCTCAGTGTGGTGACCCTCGCGGAACTACGTCATGCCATCGAGCGCATGGCCGCGGGCCGACGTCAAAGACAATTGAGCGCATGGCCGGAAAACGAGCTGCCGATGCGGTTCGAAGGTGGGGTTTTGAGCATTGACGCGGCGATCGCCGACGCTTGCGGCAAGCTGGTGGCAACCCGCGAGGCGGTGGGGCGGCCAGTTGAAGCCATGGATGCCTTCCTCGCGGCCACTGCCCAAGGCGCCGAGCCGGGTAGAGGCCCGGCGGTACGTTCGAGCGCTTCAGCTTGTTCCGAATTGACGCGCGTCCCATAAATATGGGAAACTCTCCCTATGAAGACGACACTGGAAATTCCGGACCGCATTTTTCGCCGGGCGAAGTCCGCGGCGGCCGAGCGCGGAGTCCCGCTGCGTGAATTTGTGACGCAAGCAGTTAAGGAGAAGCTGGCGGCTGGTTCCACCCCTCCCGCGAGGCCCTGGGTAAAGCACATGGGCAAACTGAAGCATCTGCATGAGGAGACGGAGCGCATCAACCGCCTGATCGAGGCGGACTCCGAGAAAATCGATGCGGAGATGTGGCGTTGATCCTGGATACGAACGCCTTGTCGGCCGCTGCCGACCGTGATCCTGCCGCACTGGAGGTGGTTGCCAGGGCCGAGCTGTTGGCGGTTCCGGTGATTGTCCTGGGGGAGTATCGGCTGGGCATCGCGCAGTCGCGGCGCCGAACGGAGTACGAGAACTGGCTGCGAGAGTGGATAGGGACAGTGACGGTCCTCGATATCGACGACGAGACCACGCACCACTACGCCGCCATTGGCTTGGAGTTGAGAAGATCAGGCAAGCCGATTCCCGCTAACGACCTCTGGATTGCCGCACTTTGCCGCCAGCATTCGCTGCCGCTCATAAGCCGGGACCGCCACTTTGATGTGGTTAAGGGCCTCGAACGAATCGATTGGTGAGTGGCTTTTATCTGACTCACTCAAGAATTGTCGCAACCTTCGCCAGAACCTCGTCCATAACCGCATCGGGTACGTTTTCCAGCTTTCTGCCGTTGCGTGCGCCGAGATCCAGCGCGCGGGGTTGGTCGCAGCGGACAACGCCGGTTGTCTTGGTACCGGCACCGGTTAGAGATACCGCAAATCCGGCGGTCCGCGCGAAATTCCCGCCGCTGGTGATAGGGAGAACCACGGGCACCTTGGTGACTTGGTTAAAGGCATCGGGGGAGATGATCAAGACAGGGCGCTGGCCCTTTTGACCTTCCGCGGGATCAAGGCCGAAAATTTCACCACGCCTCATCAGATTAGCTCCCGGCCCACCGGCTTGTTATCGAGCCATTCCCGCTCCTCTTTCGTGCGGCGGGCCTTGGAGTCGCACTGGGCGACCAGTTCGTCCAGGGTGTAGCGGGGCCGTTTTGGCGGCTCCACCACCAGCCGCCCGCGTTCGATGGCAATGCCGACCTTTGCTCCCGGCCGCAAGCCCAGGACATCGAGCACCGCGCGCGGTATCGCCAGCATGACCGAGCCGCCGACCTTGCGCAGATGGGTTGTGTGCATAGGTATTCCTTTCGATTATATTTCAATATAACGTTTCGCATGAGGATTCACAACAACGGCTGCTTTGTTGGAATCCGGTGACAAGCGGCTAACCCGGCCACCCAACAACATTCCACCATCACGTAAAACGGCCTTGCCGCGGAAGTGCCCTAAGCCCGTGCCGGAGCGCAGGATAAGAACCTGTCATCGGCGGCTACCCGCCCACCCTTCGCATTCTGTAAGGTGTGCTGACACCCGATTCGGGGTTATCATGAGAGAATAGCGATCACGGAGGAATCATGGAGAAAGCTAAAGATATTTTTGGGGCTCGCGCCCCGCTCGCAACTGCTGGCGGTCCCGCGGTCATGTACCGCTTGGACAGTCTGGAAAAGTCCGGTCACGGAGGCGTCTCGCGCCTCCCGTTTTCCATCAAAGTTTTGCTGGAGGCTTTGTTGCGAAACTGCGACGGCACTCTGGTGACCGAGGAAGACGTCATCACACTCGCCCAGTGGAATGCCAAATCGCCCGCGGCGCGCGAGGTGCCCTTCAAGCCTGCGCGCGTGATCCTTCAGGACTTTACCGGAGTTCCGGCCGTGGTGGACTTGGCCGCCATGCGCGCGGCGATGAAGCGGCTGGGCGGCGACGCGACCAAGATCAATCCGCTGGTTCCTGTCGACCTGGTCATCGATCATTCCGTGCAAGTGGATTTCTTCGGCAACTCCTCCGCCCTCGAGCGCAACGCCGAGATCGAGTTCGAGCGCAACCGTGAGCGTTACGAATTCCTGCGCTGGGGCCAGCAGGCCTTCCAAAATTTCCGCGTGGTGCCTCCCGCCACGGGCATTGTCCATCAAGTGAATTTGGAATTCCTGGCCAAAGTGGTTCTGGCGCAAAAGGCCCACGGCGAAACCGTGCTGCTCCCTGACACGCTGGTGGGTACCGACTCGCATACGACGATGATCAACGGGCTGGGAGTGCTAGGTTGGGGTGTGGGCGGGATCGAAGCGGAAGCGGCCATGCTGGGCCAGCCCTACTATTTCTTGACGCCGAAGGTTGTGGGCTTCCGGCTTCAGGGAAAACTGAACGAAGGCGTGACGGCCACGGACCTGGTCCTGACGGTTACGCAGACGTTGCGCAAGAAAGGCGTGGTGGACCATTTCGTGGAGTTTTTCGGCGACGGCCTCGCGGAGATGACGCTCGCCGACCGCGCCACGGTGGCGAACATGTCTCCTGAATACGGCGCGACCATGGGATTTTTCCCCATCGATGCTGAGACGCTGCGCTACCTCCGCCAGACAGGCCGAACGGACGAGGAGGTGGACCGCGTGGAGCGCTACGCGAAGGAGCAGGGGATTTTCCGCACCCCTCAAACTCCTGATCCCGAGTTCACCGACGTGCTGGAACTCGATCTCGCCACCGTCGAGCCTAGCCTTGCCGGGCCCAAACGGCCGCAGGATCGCGTTCCTCTATCGCAAATGAAGCAGGCATTTCGGCGCGCGTTGTCGGCACCCGTCAAAGAGAGGGGATTCGGACTCTCGCCGAATGACGAGAGCCGAAGCGCCAGCGTGAAATTCAACGGGACAAGCGCCGAATTGACCCACGGGGCGGTGGTGATTGCGGCGATCACTTCCTGCACCAACACTTCCAATCCTTCCGTCATGCTCGGCGCGGGATTGGTGGCGAAGAAGGCGCTGGAGAGAGGGCTGCAAGTTCCGCCTTTCGTCAAAACCAGTCTCGCACCCGGTTCGAAAGTGGTAACGGAATACTTGCAGGCATCCGGGTTGCTCGAGTCGCTCGCTGGCTTGCACTTTGACCTGGTGGGTTATGGCTGCACGACATGCATCGGCAACAGCGGTCCTCTGCCTCCCGATGTGGCGAGCGCCGTGACGCAGGGCCAATTGGTGGCTGCCGCGGTCCTTTCAGGCAATCGAAATTTTGAAGGCCGGGTCCATCCGCAGGTGCGGGCTAACTACTTGGCTTCGCCTCCGCTGGTAGTGGCTTACGCTCTGGCGGGGACGGTGGATGTCGACCTTTTGACCGAACCTCTGGGGAAAGACCGCCAAGGCAACGCCGTTTACTTGCGCGATATCTGGCCTTCGCAAGCGGAGGTCAGCGAGGCTCTCGAACGCTCCGTCCGCCCCGAGATGTTTCGCCACAGTTACCAGAATGCCTGGGACGGAAATCCGACGTGGAATGCCATCCCCGTGGCGGGTGGCGCGCTTTACCCATGGCAGGAAGCCTCGACTTACATTCAGGAACCGCCGTTCTTCATCGGCCTCACTCCCGCTCCCACCGCCATCAGCGAGATCCACGGCGCGCGCGTATTGGCGCTGCTCGGCGATTCCGTGACCACGGACCACATCTCTCCTGCGGGCGATATTCCCGTTGACGGCCCCGCCGGCCGCTTTTTCGGCGCGCACGGCGTGACCAAGAAGGATTTCAACTCCTTCGGCTCGCGTCGCGGCAACGATCGCGTGATGGTTCGTGGCACGTTTGCCAACATTCGGCTGAAGAATTTGCTGGTGCCCGGGACGGAGGGAGGCATCACGCTGCACTTTCCCGATGGCGAAAGGATGGCCATCTACGATGCGGCAATGCGGTACATGGCCGACGGCATCCCACTTCTAGTCCTGGCCGGCAAGGAATATGGCTCTGGGTCGTCGCGCGATTGGGCGGCGAAAGGAACGCTCCTGCTCGGCGTGCGAGCCGTGCTGGCTGAAACCTACGAGCGCATCCATCGGAGTAATCTGGTGGGAATGGGTGTGCTGCCCCTGCAGTTTCGCGAAGGAGAAACCTCCGCGACCCTCGGCCTCACGGGTCAGGAAATCTTTGATGTCACGAGCCTGAGCGATGCGACTCGCCCGCGCTCGGAAGTCACCGTGACCGCCGTGGCGCCCGATGGTTCAAAGAAAACTTTTCGCGCCATCGCCCGTCTAGACTCTGCCGTGGAAGTGAACTATTATCGTAATGGCGGAATCCTGCCCACCGTGCTCCGCAGCCTTCTGAAGTCCGCGTGAACTCGCGAGTGCCTTCGGAAGCGGAATGCAATCAAATATGTCCATTCTCAGCCGACCCATTACGGCTAGTGCACAGATGCAGCTAGGGTTCCTGCGGAAGACCGGCTTTCTGCTTCCGGCGCGCGAAGCCTTTTGGCTGGCGCTGGAGGAACTGCGTAACCACAAGCTGCGATCCTTCCTCACCTTGCTCGGGGTCGTCATCGCCACCACCACGCTGATCGTGGTGATGTCGGTGGTGAACGGCATGAACCTGTATATCGCCACCAAAATCGCCAATCTCGGAACAAACACTTTCGTACTCCATCAGTTCAAGTGGGCGCAGCCGTATGATGAGTATTTGAAAGCTCTGCGGCGCAACCGGCCGATCCGGTTCGAAGAGTACGAATATTTGGTCGACAACCTGAGCGGCTACGAGGCCATCAGCGCCATCGCCCAACCGCAGACTGGGCCCGAAGCGCGTTACAGCGGCCATTCGATCGAAGAGGTGACCCTGTCAGGGATCACTGCCAGCCACGCCTACATTGGCCGTGAAAAGGTCGCGTGGGGACGTTACATCAGCGACCAGGACTACCACCACAATACGCGGGTTTGCTTCATCGGGCAGGACATTGTGGAGAAGCTCTTTCCTTCGATTGATCCGGTGGGCAAGGAATTGAACGTGGGAGGCCATAATCTCACCGTGGTGGGCGTGGCGGAGAAGGTCGGCTCCACCTTTGGCCAGAGCCAGGATAACTTCGTATTCATTCCTCTCGGCACTTTCCGGGATTTTTTCATGCCGAATCTGGAGCTAATCGTCTTCATTAAAGCTCCGGACGCTCAACACATGATGGAGCTCGAGGACGAGGTTCGAGTTCTCATGCGGGCGCACCGCCACCTGACCTACCACGAGGACGACAACTTCGGCGTCAACGCGTCCGACACACTGATGAGCGCTTGGCAGAACCTGACGGGCACCATCTTTGCCGTCACCATCGGCGTGGTGGCGGTCTTCATGGTAGTGGGAGGGATTGTGATTATGAACATCATGTTGGCCACGGTCACCGAGCGCACCCACGAGATCGGAATTCGCAAATCAGTCGGGGCGAGGCGTAGCGATATCCTGTGGCAATTCCTTATTGAAGCCGCGGTGCTGGCTGGCCTGGGAGGCCTCATGGGAGTGCTTTTCTCCTATGCCATCGCATGGCTGGTGGCCATCGTCTTCGCCGCCGAAGTGCCCACCAGCGCGGTGATCCTGGGGGTTACGCTCTCGACGGGGGTAGGGCTCATCTTCGGTGTCTACCCTGCCAGGAGGGCGGCGGCTCTTGATCCCATTCAAGCGCTGCGCGCAGAGAAATAGCATGAAGAAATATTGGCGTGCGGTCGGTGAAAACCTGTGGTTGGCGCTTGACACCCTACGCACACACAAGTTCCGATCGCTTCTCACCGTTCTGGGCGTCTTCATCGGCACCCTCACTGTGATTTTGGTGGCTTCGATCATCGAGGGGCTCGACGCGCAGTTGGTGCAGGCGGCCGAGCAATTTGGAACAAGAGTCATATGGATCTACAAGCTCCAGTTTGGTGCGCCGCATCGTCTTACGCGCGAGGAGCGGCTGCGCAAACCGCTCAGCTATGAAGACGCCATGGCCATCAAGGAGCAATGCCCCGCCGTCGAGGAGGTGTCGATGGCCCTCTTCAGTGAGATGTCCGAGTTTGGCTTGCCCCCTTCCACGGCGCGATTCAAGGGGCGCGAGATGGCGGGTGCGCAATTTATGGGTGTGGACGCCAACTATATGGCGATTGCCAACTCATCTCTCGCCGACGGCCGATTCTTCACCCAGACGGACGATCTGCATCGTCGCGATGTCACCGTGATCGGCGCCAACGTGGTGGAGCAACTCTTTCAGCACGAAGACCCGGTCGGCAAAACCATCGTGGTGGATGGACACTCCATGGAAGTTATCGGCACTCTCAATAAGTTCAAGGGAGTCCTGGGTGACAGTCCCGATGACCGCGATATCTTTACTCCCTATTGGACCTTCAAGAAATTCTATCCGGCGGCGAAAGACCATTTCATCAGCGCCCTGGCTTTTCGCGGTGAGATGGACGAGGCGCAGGACGAAATTGAAGGCGTGCTGCGCCGCCGGCGACGCGTGAAACCTAGTGAGGCGGACAACTTCGGGATATCGACGGCCGAGTCTCTCATCACCGAGTTTCGCCAGATTATCAGCGCTGTCGGATTGGTGATGGTGGTGATCTCTTCCATCGGGCTTATGGTGGGGGGCATTGGTGTGATGGACATCATGCTGGTATCGGTCACGGAACGCACCCGCGAGATCGGTGTGCGCAAAGCCGTGGGGGCGCGCCAACGGGACATCGCCTGGCAGTTCCTGCTGGAAGCCATCACGCTCACCATGTCAGGGGGGCTCATGGGGATCGCCGTGGGCTGGATGCTGAGCTTCACGATCCGAACCCTGATTCCCAGCTTGCCATCAAGAGTTCCCCTCTGGTCCGTGGCAGCAGGCTTTGCCGTGTCGACGAGCGTCGGGCTGTTCTTTGGACTCTGGCCCGCTCTGAAGGCGGCGCGACTCGATCCCATCACTGCCCTCCGGTATGAGTAGCACTCCGATTGTGGATAAAGGGCAAATAAGCGATAATGGGCGAATCAAATCAACTTGTCCCATCGTTGTTGGGTGTACAATCCTGAAGCGTTTCGGTATTTAAGTCTGGCGACATAATTGCCTAGGTGACAAGAAATCGATCAACGGAGGGTTATTTTACCCATGACTGCCTATAACGGGAGCGCTGTCCCGGCGGAAGGCCAAGCGATCAATTACGGGGACGGCGGGTTTGTGATTCCTGACGCCCCGGTCATCCCCTACATCGAAGGTGATGGGACTGGACGCGACATTTGGAAAGCGTCGCAACGGGTTTTTGACGCCGCTGTGGCAAAAGTTTTTGGCGGGAAACGACATATTGTCTGGTACGAGGTCTTTGCCGGTGAAAAGGCCTTTCGCCAGTTTGGCGAATGGCTGCCGCAGGGCACGCTCGACGCCATCAAAGAGTTTCGTATTGCCATCAAGGGTCCGCTCTCGACTCCGGTGGGTGGTGGAATTCGCAGCCTGAACGTGGCTCTCCGGCAACTGTTGAATCTCTATGCCTGTTGGCGGCCGGTAAAGTTCATCCCGGGCGTACCCTCGCCCGTGCGGCATCCGGAGCGGATGAACATCATCATTTTCCGCGAAAACACCGAAGACGTTTACGCCGGAATCGAGTGGCGCGAAGGGACTCTCCAGGCGCAGCGGGTTATTGAGTTTGTAAATGCGATGCTGAGGGAAGACAACATCAAAAAGCAGGTGCGGTTTGACTCCGGTGTGGGGATCAAACCGATGTCGATCACGGGGACCAAGCGCCTCGCCCGGCGCGCGTTGCAGTATGCCATCTCGAAGGGTCTGAACACGGTGACCCTGGTGCACAAGGGCAACATCATGAAGTTCACCGAAGGCGCGTTCCGCGATTGGGGCTACGAGCTGGCCAAGGAAGAGTTTCGCGCGCAGATTGTCACCGAGCGCGAGAGCTGGATTCTGGGCAATAAAGACAAGGACCCAAACCTGTCGGTGGAAGCCAACGCGGCCATGGTGGAGCCGGGATTAGAGATGGCGAATGATGCCTTCCAACAGCAAGTCGCCAAGGAAGTGAAACACTGTCTTGACACGATATACCCGACGCACGGCAAGGGGCAGTGGAAGAACAAGATTCTGGTGAACGACCGCATTGCCGATTCGATGCTCCAGCAAATCCTGACGCGGGCGGATGAATACCAGGTGGTGGTCACGCCGAACCTGAATGGCGATTACCTTTCTGACGCCTGTGCCGCGCAAATCGGCGGATTGGGTGTAGCGCCGGGCGCGAACATTGGCGACGGCTTCGGCGTATTCGAAGCCACGCACGGAACGGCTCCGAAGTATGCCGACAAGGACATGATCAACCCCGGCGCGTTGATTCGCTCCGGCGCGTTGATGTTTGAGTTTATGGGCTGGCCGGAAGTCGGCAAACTGATCGAGGACGCCCTAGCCGCAACCATCGTGCAGCACCGCGTGACCTACGACCTCGAGCGGCTGATGCAGATGGAAGGCATCAAGGATGTAAAGACGCTCGGAACGAGCGGGTTCGCGAGCGCCATTATTGAGAATATGAAATAGGTGTCAGGTGTCAGGTGTCAGGTGTCAGGTGTCAGGTGTCAGGTGTCAGGTGTCAGGTGTCAGGTGTCAGGTGTCAGGTGTCAGGTGTCAGGTGTCAGGTGAATACCTGAAATCGGGGATATGTCACGAATTGAAATTTGTCAACAAGAAATCAATAACTTACAGACAGGTAAGTCTCACTACGTGGGTGATTCTTGCTGAAAACGAAATCCATCTCGGGCCATCTTCTAGCTCCCGACACCTGGCGCCTAATCTTTTCCCTGACACCTGACACCTGACACCTATCTTTTTGACACCTATCTTTTCCGGAGGAATCCATGCGCAAAAAAGTAACCGTAATTGGGGCAGGGAATGTGGGGGCGACGCTTGCCCACCGCATTGTGGACAAGCAACTGGCAGACGTAGTGGTGATCGACATTCTGGAGGGCGTGCCGCAGGGCAAGTGTTTGGATCTGCTCGAAGCAGGCCCGATTGAAGGCTACGACGTCAAGGTGAAGGGAACGAACGATTACAAGGACACGGCAAATTCCGACATCGTGGTGATGACGGCGGGATTCCCGCGCAAGCCCGGCATGAGCCGCGACGATTTGCTGAAGGCGAATTACGAGGTGGTAAAGAACGCCATCGGGCAGGCCGCAAAAGTTTCGCCCAATGCGATTCTGATTGTCGTGACGAACCCGCTCGACGCCATGGTGCAGACGGCCTTCCGGTTGAGCGGCTTCCCGAAGAACCGGGTGATCGGCATGGCCGGCATTCTCGATTCGGCGCGCTACCGGACATTCCTCGCCGAAGCCCTGAACGTTTCCGTGCAGGACGTGGAGGGTCTGGTGCTGGGCGGCCACGGCGACACGATGGTTCCCGTGCCGAGTTACACCACGGTGGCGGGTGTCCCAATATCGCAGCTCATGCCCAAAGAGCAGCTTGACAAAATCATCGACCGGACACGCAAGGGTGGCGGCGAGATTGTGGCTTTGCTCAAGACCGGCAGCGCCTACTATGCGCCGTCCGCAGCCGTGGTGCAGATGATTGATGCCATCTTCAATGACCGCAAGAAAATCCTGCCCTGCGCGGCATATCTCGAAGGCGAGTACGGAATCACCGGCCTGTTCGTGGGAGTCCCGGTCAAGCTGGGCGCGAACGGCATCGAAGAGATCGTTCAGATCAAGCTGACCCCGGAGGAGCAAGCCGCGCTGGAAAAGTCCGCCGCCGCGGTAAAGGAATTAGTCGAGATTATCGGAGTGTAGTGGCGGACGAAGTAAGCACTAGGCAGAAGGCAGTAGGCGGAGCGCGGAAGTAGGGCCGAACGGCGTTCGGCCTCTGCGCCCTGAAGGGCGCCAGCGTAGCGCGGACCTGTTCGGTAGGTCCGCGGCCCTTAATTGCAAATGTTCTCAATCGCATGGGCGCGTAGGAAATCCGCGGCCCTACGGAACAGGGCCGCGCTACGTCCCGCTGCCGGCTACGGTAAAAAGGGGAGGATCGCAGCACGAAGGCTGCTGCTTTAATCCATTCCCGAGCTTCCTTCTCCTGCAATCTTGAGCAGATCATTTTCAGCCTTGGCCAGCCACGCCTTATAGTTCGTTTTAGGGGCGCTCATACAGCACTTTCCCCTCGGCCTCGATAACGGATAGCAGAGTTCCATGAACTTCTCGAAGCCTCTGGACCTCTTCCGGCGTGTACACCACAACATCCATTGACCAAGGACGCAATCCAAAAACCGAACTAATTTCCACTGAGCGTTCAGGCAGCCGCGCCTGCGTTTCCATCTCAACGAAAAGGTCCAGGTCGCTGTCAGGTTGGGCATCGCCGCGGGCGTGACTACCGAAGAGGATGACCCGCCGGGGGTGAAACCGTTCCACGATGGTCCGCGTGATGTGATCCAATAGCGTGGTGTCAGTCATCATTCCGTAGCCATAATACCGCAAGAAATCGTAGCGCGGACCTGTTTTGTAGGTCCGCGGCCCTTGATGGCAAATGTTCTCAAACGCGGGAGGGCAGGAAGAGCCGCGGACCTACAAAACAGGTCGCGCTACATGCTCGAGAAATCCGCCGCCGCGGTAAAGGAACTGGTCGAAATCACCGGGGTGTAGTGGCGTGCAGCCTTCCGCAAAGGATTGGGGGCGGTTCGCGAACCGCCCCCAATCCCATGTCGAGGCAAACATAGTGCGGAGCAACAGTCTGCTTGGTCGTGCTTTGATTAACTCACGGTCAGCGTGAGCGTCACATTATGGCTCAAGGCAGTAGAACCCGAACCCGCGGTGCCCGTTACCGTCAACGTGTAGGTTCCAGCGGGTGTTCCGGGGTTAGGCGTCGTACCGCCGCCTCCGCCCCCTCCACCTCCGCATCCTGCCAGAGCCAGGGTCAGTAACAATCCCGTGGCGAGTGGGAGCATTGTGGACTGCCATCGGGCCATTCCGCAGGGTTTTCGGCGCACGATGGCCCAGGCCATCACCACAAGAGCCATGGCGAGCATCAACAGACCTCGCAAGCCCCGCGCCAGGGGTGGAATTGTGGGAATGTGTCGAGAGCGTGGCGCGCTGATCGATGGGGCAGTTGTAGTGACGGTGACTGTGACATTCGTCGCCGAACTTGCTGCGGTCACAGGGCTCGGCGAAACCGTGCAGGTGGCCTCGGAGGGCGCTCCGCTACAGGCGAGGCTTACGCTTTGGTTGAATCCCCCTTCACCCGTCACGCTCAGGGTGTAGCTTGCTGGTGAACCGGGGGCGACGGTGGCTGTGGTGGCGGAACCGGAGGCTGCGGCCAGCGTGAAGTCCTCGCCCGTTCCGCTGAGTCCCACACTTTGCGGACTGCCGGCAGCATTATCGGAAATGGTGATGCTACCCGTCCTGGTCCCCGCTGCTGTTGGCTTGAATGTCACCGAGATGGTGCAGTTAGCCCCCGCGTTGACGTTGCTCGAACAGGTGTTGGTCTCGGCGAAGTCTCCGCTCGCCGTGATGCCAGAGACGGTCAGCGAGGCGTTCCCCGTGTTATTCAAGGTGACAGTCTGCGCGGCGCTGCTGGTTCCTGACAACTGCGCCGCGAAGGTGAGAGAAGCGGGCGACAAACCCACCACGGGCTCGGTCCCGGTCCCCGTCAAGCTGACGGTTTCTGTGCTGCCCGCTACGCCATCGTTGTTGTCAGTGATGGTCAGGGTGCCGGTAAACGTGCCGGCTGCCGTTGGATCGAAGGTTACGCTAACAGTGCAGTTTGCTCCTGCCGCGACACTCGACCCGCAGTTATTGGTTTCGGCAAAAGCGCCAATGGTGAGCGCGATGCTCGTCACATTCAAAGTCCCTGTGCCGTTGTTGGTCAGTGTCACCGCTTGGGGTGCGCTCACCGTGCTAACGCGCTGCGCAGAAAACGTTAAGCTCGTCGTCGAAAGGCTCACCGATGGGGCTACCCCCGTGCCCGTCAGGCCCACACTCTGAGGCGAGCTGGCCAGCGCTTGGGTTCCGTCGGTATCGGCCACGCTAAAGGTCGCGCCCTCCGCACCATCCACAGAGGGTGCGAAGGCAATGACGTACGTACAGCTCGAGTTTGCCGCGAGCGTCCCCGTCGGGTAGGGGCACGTGCTCGACGCCTGAATTGGGAAATCCTTCTGGTTGGCACCGCTGAACGAGGCACTGAGGATTAGTGGTGTCAGCAGGTAATTAGTCAAGGTGAAAGCTTGGCCCGAGCTTGTGGTGCCCACCGCCTGGGCCGCAAAGGCGCCGGCCGGGGGCGCTAGTGAAGCGCCTCCACCTGTTATCCCCTCAAAGAGTTGATCAAAAATGCCATTGTCAATCGGAAAGTTCAGGCTTTCGAACCTACTTCGCAGGTCCTCCGAAAAGGCATAGGAAAGTGCGGCGACCATAAGGGTTGAACGAAAGGTTGCCGCGGCCGAGGTGTTGCTTGTCGGAGCGTAGCTCGCTAGCAGCGTGGCATTGAACTGCTGCAAAAATGTCATGAGGCGGTTAGTGGGAATCTGGTATCCCTGCCCGTGCATCTCTGCTTGTTCGATGAAAATCCAAGCGAGCGTCGCCACCGTCCCAAGCGTGGGGTCGGTTCCGCCGTTATACGGGTTCCACGAACTGAAGGGTGCCCCAGCGGCGATATAGGCGTTGTATTGTCCCTGGAGATTGGCGGCCCCACTGAGCATGGAATTTGTAACGTCCGCCGTGACGTCGGGCCCTAAGCCGTAAGCGGCCGCGTTACTGATCAGTTGGCATCCCGACGCATAACTGAAAATGTCCCCCATCGTCTCAGAGTAAATCTCGCTGGCGCTTCCGTCGGTGTTTCCCCCATAAGAGAAATTCACCGGTGTGTTGAGGGTTGTGTCTTTCCCGATTTCATTAAAGAGGATATACCACATTGGCGGGTCTGTCACATCAGTGCTATAGCCTACAGACATTGGCGTTGTATACCAGTAAGACACACCACCATCGAAATCCGTGGCTTCCAGCATGTCTATCGAAAATATCCCATTGAGCAGGAAGCTGTTGCTGTTCGCCAGATTGTAGTCGATCGACGAAACAGCGGCCAGGATGTATGCCACGTCCGAACGGGTGTATATCGGGAATGAACTATCGCCGAAATATGTCACATCGGTGGGCGGCGCATAAGCAGGCCAATGCGTTTGAAATTGGACCGATGCGGAAGGAATCTGGAAAGAAACGCCAGAAAGTACCTGCGGTGTGATCGCAGGCGGAAGGAAAAAGACCACGGCCGAGGCTTGCTGTGTTGCGCCGTTGTTCTCGGTGGCAGTTATGGTAATGACGTAATTCTGCCCCGCATTTGCATACAAGTGCGTTTGCGGAAACCAGCCCGACGTTGTTGAGCCGTCTCCCCACGCAAACTGAAAGGGTGTGATCGTCGGCTGCTGAGTATCGCCCCCATTCACAACCACAGCTCCGTCATTATTAACGCTCTGGACGTACGCAGACAGAGTAGAGGGCGGCCCGGAAAGCAGCGAACTGTAACAGGAAGCGACGCCATTGGGGACGGCTCCCTCACTTGGGCTCGCCAGCGCCGCGAGTAGGGTCGTTACAACGAGGGGGGTTATGCTTTTGCGTCTCATAGTTCCTCCAATAACTCTATGTACCCTCATGACGGTCACAGGCACAGGTATCCTGTTATCGGAACTGCATGCCCGTATAAATCCATGCACCGCCGAGTTAGGGCGGGAGGGCGCCACCGGGCGGCGCCCAAGTCCCCCCGCCCGCTTCGACTAACTCACGGTCAGCGTGAGCGTCACGCTATGGTTCAAAGTCGAGGATCCCGAGCCTGCGGTCCACGATACCGCCAGGGTCTAGGTTCCAGCGGGTGTTCCGGAGTTGTGTGTGCTGCCTCCCCCGCCACATGCTGGCAGTGCCAGCGTCAGCAACAAGACCGCGGCGAGTGGGACTCTAGTGAACCGCCGTCGGCTCGCGCCCATCTGGTTCCGTCGCCCGGTGGCCCCTCCCACCGCCGCGGGAAACAGCGCAAGCATCCGCAGACCTCCAGGCGCCGGCGTGAACCCAAGCCCAACGGCACCGGAAAGACTGAAGCTTAAAAGCCGCTGACCTTGGAAAGAAGGTCAGCGCCAGGTGCTAATCCCGAGGCCCGGACTCTCTCTAAACGAGAATGTTGCCTTACTTCGCCCCTATGCCGCTCAGCGCGACGGACTGCGGTGAGTTGGGCAACGATACCGACCCCTCCTGTTCCGCGACGCTGAAGGTGGCAGTTTCCGCCGCTTTCACCGAGGGCTTGAAGGCAAGGACGTATGTGCAGCTTGAATTTGCCGCAAGCGTGCCGCTCGGGTTGGGGCAGGTGCTCGCGGCTTGAACCGGGAAGTCCTTCGAGTATTTGCCGCTGAAGGATGTTGAGACCGTTAGCGGCGTCAGCAGGTAGTTGGTCAGCGTGATTGTCTTCCCAGCACTGGTGGACCCGACGGCGACGGACCCAAACGACTCCGTCGAAGGGGACAGCTTGGCGCCTCCCCCCGTAACCATTTCATAGAGCTGCTCGAAGGTTGAATCGTCAATGGGAAAGTTCAGACTCGTGAACTCACTGCGCAGATCCTGAGAAAACGCGTAGGAAAGGGCCGCGACCATGAGGGTAGAACGAAAAGTGGCTGCAGCTTCCGTGTTTTCCGTCGGAGCGTAGCTCGCCAGCATGGAGGAGTCGAATAGTTGTAGCAATTGCATCATGCGCTGAGCCGGAGCCTGAAATCCCTTGCCCTGCTGCTCCGCGTGTTCGATGAACTTCCAGGCGAGCGTCGAGATGGTCCCGAGGGTCGGGTCGGGTCCGCCATTATAAGGGTTCCATGAACTGAAGGGCGCGCCTGCGGAGACGTAGTTGTTGTAAGCCTGTTGCAGCAAAGCGGCACCGCTAAGCATGTTATGTCCGATATCGACGGCAACGGCAGGGGACAGCCCGTACGTAGATGGATTGCTGACGAGCTGGCACCCCGATGCGTAGCTGAAAATATCGCCCATCGTCTCGGAATAAATCTCGCTGGCATCACCGTCGGTGTTGCCACCATAGGTGAGGCTGGTAGGGGTGTTGAGAGTCGTATCCTTCCCAACCTCGTTAAAGAGGATGTACCACCCAATCGGTGCGTTTAGTATTGAGGCGCCGTAACCAACCGACATCGGCGTTGTGAACCAGTACGAAATCCCACCGCCGTAATCGGTGTTTTCGAGCATATCAATCGAAAACGTTCCGTTCAGCAGAAAGCTGTTTTGGTTCGCAAGCGTGTAATCGATCGACGAGACACCCAGCATGATCTGCGTCACGGCGGAACGGGAATAAACCGGGAATGAGCTGTTGGGGAACTCCGTCACATCGGTGGGCGGTGTGTAGCCGGTCCAGTGCGATTTAAATTGGACCGGTGTCGAGGGGATTTGAAAGGAAATGCCCTTGAAGGACTTCGGTGTAACCGAAGGTGGCACGAAGAAAACGGGGACTGAGTATTGCTGGGTGGACCCATCGTTTTCCGTCGCGGTTATGGCAATGACGTAGTCTTCCGTAGTGCTTGTATAGACGTGTGTTTGCGGAAAGAATCCTGATGTCGTCGACCCATCACCCCAGGCAAATTCGAATGGCGTGTCCGGCTGCTGGCTGTCACCCCCGTTTACCTCGACGGTACCATTGGCATTCTGGCTCTCGATGAACGCAGAGAGTGTCTGTCCCACTCCGCGTAGGAGCGAGCTATAACAAGAAGCGCTACTGGTTGCGTTGCCTTGATTTTGCTCCGCATGCAGACTCGATGTCGGCATCAGGGCGATACCAGCGATCACGAAAATGGCCGTTAAGACGCGTGCGTTCATTTCTCCTCCTCTGGCGAACAAGTGATGTTCACTCAACATTTTACGTTTCCCCAATTTGAGTATTCCGCTGTTTCGAGCTGTTATTCGGTCTCCGCTCCCTCGCGCAGAACTTCTCTTTACCGGCGCTTGTATAGGCGGGTTGACTTTCTTGCGTCAAGCGACATATAACGTCATGCGACGACATCCCTATCGTTCGCCAGGGTCAGGCTGTTCATTCATCATCGCGGGGCTGCGCCAATGAGTAATACCTCCCCGAGGAAGCTTGTAGGCTGGAAAGAAATAGCCGAATACCTCCGTACATCCACCCGTACAGCCCAACGCTGGGAGCGAGAACTCGGGTTGCCCGTGCATCACACCGGCAGCAGCAAGGGATACTCAGTGTTCGCTTTCGCCGAGGAGTTTGAGACTTGGCTTAAGACCTCAAAGGGGAAAACAGCGTCAACTAGCGACCAGCCAGGGGTGGCGTCCTCTCCGGATGTCGGAACCCGAACCTCCATTTGGTGGCGACCAAAATGGCTAGTGGCATTGGCAATCGTAGTCCTGGCGGCAGGCACTATCCTTGTAATACTTCGATATCAAACCGCTCACCGTGCCAAGGTTGGCTCCATCACCTTTTCCGGGCGGCAGTTGCTGGCCTGGAGTGGCGGTAAGGTATTGTGGTCTTACGATTTAGGCCAGCCGACCCGAATCTTGCAGCCGGAAGAAGACGTGAGCCGAAAAGTCCAGCTACTGCCCATGAGTAGTGACCCTGAAGGTGGGGTAATTGTAGCGGCGCCGTTAATGCAGTTTGGGGCAGGGAACGTCACCACGGATGCAGTTTACTGCTTCACTTCGGCGGGGAAACTCTTATGGCAGCACGCTTTTACAGACAGAATTCGTTTTGGTGGGGAGGACTGCGGCCCGCGATGGGAGATCCAATCTCTGATGGTCACCGGAGATGAATCGCATAGTTCTGCATGGTGCACGATTGGTAGTTACCCGACTTCAGTCTCCATTCTTGTGAGGATCGACCCCAGCGGGCATACCACGAGATACTTCGTAAACTACGGACATTTAGGTCGTTTGAATGAATTACATACGGCACGTGGTTCAAACATTTTGGCGGGCGGCATCAATAATGAGACCGACGAGGGGGCGCTTGCCGTGCTGGAAGAAGGCGAACCGTCTGGCCATTCGCCACAGACCGGCGCGCTTTCCGAGTGTGACTCGTGCCCGCAGGGACAGCCCTTGGGCTATTTCCTCTTTCCCCGATCGGAAGTGATTCGGGTCGCGGGTCCTCCCTATAATTCGGTTATGGGTCTCTTAGTAACGAACGCGCAGATTCAAGTTATGACCACCGAGGGCCCGGGCGCACTCGCCGGGATTTGGGCCCTATATAGTATTTCCGAATCATTCGTTCCCCAGTCCGTTTTCTTCAGCGACAATTACCGGTTTACCCACGATAGACTCAGCGCCGAAGGCAAGATCAAGCACCCCTTGGCCGATTGCCCCGAGCGCCTTAAGCCCATCACCGTTCGTGAATGGAGTCCTCACGGAGGTTGGGAGAACATCCTGCTCCCGCCGGTTGAGTCGAGAGCAAGTAAGTGACGCTTTTCCTATGCTCCCACCCCGAATCATCTACGCGCTCGATTCTGGTCACAAGATGGCGTATTTGCCAGAAGTGCCCGCGGTCAGGAAAGCGCTGACCGCGGCTACGCCGGCTGGCGCAGACACCTGCCCTTGGGAGTCTGCGATCCCGAAGGGACGTTCTCTTCCGGCTCCGCGCCGTCGAAGGGATACTCTCCTGCGCCATGCCCTCGTACCCCCGTGTTTACAGTCCCGGTGAACGCCAATTCATCACCACCAGAACCTCTCGCCAGACGCCAATTCTCCTCTCGGCTCGCTTTCGATCGGATGTGTTGAGTTCAACTCACGCGAAGTCTTCGGGATCGCAGACTCCCAAGGGCAGGAGTCTGATGCGCCAGCCCGCGCGCCTGAGCCACCGTCTCAACGAGAAAATCCAGGTCGCTGTCAGGTTGGGCGTCGCCGCCAGCATGACTGCCGAACAGGATGACTCGTCGGGGATGAAATCGTTCCACGATGGTCCGCGCTTGCTCACCGCTTTGGCGAACTGGCGCCCACATGACACCTGCCGTTCTTCCGCTGCCTTTACGACCGCGGTGCATCTTGCTAACCGCTGAAGGGCTCCGACGTCTCATTGGGTGATGCTTTTACGTTCTCGAAATAGCAAGATCCCATTTCCGAACAGGTTGGTTCCCCCGATGGCGCGTCGATTGAGCTGTAAGCTTTCTGGAATCTATAGAATAAAAAAATTGCACAAACGGCCTGCGTTTTGCGTATTGAACAATAGAAGCTCCAGCGAGCAGTGCTACGAGATGGGAATTGTAGAAGCCCAGGGGCGCGCCGCGAGCTTGCAAAGGAGACCCTCATGTACACCGACGATGATGGCCAGACGTTGATCCGGTTGGAGAGTATGACCAAGGTTTTCTACACTGACGAGGTGGAAACCCATGCACTTTCGGGGATTCACCTGCAAATCGATCGCGGGGAATTCGTGTCCATCTCTGGACCTTCTGGGTGCGGCAAATCGACGTTGCTTTCCATCCTCGGGCTGCTCGATTCGCCTTCGACCGGCAAGTACACTTTGAACGGTTCCGCCGTCGAGGAGCTGACAACCTCCGATCGCACGCGCATCCGCAACCGGGAGATCGGGTTCATTTTCCAGGCCTTCAACCTGATCGGCGACCTCACGGTCTACGAGAACGTGGAATTGCCGCTGACCTACCGCGGCATGTCGGGTACAGAACGCCGCCAGCGCGTGCACGAGGCGCTCGACCGCGTGGGAATGGTCCACCGGATGAAGCACTACCCTTCGCAGCTCTCGGGTGGCCAGCAGCAGCGCGTGGCCGTGGCGCGGGCCCTGGCGGGCAAGCCCTCGATTCTGCTGGCGGACGAACCCACCGGAAACCTCGACTCGAAGAACAGCGAGGCCGTTATGGACCTGCTGCGCGACCTGCACCGTGAAGGTGCGACCGTCTGCATGGTCACGCACGATCCGCGCTACAGCCAGTTTGCTGACCGAACCGTCCACCTTTTTGACGGTCAGGTAGTGGATGAAACCACAGCGCAGCGCGAGGCTCAGCCGCTCGCCATCGGCCGCGCCTGAAAGTCGGGCGCCGACGCTACTCGCCTTTCTCCGTGTGCCGCCACATTTCTTCTATTCCCACTATACAGAGCGACATAAATTGTAGCGTCGATCTCCGATCGACGACGGCGGTCGGAGACCGCCGCTACAGCCGAATGCGCAATCATTTATGTCGCTACTCCAAGATCGAATCCTTCAACATTCCTTGAGCGGGAACGGCCGGGTTCCGCTCCAGCCTGCGGGAACTCCCCCATCGTTGAGCCATTGTCGCGTATAATACTATCCATGGCATCGTTTGACCTCACGCAAACGGCCCCTTTGACGCTGTGGGAGGATGGCTCGATCCGAATTGGAAGCTCGCGGATACCGATCGACTCCATTGTGCGTGAGTTCACGAGTGGCGCTACCGCCGAGCAGATCCATGACGACTTCCCCAGCCTCAGCTTGCGGGAAATCTACGGCGCCATCTCTTACTATCTCGATCACCCGGATCGCGTCGAGGAGTATTTGCTGCGCCGAGAGCAGGAAGCGGCCAAAGTCCGCCCCGAGGTGGAAGACCTCGCCAGGGCTGGCGCGCTGCGCCGGCGGATTCGTGAACAAACAGCCCAGTCGAGGGCCAAGCGGTAAGGCCGAACCTGCCGATGCTTACTTTTCTTGCCGATGAACATTTCAGCCACCGGGTTCTTCGCGGCATCAAACTGCGGAGCAAGAACCTCGATGTCGTGACCGCGCAAACGGTGGGGCTCGACGGGGCAAGCGATCCGGCCTTGCTCGCTTGGGCGGCAGAGCAGCAGCGTATTCTACTAACTCACGACCGCCAGACGATCCCCAAACATGCCTACGACCGGATTCGCGCCCGCCTGCCGATGCCGGGCGTTGTTGTTGTGTCCGACACCGCACCGGTGGGCGAAGCGATCGAGCTGGTCACGCTGTATCTCGAAAGCGGCGGCGCGGAAGAGTTTGACAATCAAGTCATTTATCTTCCCTGAGGGATACAGGGCTCCGCTGGCTTTTTCCGCCTATTTCACTTCCACAATTTTCACTGCATTCATCACCACCGGCGTCTTGGGCCGGTCGTGCGCACCTTTCGGGGTGTTCACGATTTTGTCGACCACGTCCTGGCCCTTCACAACCTGGCCGAAGATGGTGTGACGGCTATCAAGCCAATCCGTGGGAACCACGGTGATGAAGAACTGCGAGCCGTTGGTGCCGGGGCCGGCGTTGGCCATGGCGAGGCGGCCGGGCCGGTCGAATGAGAGGTCTTTCGAAAACTCGTCCTGAAATTTGTAGCCGGGCCCACCCGTGCCGGAGCCGAGCGGGCAGCCTCCCTGAATCATGAATTCCGGTATCACCCGGTGGAAAACCAAGCCGTTGTAGAAAGGGCGCTTGGTGCGTTCTTTGGTCTTAGAGTCCACAAACTCCTTGGTTCCGTTCGCGAGCCCCACGAAGTTTTGGACGGTCGCCGGCGCCTTGTCGGGAAATAGCTCGCAGGTGATTTCGCCGAGAGTGGTGTCAAACACTGCATAATGGCCTGGTTTTAGGTCCCCCATGAATTCTCCTGTTCTGATCATGATTCCTGCTGTAGCTCACCGCAGAGGCGCGGAGGCGCACCGCGGCCGAGCGGCAACCAAACAATCAGGTTTTTACAACGCCAACCACAGGTTGTCCGGTTGGATAGGGAATGACGCTGCCAGGTTCCCCGCAGGGGAACAATATCATTAGCCGTGGGTGAAACCCACGGACAGCCCCCCCACGAAAATGCTTGTCGACCCCGAAGGGGTCGAACCTTTTCCCTACCAGTTCGGCGCCGAGCCACATTCAACCCCTTCGGGGTTGGTAAATCGTCGGGGGCATGGTTTCCGTGGGTTTCACCCACGGCTAATGACATTGGACCTCTTCGAGGTCCTCCTCTGCGGTAGAGGCATTATTTCGTCACCGCGGCCGGCTTGCTGGGCACTGCGGGTTTGCTCGGCACAGCCGCCGCCGGCGGCACAACCACTGCGGTCTTAATCGTGTCGAGTAAGGGATAAGATTTTTCGAGATACGCTTTCCCCTCGTGTTGAATCCGGTTCTGGTCGGGACCGTTCCCGTTGGGCTGGCCCTCTCCGTAATCTTTATAGAGCTTGTCGACCACGTCCATTCCGCTCGTGACCTTGCCCAAGGGAGAGAATCCCATGCCGTCGAGATTCGGGTTGTCCCCCAGGCTGATGAACATCTGGGTGGTGCGAGTGTTAGGGCCGGAGGTGGCGAAAGTGAGCATTCCGCGCGTGTTGCTTTGGGTGACAGGGTCATCGAGGATCTTAGCGTTTTCCCAGGCGCCGGAAACATCCGGGCGGGCGCTAATACCGAATTGCACCACAAACCCGTCGATCACGCGGAAAAACGCCGAGCCATCGAAGAAGTGATATTTCACCAGATTGTAGAAGCGATCGGCGCCGCGAGGCGCCCACGCGCGGGTCACCTGGATAACGAAATCCCCTTTGGTGGTGGTGAGCCTGGCCTCGAAAACAGCCGGAGCTTGCAGCTTGAGCGACGCCGGGTTGAGCAGCGAGGCGGTGCTTCTCGGCGTGGTGGGGTGCGCCGTGGAGCTGGTGGTTTTCTTTGTTGTCGCAGTAGCCGGTCCGGCTTGGCCTACGGCTACGAGTGGCACCAAGGTGAGCGCCGCAATCACAGTTGAAATAATCTGCTTCCTCATACGTCCTCCAGAAATTATACGCAATGGCTCAGCGCCACGGCATGTTTACGCGTGCGAAGCTTTGGAGTGCGGCAGCTTGCTGCCGCTTTCCTCCCCGCGAGCTTGCTCGCGGGGTTTCGATTGTGCGCACGATTCGCCGCCAGCAAGCTGGCTGGGAATTTACATTTGCAGCGCGGACCTTTGGGTCGGCACTTGTCCCCCGAAGGGGAACAGTATCATTAGCCGTAGGTGAAACCTACGGACCGGGACGGCAAAGGAAAGAATCCTTTCGACCCTGAAGGGGTCGAATATTCGACCCCTCCAGGGTCGACACCTGATTTTCGGGTTTCCATTCCGTAGGTTTCACCTACGGCTAATGATATTCCTCCCCTTCGGGGAGGCCCGCTTGCCCGCGTTTCAGCGGGCGGCCTGCATCTGGCGGGCGACTTGTTCCACCTCGCGCATGACGCGCAAGACGTTGCCACCCAGGATTTTCTCCAGATCTTCCTCGCTATAACCGCGGCGGGCAAGTTCCCGGACCAAGTCAGGAATTTTAGAGGCGTCTTCCATGCCGCGCGGCGCCGAGTCAATCCCGTCAAAGTCGGAACCCAGCCCGACGTGATCGATTCCCCCCACTTTGACCGCGTGGTCAATATGGTCGGCGATGGCCGTGTAAGAGGGCACCGGCAGGTCCTTGATTAATTGCTGCTGGATGCGCTCTTCTTCAATGTACGAAAGACGTTTGCCTTGTTTCGCGTAACTCGCGCGCGTTTCGGCAAGCTGGGCATCGACCTGCTTCTCAATCTTGGCATAGGCGTCAGCAAAGGCCTGGCTGAGGAATCCGGAATAGTAATTGATATCCATGACGCCGCCATTGCTGGCGAGGGCGCGAATCATATCGTCGGTCATATTACGCGGGGCGCTGCACAGGGCCCGGCACGAAGAGTGGGAAGCGAGGAGCGGCGCTTTGCTCGCGGCCAGGGCGTCGTAGAAAGTGCTGTCGGAAACATGCGAGATATCCACCATCATGCCGAGTTGGTTCATGCGCGCAACGGCTTGCTTGCCCAGCGGCGATAACCCTTTCCAGCGCGGCTTGTCGCCGGAGGAATCGCCCAACTCGTCATTCTTGGTGTGGGTCAGCGTCATGTAGCGCACGCCCAGGCGATAGTAGATGTCCAGCGTGCGCAAATCACCTTCAGTCTCGTGGCCTCCCTCGACCCCCATCAGGATGCCGATTTTCCCCTCGCGGTGTAGGCGCTCGATGTCATCCGCAGTGCCGGCCAGGGCCAAAATATCGGAGTGCTTCACCACCTGCTGATCGGTCGCGTCAATCAGGTCCAGGGCGCGATGGATCAGGTCCTGCTTGGGCCAGGTCACATCCACCCAAATGGAAAAGAACTCGGCGCCCAGATGCCCGGCGCGCATCTTGGGGATGCTGATCATGAACGGACTGTCGGGGTTCGAGAGGTCGTAGCCTTCATCGAGCATGACTTGGGGAGTGTCGGCGTGCGTGTCAATAATGATCGCGTGATCCAGCGCTCGAGCCGCCACCTGCGTGGGGTCCCCGGCGGTCTGGGCGAAGGCGTGCGGCAGGAGGAATAGTCCCGCGCAAAACATCAGCAGCGCATACGTTAGCGCACGTATTTCCAATCGTCCAAGCCGCATAAGTCAGATGCTAGAGATTATCAGGATGCGTCGAAGGTTTTGTCAAACCTAATCTCGCGATGCGATGCGTCGTTGCCTGCCCTTACCAGGTTCAGTATAATCATTGGGTACGCTACGACTCGCAACGGAGCAATGCGAATGGCGGAAAAGGATTTGGCCCTTGCCGTGGCCAAGCTGGTGGACGAGTTCCCAAAGTCGGGAACTCCTCCCACCGACCAAGATTTGAACCGCCTGGCAGTGCTCATCTCAGGTGGCTTCAAGGCCAAGAAGGAGGAGGTTGCTATCTTGCGCCTCTTCCCCGACGCCCGCGTCCTGAGCTTTCTCTATCCCATCAGACTCGCGGTCATTGGGGCCATTCCCCTCACCACCACGCACTCGTTGGCCGCAAAGAACATTCGCGACAAACGCGGGGAGATTGTGAACAATTTCCCCGTGTATAAGCACCCCACGGTTTTTGAAGCCGTCAACCTTTCGGATGAAGAGAAAGCTGCGCCCATCCAGAAGATCATGAGTTCGCCGATGATCGTCGAGGGGAAGGTTGTTGGTGTGATCCAAATCAGCCGCAAGGCTCGTCCCGGAGACCCGGCGGGTCCCGACTTTACAGCGGCGGACCTGGTACAGCTCGCAACCGTAGGTTCGATCCTGGGGAAGTACCTTTCGGAGTTATCGGCCGGCTTGCCGACTCGCCCGAAGACCCCCGCGAAAGCCTAATCTGATGATGAGCGACATTCGCGTTCGCTTTGCGCCCTCACCTACGGGGTACCTGCACGTGGGAGGGGCTCGCACGGCGCTTTACAACTGGCTTTTCGCGCGTCACGTGGGCGGAGTTTTGGTCCTCCGCATCGAAGATACGGATGTAGACCGCTCGAAGCCCGAACTCACCACCGCCATTCTTGAGAGCCTGGAATGGCTCGGCCTTAATTGGGATGAGGGCCCCATCTATCAATCCCAACGTCTCGATCGTTACCGCGAAATGGCTTTGAATCTCGAGCGCTTGGGGCACGCTTACCCCTGCTTTTGCACGCCGGAGGAACTCCAGGCCAAGCGCGCCAAAGCCGAGGCAGAACGCCGCGCATGGAAATATGACGGCGCCTGCCGGGCGCTTGCTCCCGCCGACCAAGCGCGGCTGCGTGCGGAGGGCCGCCCCGCGGCCGTTCGCTTCCGCGTGCCGGATTCCGGCCAGACCAGCTTCGAGGACCAGGTTTTTGGCCACCTTGAAGTCGACCACCGTGATCTTGAGGACTTCGTGCTGCTGCGCTCGGATGGCCATCCGACCTATCATCTGGGCGTTGTGGCCGATGATCTTGACCTTCGCATCACCCACGTGATTCGCGGCGCCGATCACATATCCAACACACCCAAACAAATCCTGATGTACCAGGCGCTGGATGCGCCCGTGCCGATCTTTGCCCACCTGCCGCTGATTCTCGGGCCGGACAAGCAACGCCTGTCGAAACGCCACGGGGCGACCGCCGTGGGCGCTTATCGCGAGCAGGGAGTTCTGCCTGAAGCTTTGGTCAATTTTCTGGCGTTGCTCGGTTGGACGCCTCCAGGGCAGAGGGAGATTGTGCCAATCGGGGAGATGGTTCGCGATTTTGATCTCGCGACTGTCTCTAAATCGAATGCCGTCTTCGATCTCGAAAAGCTGGCGTGGATGAACAGCGAATACGTTCGCCATATGCAGGTGGAACGTCTGCTGCCGCTGGTCGAGCAGGAATTGGCCAGTGCCGGCCTGCTTCCGAAGGCAGAAGTCAGAAGGCAGGAATCAGACGTCCCTAATCGGCAATCGGCAATCGACAATCGGCCATCCCAAGAGGAAGTGGCATTCAAGCAATCGGTCCTCTTGCTTCAGTCCCGGGCGCGCACGCTCAAGGACTTCGCCGGCGCCTTCCGCGCGTTTTTTACCGACGATTTCGCCTATGATCCCGAAGCGGTGAAAAAGTATTGGAAAGACGCAGCGCTATCAGTGCTTCTCGATACGCTTGCCGAGCGCCTGGCAGCAGCTAATCCCTTTGGTTTGGCCGGAACAGAAGGAGCCTTGCGTGGCTTGGCGGAGGAGAAGGGCATGAAGGCAGGGTTGCTGATCAATGCCACGCGCGTGGCGCTGACGGGTCAGGCCGTGGCGCCGAGCTTGTTTGAAGTCATGCTAGTGCTCGGGCAAGATCGCGTGGTGGCGCGCTTGCGCCGCGCAGCGGACCACCTGCGCTCGGGCGGGAATTAGGGCGACTGCGGCATACTACCGACGTGGTTTCTCGCTTCTCATGATCCTCAGTACAGATTTCACTCATGATCCCGATGTGCACCCATCTACAATCCACCGCCACGAGCCAAAACGTACTTGCTTGTCACGCGTCACTGGTCACTGCCCTTTGGCCGCGTCCATCTTCTTGCGCAGAGCTTGGTAGGTTTCCACCACCACAATGGCAGCGGCGAGGACGGCTGCTGCCGTTGTTAGCACTTCCGTGGCGCCTTTCAAAACCCTTAGCAGTTTCAACATGCTTACGCTCCTCCGATCGGCAGCCATACGCCTTCCGGTAAGTCCTCATTATACCTTTCCAAGCCGAGGAATGTCGCCTGCATGCCCTGCGCCGAGATTTCCAGCAAGCCGCAGCAGCGTGGCAATGAGAAACGTTTCTTGCCGGCGCTTCCGGGGTTAAAGAAGAGCTTGCTGCCAAGAATCAACCCGCAGGGCTCATGGGTATGTCCAAAAATCACAACACGGCATTCATCGGGGAACCTTTCCAGAAACCGGCGGCAGTGCTCAGCTGGTTTCCCTTCCAGGGGGCCAGCCTGGGCCCAATCCCGTAATTCCGATTGGGGCTTGGGAGGTTCGTGGAACATATGGATTTCGACGGCGCCAAATCGCCGGGTGAGGGCGGGGGCGAGCCCCAGGGCCGCCGAATCGACGTTGCCCCGCACCGCTTGGACCGGTGCAAAGGCACGGAGTTGGTCGAGCATAGCCACCGATCCTACGTCACCGGCATGCAAGATCTCGTCGACGCCGTGTAAAAGCCTCGGCAGATGCGGATCAAAATATCCGTGAGTGTCAGAGACGACGCCAATCCGCATAGAAACCAGGAGAGCAGTAGACGGAATACGGTAGACGGTAAACAGGAAGAGTTCCCGAGACCGTACTGTAGTATGCTGTCACTGCCGTCTACGGTCTACTGTCTACCGTACGCCGTCTACCGCATTCCGCCTACTTTCCCTGCCGTTCCTCGGCCACAATTTTCTCCACCAAATCCTTGCAAATAGGGCAGGTGGGATGATTGAGCCGGCAGGAGGCGATGCTGGTGTTACAACTGCAAGGGCACGGCTCCATGTTCAGGCGATAGAGGATATGATTTCGCTGGGCCTTCGAAAGCGAACTCAAATCGACGCCGGGAACTTCCGTAGCATCCGAGGGGACGAAGTCAGTCAGAACCTGGGGGCAGCCGGCGGGCGCCGGGCGAAGTGGGGCCGGCTGATATTTCGCGCGACTTGGAGCCATGGCCCACACCAGTGCCGCCAGCAAGATCAGGCTTACCGCCGCCAAAACGACGGGGCTGCGAGGTTTCCCTTCGGGGGCTGCGGGGGGGGCAGGGCTATTCGAATTTGATTCGTCGGAAGACATCGGGTTCCACCGGTTTCAACGGTACGTTGGGAGGCACAATTCTTATGCTCACGGCGAGCGGCACATTGGTGGGTGGAAGGCAGGCGTGGTCGTTGCAAGCCTGGTAGGCGAACTTGGCCTTCAGCGTATACGTTCCTGCTGGCATTTCCTTCCCGGCTTGCAGCACCGCACCCACGACCACGGGGCCTTCATAAACTGAGAGCGGGACGTCAGAAAACTCGAACTTCTTCGACGTCCCTTTCGGATACACCACACTTTTCACAACAAACTGATCGCTGTGCTCCACTTTGAGTTCGGTGGGGATCAAGTAATCCAGCGTCGGTTTGTGATCGTTGATGTGATAGCCGGCAGCCACCTGCGCCAGCACGGCAAGTTTTAAGGGAGAGTTGGCGTGCACCGCGTCGGTGGCCACCACCACGTGCGCTTCCACCACGGGATTATGGTTTTGAGCCCATCCCAGGCTCGTCGCCAACAACGTCACGGTGCAGCCCCAAAGAAATATCCGCATATACCGCAAATTCCGCTCCTTCGACGTGTGAAATCCTGCTCCTGAACCTACTGTTTTCGCTAAGGGTATTTGATATGTCATCAACAGGTTCAATTATTTAGTTGCGACGCCGGTGCTATTGACCTTGAGAAATGCGTCCATTTGATCCTTTGCAAGTTTCTTGCTGGTGGAGCAGTTGCGGTCCACCTGGCGGCATTTGAGCAAGGTGAACTTGCAGCCACAGGTGCATTGCTGGCCTGCCAATAACTTCTTAAAGGCTTCTTTCTGGTCGGCGGTCAGTTTGGTCAAATCAATGCCCGGCACTTCCGAATCGATCGTTGCGGGGTCGCCCAATTCAACTTTGTCCTCGGCAAAGACTTGCCCCGCCCGGTGAAAGTCCGTGGCTTCGTCCGCCGGACTGGCCGCTAGCAACTCCTTTATCTCCGTTTCAAAGACGCTCGCGTCGGTGGCGCCAACGTGCTTTGCATAGATGCGACCATCGCGGCCAATCACGAAGGTGGTGGGCAGACCGGGCATGCCGCCATAAAGCTCCCCTAGCCGGTCGTTGCCGACGGCGACAGGATAATTCATCTGCAACTCCTTGGTGAAGTCCACCACGGGTTCGGGGCTATCGTCCATGGAGATGCCAATCATCGTAAAGCCTTGCGAGGCATAACGTTTTTGCAACTCAATGAAGCCGGGAATCTCGATCCGGCAGGGCCCGCACCACGTCGCCCAGAAGTCGAGCACCACCACTTTCCCCTTGTAATCACTCAGATTGAGCGGCTGGCCGGTAATGTCCGTCAGCGAAAACGGCGGCGCCACGGGATGTGACCCATCGCCTTTCGTCTGCGCCCTTACGGCGGGCTCAATCCAATAGCGGTTCACGTAATACAATCCGACTACGAGAACCATGGCGAGCAGAGCCCCCACGAGTATCTTGGATTTCGGGGCCGGTGGACTTTCTGAGGGAGAGCTCTCCGGCGCCTTTGATTCCTCGGGGGTATTATCGATTGGTGTTTGTTCTTCCACAGCCCGCACCTCATTATGAATTCACATTAACGCTTGGCACGTTTGGGGACAGCCGACGCGACAACCGCCCGCGCCGGGCCGGGGCTGCCTTGCTGTGCCACTTCGCCCGCTTGCCGAGCCCGAGGATCGTCCCCGCTTCCTGGACCGGCGCTCAGTGCTTCGCCCGGATGCACGCGCCGCCAGATGAACACGGTGGCAATCCCCGCGAGCGCCAGCAGCGCGATGAACTGGGACGTCGATAGCAGGTGATGAAACACAAAGCCGCGGTCTTCGTCGCCACGCAGGAATTCCAGAAAGAATCGTGCGACCGCGTAGAGGCCGACGTAAGCAAGAAAAACGTCTCCGTCCCGCTTCTTCTTGGAGAACCACCACAGCAGCAAGCCGAAGATTACGAAAGTTGTGATGGATTCGTAAAGCTGCGCGGGATGCAAACGCACCCCTAACGGCACCCCCCCAACTTCATGCGCGAAGGTACTGGTAAATACCACCCCCCACGGTGCGTTGGTGGGTTTGCCGTAGTCGCACCCGGCGCTAAAGCATCCGAGCCGTCCCACGCTTTGGCCCAGCACCACGCCGGGGGCCAGCACGTCAGCCAGTTTCCAAAAGGAGAGTTTCTGCACCCGGACGTACCAGAGGGTGAAGAAGAGCGCTGCCAGAAAGCCGCCGTAAAAGACCCCGCCCGCCATGAGGGTTGAGAAACTGAATATGTCGCCGGGATTAGCGCGGTAATAGGTCCAATCGGTCAGGATCATCAAGACTTTCGCGCCGACCAAAGCTACGAGGATCACCCAGGTGCAAAAGTCCAGTATCAATGCCGAATCCAGCCCCACACGACGGCCCAATCGCATGGCGGTGTAAATCCCGCCAAGGATCGCCATTACCAGCAGGGTGCCGTAGGTGGGAAGGTGGTAGGAACCGATGTTGATTAGAATCGGGTGCAAACTTTTTCCTCTCGCGCCTAACCCGAACCAGTTATAGCGAAAACCGGTTCAAGAATGAAAAATACCTGGATATGATCGCTAGCTTGTTAAAGGCCATCAATGTGCCCAGGGCAATTAACAGTACACCTGAAGCCACCTCTACCGCCTGCAAGTGCTTCCGGAATCCCTTATAGAGTTTAAGGAAACTAGTAAGCCCAACGCTCGTGAGCAGGAAGGGAATCGCGAGTCCGGCGGAATAGATGGCCAGTAGAAACATACCCTGAAGCACCGTCTGCCTTTGCTCGGCTAGGGCCAGAATGGCTCCCAGAATCGGTCCAATGCAGGGAGTCCACCCGAAAGCAAACGCAAATCCCACCAGAAACGCTCCACCCAGGCCACGCCGCGGCGCGCCCGTATCCAGCCGCGCCTCACGATAGAGCAACGGGATCTTTACCAAGCCGGTCAAGTGCAATCCGAAAATAACTACAATGATTCCGGCGATAATGTTGAAGGTGACCTGGTGCGACCGCAGGAATTGTCCCACCCACGTTGCCGTCGCGCCCAGAATCACAAAGACCAGGGAAAACCCTGCTACAAAAGCCAAGGAATTACGCAGTACCCGGCGCAGAAGCTCTCCGCTGGCCTCTTTCTTCAACTCTTCGATCGAGGCCCCGGAGAGCATCGAAATATAGCCCGGAACCAACGGCAGCACGCACGGCGATAGAAAAGAAACGATCCCCGCCAAGAACGCAATGGGAATGCTCAACTCGTGGGTCATGATCGGACCGTGCTCCTCACCTTAATTAGACGCAGCCAACTCCTTTGGGTGACGCGAGGGGCAGGGAAAACACACTCCACCCTTGTCCCCGCTTGCAACTCAAGTGTACCATAGCGAGGGATTTGGCGATTGCCGATGGACGATTATCGATTGTCTGCGCTCGTCACCCTGTCCTGAAGATCGACCACCAAAAGGGAGCCTCATCCAACTTGTTACGCGCCGTAATCTTCGATTTCGATGGAATCATCGTGAACAGTGAGCCGCTCATTTTCAGGTTGACGCAGGAAATGGCCGGTCTGGAGGGCTGGGCCGTCAGCGACGAGGAGTATTACCATGACTACCTGGCGCTCGACGACCGCGGGATCATCGAGCACCTTTACATCAGCCATGGGCGCCACGTGGACGTGGCACGGCGCGATGAGCTGGTTGCATGGAAGGGTCAGCGCTATCAGGAAATCATTCGTGACGGCCTACCCCCCATGCCGGGCGTGGTAGAGTTCGTCAACCACATGGCCAGCCATTATCCCTTGGCGATCGCCAGCGGCAGTTTGTACGTGGAAATCCACCACTTGCTTACCAAATTGGGCTTGCGTGAAAAGTTTTCCGTCCTGGCTACGGCGGACGACTGCCAGCGCTGCAAGCCCGATCCTGAAGTCTATCTCCTGGCTCTATCCCGTTTGCGAGCGCTGCCGAAGTTCCGGGACCAACCCCTCCGTGCGGAGGAGTGCCTCGCCATCGAGGATGCGCCCCTGGGGGTGGTGGCCGCACAGGCAGCCGGCTTTAAATGTATGGCGCTCGTCCACAGCCGCCCTCCCTCGGAGCTCCAGCAAGCGGATTTGATTGCGTCAAAGTTTGCCAACGTGGACATGCGCGAAATCCGCGCCCTGTTCAACTGAACATCGGATGCAGGCTTCCTTCAGCTCAATCCCCACTTCCCAGCCATTGGGACCTTCCTGATTGCTCGTTAGTGCAAGAAAGTACTCGCCGCTCGTTCTATACTTGTAAGCAATCCCTCCGCTGAGGGATGAAGTGGCCAGCTTTCCTTCCCGGCCAGCTAGAGGTAGGCTGGGAACATTGAAGGGAACGCGCAGGTATCTCCGAATGGGAAGGCAAATCATGATGAAACATCAACCGGTAGTACGACTTATCGTGGCAATCGTTCTGGCCGGGTGGATCACGGACGCTCACGCGCAGACTACGGTGACCTCCACCGCGCAGGACCAGAAAGATCTGGCGGTCACCGTTTATAACTCTAACGTCGCCCTGGTGCGGGACGTCCGCCGCGTGCGGCTACCTGGCGGGACCGTCGACTTGCGCTACATGGATATTGCCGCGCAGGTGAACCCGGCAACGGTTCACATCGTTTCTTTGACCGCCCCCAAGGAGCTCAACGTTCTCGAACAGGACTACGAGTATGATTTATTGAGCCCGCAGAAGCTCCTGCAAAAGTATGTTGGCAAGGAATTGACGCTGGTCCGCGTCGTGCAAGAAAACAACTCCACCAAAGAAGTTCCTGTGCAGGCCGTGCTCCTGGCAGATAACGAGGGGCCCGTCTGGAAGGTGGGGAATGAAATCATTACGGGCATGGGAGCCGACCGTTACGTCTTTCCCGACCTGCCGGATAATCTCTACAGCAAGCCGACACTCGTCTGGCTGCTGGACAATCGCCACGCAGGTGAGCAGACGGTGGAGGCATCCTACCTGACCAATCAGGTGAACTGGAGCGCCGATTACGTGCTCACCGTGCACTCCGATCAGAAGTCCGCGGATTTAAACGGGTGGGTGACGGTGGTGAACCAGAGCGGCGCGTCTTTCCGCAACGCCCAACTCCAATTGGTGGCAGGGGAATTGAATCGCGTCGCGCCCGTGCGCAGCGTGATGCAGTTCTCCATGGCGGCCAAGGCGGTGGCCGCCCCCCCGCCGCAATTCGAGCAGGAAGCGATTTCCGAATATCACCTCTATACCCTTCAGCGGCCCACCAATATTCAAGAGAACGAAACCAAGCAGATCAGCCTGCTGGCCGCGGCCGGCGCAACCATCGAGAAGATTTTCGAGGTTGACGGTCAATCCTATTACTACCAGAATGCCCAGAGCCCCGGCCAACCCACTAAAGAGCCCGTGAAAGTTTT
The DNA here is from genome assembly GCA_050010335.1 of Terriglobia bacterium. Lineage (GTDB taxonomy): Bacteria > Acidobacteriota > Terriglobia > UBA7540 > UBA7540 > Bog-366. The sequence goes on from JBEKLF010000007.1 coordinate 40,440, forward strand.
TATCAAGCTCAAAAACGCGGAAGAAAACTCGCTGGGAGTTCCCCTGCCGGCGGGAACCGTGCGCGTCTATCAAGGGGATTCCAAAGGCCGCGTGCAGTTCATCGGTGAAGATCGGATCGATCACACCCCCAAAGACGAAACGGTGAGTCTCCACATCGGCAATGCCTTCGACGTGGTGGCGGAGCGCAAGCAGACTGATTTCCAGCGACTGGGCCCGCACAGTGTGGAGTTGGAGTACGAGATTTCGCTTCGAAACCACAAGCCCGACCCCATCACTGTCGTCGTCAATGAACCGATCAGCGGAGATTGGACGATACTCAATTCGACCTTCAAGTACGAAAAGACCGCCGCCTTCGCGGCACGCTTCACGGTGCCGGCGGCGGCTAATAGCGAAGCGCAACTGAAGTACCGTGTGCGGACTCATTGGTAGAAGGCGCGCTAGGGGTATCCATGGTTGCAGATCCGCTTCCTCCTGACTTGATGGGGGTCACGCTTCGGCCGGCGAGGCTCATGGACGCCGCCGCATTTGCGAGCCTCGCGACCCAACTCGGGTACCCCTCCTCGCCGCGCCAGGTTGAGGAACGCATGACCACCGTGCTGGATGATCCCAAACATCTCATCCTTGCCGCCGTTTTGGGAACCAGCGTCGTGGGTTGGGTGCACGCCTATGTGTGCAATCTGCTTGAGAGCGACGCATACGCGGAGATCGGCGGTCTTGTGGTTGATGAATCCTATCGCGGCCAAGGCGTGGGGTGGAAGTTAATGGAGGGGGTGGAGGATTGGGCGCGCCAAAAGGGATGCCACGCAGTCTCCGTGCGCTCCAGTGTGATTCGCCATGAGGCGCACAAATTCTACGCGGGAAGGGGATTCGAGCTTATTAAGACCCAACACGCGTTCCGCAAGCGGCTGTGACGTCCCCGACCAAACCGGCGGCGGAGCTAAAGGGTCAGTGTGAAAACCCTGCCCGGCGAGAGTTTTTGCAGTAATAGCGCCCACCAGCGCGGCGGCCCTTTTCCCAGTGGGGCGGAATGGAAAGACCAGAATTGATGGAGTTAATCTAAGCTGTGCGCACGGGGCTTGCTGTTGGGGAGACTCTGCGAGGAAGAAAACGTGCAGAGTTCGATTCTGCCCCGATGCGCGCCCCGCGGTGGGGATTTCACGGCCTTGGGCGGTGTCGAGGTGTGGGGCGTAGCTTTCGCTGGATCTGCCGCCCGCGGTCTGAGGTCGGAAAGCCAGGACAAGATGCGGAAATAGAATTCCGCCATGCGTTCCTGCTCAATAGTCTGCATTTGCACGGAATCATTCCTGACCATGCTGGCCTGGGCCCCGCGATTCGCGACAATGCTGACAAGCGACACCGCACCCGCCAGGATTAAGATTAGAAACGGTATGGGTAGTCCTCGAGTATTCTTCATGACTCTCTATTTGCTGGATTTTGCTCTCTCTTTGGTAATTTCTGAATTCTAAAATCAAATTCCCTACACTACATCTGACGTCTGAAATTGAATTTGGTTACCCAAAGGTCGAACATTGCGGGATCAAGTGGTTAGATGCGCGTGTAGGCGGAAGAGTTACTCCGGGTTGGTTTAAAGCCCTAATCGCTATAGAATCAACATGCAATCTCCGTAACTGTAAAACCTATAGCGCGCTTCCACGGCATGGTGGTAAGCGCTCAATACAAAATCCTTTCCGGCAAAAGCTGAGACCAACATGAGCAGCGTCGACTGCGGAAGATGAAAGTTGGTCAGGAGTCCCCGAACGACCCGGAACTGGAATCCCGGGACAATGAAGAGCCGTGTTTCGCCGCGGTCGGGCACGATGTTTCCTCCGTGATCGCGGGCGACACTTTCAAGCGTGCGGACGCTCGTTGTTCCTACGGCGATGACGCGCCGTCGCTCGTCGAGGGCCCGGTTGATGGTTGACGCCGCAGCTTCTGAAATCTCGTAGCGCTCGGCTTCCATGTGATGGTCTTCAATTTGTTTTGCCCGCACCGGCTGAAAAGTTCCCAGTCCCACGTGCAGGGTGATTTCGCAGTTCTCTACGCCGCGCGCGGCAACGGCACTCAAAACCCGCGGCGTAAAATGCAGTCCCGCGGTCGGCGCCGCTACGGCCCCGCGCACCTTGGCATAGACAGTCTGATAAGTGGCGCGGTCGCTCGACTCGTCGCGGCGATGGATGTAAGGCGGCAGGGGTACGTGGCCCAGCCGATCGATGGCGTCTTCAACTGTTCCAGTGCGCGCGCGTAGACGCGCCCGGCGCACTCCGTACTCGCCCCGGCCCAGAATTTCGGCTTCCAACTCGTCATCCCCAAACACCAGCACTTCACGCGTTCGAACCTTGCGCCCCGGATGAACCAATCCCTGCCAGACGTCTTCGCTCTCTTGCCGGGTCAGCAGGAGCTCGGTTTCGCCGGTCAGGAAACCGCGCTGGGCGGGATTGTTCTTTCCCACCGGCTGCGCGGTAATCCCCTGCCGCCGGCCCAAGAGGCGGGCAGGGAAGACCTTGGTGTTATTGAAAACCAAAAGATCTTCTGGCTGGAGGAGTTGAGAAATCTCGACAAATGCCCTGTCTTCCAAATTTGCTGACGCGCGGTCGAGCAGCATCATGCGCGAAGCATCGCGATCAGCCAGCGGCCTTTGCGCAATCAGTTCGGCAGGAAGCGGGTAATCAAATTCTTCGAGAAGCATGCGGAGACAATTATGAATTATGAATTCTGAATTATGAATATCTTTCTGGATTACTCTCTGTTATCGCCGGGAGTCGTGATACAGGATACGGGACATGGGTTTCGGACTTCGAACTCTCCTTCTTGTCACTCATCACTGGTCACTCGCCACTGTTCCTATGTGATAGAGTTAGCAAATGGTTGCGCCCACAGTCACCATCACATCGCGAGGGGTCGAGCGGCTTGCCTCCGGGCATCCCTGGATTTACCGCTCCGACGTCGTTTCCGCGGAGGGAGTCGAACCGGGTGTCGTGCGGATCACCGATATGAAGAAGCGCTTTTTGGGGCAAGCACTTTATAGCAGCAGTTCGCAAATCAGCCTGCGTTTTCTGACTCGCAACGCGTGGCCCATTGACGCCACCTTCCTCACCGAGCGAATTCGCACAGCGACCGCCTTCCGCCAGCAAGTGGCAGCCGGGGCGCAGGCTTACCGGTTGGTTGCTGCCGAAGGTGATCTGCTACCCTCACTTATCATCGACCGCTACGGCGATTGTTTTGTTATTCAAACCCTGAGCCAGGGCATGGAGCGGATGAAGTCTATGGTGGTTGAGATTCTGCAGAAGGAGTTCTCTCCCCGAGCCATCATCGAGCGTAATGATGCCGCCGTGCGCGGCCTCGAGGGTTTACCGGAGCAAAGCGGCCTCCTGGCGGGGGAGGATGTCGGTGAAGTGATGGTGGAAGAAAACGGCGTGAAGATATGCTTTGACCTGCTTCGCGGGCAGAAGACCGGAGGTTATCTCGACCAGCGCGAAAATCGTGCCGCGGCGGCGAATTATGCGCGCGGGCGAGCGCTGGATTGCTTTACCTACACCGGCGGATTTGCCCTGGCCATCGCCCCCCGGTGCGACTCGGTTCTTGGCGTTGATTCCTCAGCGGACGCGCTGCGACAGGCGGACCGCACCCGGGCGCTGAACGGATTCTCCAACCTGGAATGGAAGGAAGCCAACTGTTTCGACTTCCTGAAGGCCGCCGACCAGGAAAGGCAGCGCTTCGACACCGTGGTCCTTGATCCTCCTGCTTTCGCGCGCCAGAAAGCCAGCCGGGAATCGGCTCTGCGGGGCTATAAAGAACTGAATCTCCGCGCGATGAAAATTCTGAATCCCGGCGGCTTTCTTGTTACCTGTTCGTGCTCCTTCCATGTCAGCGAGGCTGACCTGTTGGAAGCGATCGCTGAGGCCGCGCTGGACGCACACCGCACCGTCGTTGTCGTTGAGCGCCGTACACAGTCGCGCGACCATCCCATTTTACTCACGGTTCCCGAAACGCATTACTTGAAGTGCCTTATTCTGCGAGTACTATAATGCCAGTGTGGCGCGGACCTGTGTTGCATGTCCGCGAGTCTTCATGTTAACGGGGAACAAATTGCGGAGTCATAAAACAACTTCGCGGTCCACCTGCTTTGAAATTGGGTCGAGTTACAAGCCGATGGCAAATAGAGGAATTGAAACGTCTCGACTTGCTGTGATCGCTGGCTTGGCTGGGGTTTCGTGGCTCCTGGCATTGGCGCCGGCGCGCGGCCAGGCGAACGCCCCCACTCTCAAGCTGCTCATCACCATGGGTCAGCAGTTTGTGGCTGAGCCCGACGCGGCCCGCATCGTACTTCATATTCACAACCCCACGCAGCAAACCCTTTGGCTCTATCGGCGGGCAAAAGGAAAGAAGCCGCCGGAGGAACGCGTGTCCGACGAAAATCGGCCTCCCGAAACCGCGGGGGGCTCGACGGTGGAAGTCAAGCTACAGCCCGTCGACGCCAAGGCTGCGCAGGCGGCTAGCTCGCCGGCGGTGGGCACGGTGCTCGAGTATGTCAATATGCCAAAGCCCAGGCTGGTGAAGTTGGCCGCGGGCGGTGATTATGAGGAAACTTCGATCGTGCACATGCAGCCCGCGCAGGCGGAGGGGGAGAAACCGATTTGGGGAGCTTATCAGTTAGCCGTGGTCTATGGAGCGAGTTTCTCCAACGCGGAAGAATTCCAGCGCAACCTCGGCGCCACCCTTTGGCAAGGCGAGGTGACGAGCAATACCATTTCCGTTGACCTGCGGCCGCCCCTTCCCGATTCCGTGGGAGTCGTGAGCGGAACCTCGTTGGGCCCAGACCTCCAGCCGCGCGCCGGCATCCGAGTTTCGCTGAGCGACGAACAAGGGCAATTGACCGATCAACAAGTCACAGAGGGGGATGGACGATTTTCATTTGCCCACTTGCCCCTCGTCCTCTACTGGGTCACCGGGCGCCGCGAAGCTGCCAAGGAAGACACCGTAACCTTCCGTCACGAGGAGTTGACCAGCGCCGCCCCCAGCGTGAATACGCAACTCGTGCTTTATCCGCCCGAAATCTACGAGGCAAAGAAATTAGTGCATAAACCCGCGCTGCTCAGGGTCTTCGACCCGGGCGGCCAACCCGTCGCCGGGATCGAGCTCGAAGCCGTATTCTCCAACGGGGACGTGGTCGACGACGTCAAGGGCACTACGGGTGACGACGGTATGGCAGCGATGGAGCTGCTCCCTGGCCGCAGCTCCGTATCACTTAAGAGGCGGGGCTGCGCCGAGCAAGTGGACCGCGCCGATGTCGCCCCAGGCGGAGGCGCCGATAGTTTCAAGTTGGTCTTCGATTGCGTGAAAAAATGAGCCAGCCTAGTGCAGACCTCCCTCAGCGTAATCCGATAACCTGACTCTCACCGCTTGCGCAACGTCACGGCCAGTCCGCCCCCCTGCATATAGAAAATGGTTTCCAGGTCGGGGTTGGTCGTCACAGCTTTAACATAGTCGGGAACCATCTCCACATTATGGGCAAGGATCAAACCGCCGGGCCGCACCATGGGGAGGAGCTTGTTGAGGTAATCCCCATAGCCGGGCTTATCGGCATCGATAAAGGCCACATCGATGGGTATCTTCAGCTTCACAAGTTGTTCGTGCGCGTCGCCTTCCACAAGCGTCACCAGGTTTTCTACACCCGCGTCCTGGAAGTGCCCACGGGCCATCGCTGCCCGTTCGTGATCGATCTCAAACGTCGTCAAGTGGCCCCCGGTCTTCTGGAGGGCCAAGCAAAACCAAAGGCCCGAATACCCTGTCGAAGTGCCGATCTCGACGACGTTCCTGGCATCGGTCGCCTCTGCGAGCAATCGCAGTGCCGCACCATCTTGCGGTGGGACACTAAGGTAGGTTTGGTGGAACTTCGTCATGTGATCTATGACCGCCAAAATCTTCCTCTCCGCTTCCGTCCGAGCAACGGGCGGGTTTGAGGGAAGGGGATCATGCATTGAGCGCTCCTGGGAGAAAACCACTCCTGCCAACGCCAGCAAAATGCCGATAACAGGGCCGATACGCTTCATCATTTCCATGGTGGCTGACTCCTTGTTTTGGAAGAATACGTGAGAGGAATTCGGACAGCAAGCCGTCTCCCTATACCGGGCTCACGATCGGCGTAAGAAACTGGCGCAGGACCTCTTGCACCTCGTCGAGCTTACCTGCAAAGAAATGATCAGCGCCCTCGACCCAGTGAATCTGTTTGGGCTCGGCAAGGGAACGATATAGCTCCAAGACTTGCGCGACCGAGCCGAATTCATCAAGAGTTCCCTGGAGAATCAACTTGGGTTTGGGGACCTCTCGGAGAAAATCGAAGTTGCCCGTGCTTACAGGAAGTCCCAGGCCCACCAGCGTGGAGACGCGCCGGTCGGTTGCTCCCACCGCGAGGCCGACCCACGACCCAAAGGAGAATCCCATTAAACAAACGGGTAATCCCGGGAATCGCACCCCCAGATAGTCGAGCGCGGCGCGAACATCCTCCCGTTCGCCATCCCCCCCGGTGAAGGTCCCTACGCTGTGACCCGCTCCACGGAAATTGAACCGCAAAGTGGGGAGACCCAAAAGGAGTGCAGCCTTGGCAGCACGAAACACCACCTTGTTGTGCATCGTCCCGCCGAACAGAGGATGCGGGTGGCAAACAAGCGCTACATGACGAGGAGTGACCAGCGAGGTCCATTCCATGAGTGCTTCCAGTGGTCCCTCAGGGCCGGAAATAAAGATGCGGTCGATTTTCGTAATTCACCTCAAGGGGTCTCAGGTTTTGGCTCTAAGCCTTCAGCTCAAGCCGTGGCTGATAGCTGACGGCTGATTACTGATAGCTACACATAGTGTAGAATGAAGTCGGCGCCCGAGTCATCATCGGGATGTGCCCGTTTGGCGAGGAACTACCATTAGAATTACACTTATCCTCCTAGTCTTGTTGGCGGCAATAGGCTCAGCCTATTACTTCTTTGTCTACAGGCCGTCCCGAAACGTGCCTGTCGAGGCGGGCTACGTATTGCCGTCCAGCGTCCAGGTGGTTGATACGCCCGCCGAAGTGCGAATCGTTGTGGGCTCCATAAAGAGTGGCGAACGCGTTGACATCCTCAAGCGGACTCGCAATTGGGCGCAGATCCGAACCTCCGACAACCTGACAGGTTGGGTGGGGAACAGTGATCTGCTCGATGCCCAGACCTACGAAGGCGGCCAAAAACTGCTTCGTGATCTGGTCAAAACTCCCGCACAGGCAGAAGGCCACACGAGCGGCTTGGTAAACCTACACCTTGAACCGTCCCGGGAAGCCGCCCAACTTGCGCAGTTGCCGGAAAACTTGAAGGTGCAAGTTTTTGGCCGGCGGTGGGTGGACCGTCCCCCGCCCGACGGCCAGCCTTCAGCCGCCAAGGTGCGGGACGCATGGTATCTGATCCGCGCCGACGCTCGAGCCGGCTGGGTGATGGGACGATTCGTGGCCCTGGACATTCCCGAAAAGCTTGCGCCGTACGCCCAGGGTTCGAACCTGGTCGCCTGGGTCGTCCTCAAGACCGTTGATGACGAGGGGCAGCCAGTGCCGGAGTATCTCACAGCAGACCGCCTGGGCACGCAGGAAGCGGACTTTTCTCACATCCGAGTTTTTACCTGGTGGATCAAGGACCACAAATATGTAACAGCCTACGTGGAAGGCGGCTTAAACGGGTACTTTCCGATCCGCGTGGCTGAGGTCAATGGTGTTCCCTACTTCCGCCTCCGGTTGATGGATGGTCAAGGCCAGAAATACCAGAAGGTCTACGGACTGTTTGATACCATTACTCACGCGGTCGGAACGGTGCCGGGTTGGGAGAGCGATGCAATGCCAGTGTCGCCAGAGTCTCATCACCACCATCGTTCCGGCCGGCGAAAAGGTTGAAATCACCCATGGAGAAAGGTCCAGGAACTTCTCGAAACCAGGGATTCTTCCGCTGGCTGATCCGTTGGTGGTTCGCGCTCACCGGGCGAAAAATCCGCATGCTACAGGCCGGGGACGTGGTCCCGGAAGGCCCGATCTTGTTCGTGGTAAGTCACCCGGCAGGCTTCTTGCAAACGCTGGCCCTGGTGACGGCGATCGAGCGCCCGGTCCATTGTCTGCTGCCGAAAAGTCTTGCCGACGGTTTGCTCGCCCGATTCTTAGCCCGCACGTTAGGCATCATTCTTGACGAGGGTGTGAGGCCAACTTCTGAATTAACCTTGCAGCAGGCCGTCAACGTCCTGGAAAGCGGCGCTGCACTGGTGGTGTTTGCAGATCAAAACGCGGCAGGACTGGCCTCGCCGCGCGCGTTAGCCTCCACCGCCGCGGAACTTGTTTGGCGCGCCGAAGGTCAGCAGGTGGGGCGCAGCGTAACGGTGCATCCCGTGCACCTTTTCATGCCGCAACCAGCGGCGCCGTCGCGTGAAATCCTGATCTATGTGGACTCCCCAATGGTTCGTTTGGAGGCCCCTATCGCGGCACTTTCTCAGGAGGCCGCAGCGCAAGCCATTATCGAAGCACTCGAATCGCGGTTTCAAGACAACGCGTTTCAGCTTCGGCCCGCAGACCTCGATTATTTCCTCGCGGATCTTGAGGAAGTCTTGCGAGCCGGCTTGCAGGAGGACTGGGCATCGCGCCCGGACTGGAAGCAGGACACCGAAGGCTTTGTCCTGAGCCGTTTGGTGACGGATTGGGTGAAACAGACGAATTACTTGAATCCCGGCAAGCTGATCACCTTGCGCAATTCGTTGGACGACTACCGCGCCCTACAGAGGCAGTGCGCGCTGCGGGAATTGGAAATGGACCAAGGAGATTCCCCGCTCCGCTCGGGATGGCGCCGGACCATCCTTTGGGTTGAGACGCTGCTGGGCCTGCCGATTGCTTTTTATGGGTTGCTGAATCACTTGTTGATCGGGCTGACCCTCTTTCTGGCAGGATCGTTGAAGAATGAAAATGGTCGCGCTCGTAATACCGAGTGGACAATTCGCGGCGCTGTGACGTTGGGTTTTTATGCCCTCCAAATTTTCCTGGTGGCATATTGGCGGGGCAGGGCCGCGGCAGGATACTACGCCCCGACTTTACCGATATCAGGCATCTATCTGTGGAGGTACCTGGGGTTGGTCCGGACCCAGGCGCGTCTGCTGTTTGTTTCACTCACCCTTCCTGGATTGACAAGGAAGATCAAACGCCTGCGACATTCGCTGCTGGAAGAACTTGACAAGACGCTGACGGCTTACGAAGAAAAAACAAGCGTATCGCGCTAAAGTCCGCGAGGGCAACGTGACACTTTTTCTCACTGAATCTGACGTCCGCGAGCTCCTGCCGATGGAGCGCGCGGTGGAGTGTGTGGAAGCGAGCTTGATGGCGCAAGGAATTGATCACGCCGTAAATCGATCGCGCGAGCGTATTCTCCTGCCGCAGGTATCGTTACATTACATGGCAGGGGCGCTGCCGGAATCGCAGCACGTTGGGCTCAAAATTTATACCGTCACACGCAAGGACTTCCGGTTTCTCGTCCTCCTTTTTGACACCGAGACCGGCAGGCTACTCTCCCTGATGCAAGCTGACCATCTGGGGCGTATTCGCACAGGAGCGGCCAGCGGCATCGCTACCAAATACCTGGCGCGCCCTGATGCATCACGGGTGGGAATGATTGGCACGGGTCGGCAGGCGCGCACGCAACTCCAGGCCATCGCCCAGGTCAGGAAGCTCACCGCGGTGAAAGCCTTCAGCCGCGACCAGGATCGCTTGCAGGGTTTCTGCCGTGAAATGTCAGAAGGGCTTGGCATACTTGTGGAACCGGCATCCACAGCCGAGGAGGCAACGCGATTCGGCGAAATCGTGTGCACTGCGACCACCGCGCAACTGCCGGTAGTGAGTGGCGAATGCCTGCAACCCGGAACACACTTAAATGCCATCGGGGCCAACATGGCCAATCGCCGCGAATTTGACGACGAGGCGATACGCCGTGCCACCCTCATCGCAGTGGATTCTCTGGAACAAAGCCGGAAGGAATCGGGTGACCTTATCCAAGGACTGGCGAACTTGGGGAGAGGATGGGACGGTGTTATTGAGCTGCACACTGTCGTGGCCGGAAAACACGCCGGCCGATCGTCTGCGGATCAAATCACGCTGTTCAAATCACACGGGATTGCCTTGTGGGACGTGGCCGTCGCTGGCTTCATTTATCAGCAGGCATTGCAAAAGGGAAGAGGGAAAAAACTGGAAATTGATTAGGCCGGGGCAGGACAAAAGCCAGATTGCCATTGAAAATAACCGGCAGCGGCAAGGCTGGTTTCGGGCTTGTCACTCGTCACTGATCACTCGTCACTGCCTTTCCGAGCCTTCCCCTTCGATCTCAATCTTCTTGGCCGTGATTTCTCCGCTTTCAGCCAGATTACCCGCCACCGATATCCTCAGTCCCGTCCGCAGATCTTGCCCGCTGCCAGGGCTGCCGTCCTTTTTTTTGATTTCCGTTTTGTCGTTGTAAAGGACGTGGAAGATCATGTTTTCACCGCTGCTGACCGTCAACTTACCCGCAGATTTTTCGGTGATTTTACCTTCCAACGTAAAATTCGTATCATCCTGAGCTGAGGCGGTGGGCATTGCGTGTGGCGGGGACGAAAGAATCGTTCCGGAAAACTGTAAAGTTAAGAGCAGAAAGCTTGCAAGCGCGAGAATGCGGCGTGTTACCATAGGCGAATTCCTCCCCTGATGGATGCACGTATTCTACCCCTACTTGTACTGCAAGTCATGATATTGGCCGCGAAATCTTTCTCGCTGGAATACCTCGTCCGTTCGAATTGTTCTGATCGTGTGGACGGAAGGGCGGGACTTATCTCGCGGGAGCGTTCGCGTCGGGGAAATTGATCCCCAGGATGTCGGCGGTTTCCTTCGAATGTTCGACCCCCACCTCACCGGCGCGCGGCGAACCCTCTCGGCCAACCCAAACGACCTTGAAGATCCCGGAGTTTTTCCCCAGCAGTGGCTGCACTTTTATGTGCATACCCACTTTTAGGGGAATGCGAGTCTTCATCCTCGCGCCGAACTTACTGAGCGTAACAATCCGGGCGTCCTCCGCAAAAGGCATGTCGTTGGATAGCACGCCCGAAATCCTTACTGGGCACCCAATATTCACCCGCCCGCTGCGGCGGAATGAGAGAGCACTGCTCGTCTTGCCCATGTTGAACCTCTTGAAACGCCTTGCCGGGTGGGCCATAGGAAACTCCAACCGGGCCGACCCTGAATAAGAAACGATCCTCCTCCTTAACTCCTCTCAGAGTTTAGCATGGCGGAGTGCGGGGGGAGATGGGGGCCAGTACTGGGGCGTCTAGTACTGGCGGGCTAGTACTTTAGTTTGGCTTCCTGCGGGCCGAGATCAGATGAGAAATCCGCCGATTTCTTCATGGCGGATTCAGTATAAACTTAATGCATCAAGGACACCCGGCAATGTCCTGAATCCATAAGGAGGGCTTTCACGTCGATGCGAGCGGTGGTGCAGCGAGTCAAGCGTGCGGAAGTTCGAGTAGGCGAAGATGTTGTGGGCCGGATTGGATTTGGCTTCGTCGTGCTGTTGGGGGTGGGGAAGAACGACACGGAAGCAAGCGGTGCGGCCTTGGCGGAAAAGATCGCGGAGTTGCGAGTTTTTGACGACGACCAGGGGAAAATGAATAGATCGCTCGTGGATACAGGGGGACAAGCGCTCTGTGTGTCACAGTTCACGCTCTACGGCGATTGCCGGAAGGGCCGCCGCCCGAGTTACGACCAAGCCGCGGCCCCCGACCGGGCTTTGCTCCTCTACGCAAGCTTCGTTGAATCCCTGCGCAAACAAGGGGTTCCTACGGAGACCGGACGTTTCCGCGCCATAATGGACGTGGAGCTGATCAACGACGGGCCGGTGACTTTGTTACTCGATTCGGACCGGTTGTTCTAAATGGATTGCGCCGGGAGATCCCTGCGAGGATGCACGCTTCAACGTTCTAAAGTGTAATGTCCATCCCTTCAAATGCCGCGCGAGTGTTGGGGAAGCGTACCCGGGCGCGTTCCTGTAAGGCCTCGATGGCGCAGTCATCACTATCGGGGTCATGGTGGAAGAGGATCAACTCTTTGACCCCACTTTCCAGGCAGACATTCACTCCATCTTCCCAGGAACTGTGACCCCAGCCTTTCTTTTCACGCTCAAGTTGGGGCCGTTCGTACTGTGAATCGTAGATCAGGATGTCGGCACCACGGCAGATCTTACGCAGGGTTCGATCGCATTGGGGATCTCCCGGCTCGGTATCGGTGGCGAAAACGACCGCTTTCCCATTATTTTCGATCCGGAAACACAGGCACCCCTGAGGATGGTTAACACGGGCAGGTGTAATGCGAAAATCGTCCAACTGGAACGCTTCAGTGGCGATTTCCGTGTAGCAACGCTTCGCTCGCATGGCGGTCATATCGACGGGGAAGTAGGGTTGGGTCATCTGCCCCCCCAAGGTGTCCTCCAAGGGGGCTTCAAGAGGCCGGGACGCGTAAATGTGAAATTGATTGGCCTCATTATAGAGCGGACCGAAAAAGGGCAAGCCCTGGATGTGGTCCCAGTGGAAATGGCTAATCAGGATGTTGGCGCTGATGGGTCGGCCCCCATACTCTTTCATCAACGACTTCCCTAACATTCTCAAACCACTACCACAATCGGCGATGAGCAGGGAGCCTGCTTCCGAACGAAATTCCAGGCAGGGGGTATTTCCTCCGTACTTTAAGTTCTCAGGTTGCGGAGTGGGAGTAGAGCCTCGCACTCCCCAAAACCTTAGCCGCATAAGAAGTCCTTAGTATCGACCGACAAAGGCGAGAGCAGTTAAATCCTATACCAGATTCCACGCATTACGCCAAGAGGAAAGTTCGAAGACTGGAAAGTTGGAAGAATTGAGGAGGGCGGACACAAAAGGTCTTCGAAGAAACTGACATCGAAAACCCCTAAGCAGGCTCAACTCGCTGGCAAGCCTGACGAGGAAGCGGAACCAGGAATTTGGTGGCGAAAGAGGATCCTGACCTCTTTTCGCCACGTGTCATTTATTCCTATAAGAATGACTTCGATATTACGATCGAAGTATCCCAGGAGCTTCTCGGTGGTGGAGTGGAAACGAAAGGCGGGTGAAACCAGGTACAGTAGAGGAGGCGCCGCGGAAAGCTCGCAGTCCGGGAAGTATCCGTATTCTTGAAACTGATTGCGCTTCTGAAACCAATTCACCCGCAGCCAGTAATCCAATCCCTGGAGTGGAAGATTGATTTCCTCGTGGACCTTGAGTTCCACCACCGCCAGCCGTCCCCTGCGCGTTACGGTGAGAAGATCGATTACCCCGCGATCGGTCCCCGAAAACGCAGGAACCTGCGGGTAAACGTATGTAGGCGAAAGCGTCGGATCGAGGCGAGTGATGTCCTGAAAGAGCAGGCTTTCGAGCCAGCGTTCCGACTGAAGCCGGTAATATTCGTGCTGAGGGTCCGGGCTGCCTGCCCGTCGAATCCTTCGAACCTCAGAGAGAAAATCTCTGAATTCATCCTGGCACGATTCTTCCAGGCGGCGAATGCTGCCCTCAAGGCCAAAGAAGGTATGTGGCGCCAGTTGGCCCTCGATGCGAGCCACTTCCAAACCCGCGATGCGAAGCGAAGAGAAAGTGCCGGCAGAGTCGGGAACGATATCGATTCCGGCGCTAAGGTCCCCCAACATTTCGTGAAGTAGGCTGGTGTGGTTCTCCTTTAATAACTCTGCCTGGCGTCGGGCCGCGAGGCGTGTCTCGACATTGCCGTAATCCTTCAACTCCACCGGGGTGGCCGAGGCCTCGCCGGCGCGCCATTCATAGATCTCCAAGTTCAAGGCCCGGGGGTTGAGATATGCCGCTCGATGAGCAATCACGCTGACGGCGGAGGGCGGCAGAAATAGTTTCAAATGCGTAATCGCTACTCGGTCGGACTGGCTCCGCAGCCAATCGAGCCAGATGAGGCCGAAAGCCAGCACCCTGTCAGCGGCGGCGGTCCCTTCCTCTTCGCTCAGTCCCAGAAAGGCCCAGGCGGAACGTCCCTGGGTCGCCATCCCTCGCGTGTACCATACCGAAAAAGAGTGCTCGCGGTCGGAACGGTTACTAACCCGTTCGAATTTCCAACCGCGGTATTCGCGCTCAAGCATTGCGGTGAGCTGCTGGCGGAAATTCGTGCGTCCCGCGCCTCGGCCTACGACGGCCGGCGCGCGCAACTCTCGAAACTCCAGCGTGGTGGTTTCGCGCCCCCCAGGCTTGCGCACGAATATCCCAAAACGCTCCCGATCGCGGTATGCCAACTCCTCGACGCGCCGTGAGAAGGATCTTCCCGAATTCCAAGCGCTGAAAATCAGCTTGCCGAACTCGATGCTCAGCCGCCAGTGAGCGGTCGAGAGGTCCATCAATTCCACCTGGTTTTCCACAAGGACGGGATGACGAAGCCGTCCGAGGAGAGCTTCGATTTCGCTTTGGAGTTCGCGCAGAGGATCAAGGGACATCATCCGCAGATTACGCAGGTTTCACAGATTAGGCAAGGTGAACAAGAATCATGAACAGAATTCAGGTGAACAAGACTCATCTTCTTTTGAATTTGAGTAATCTGTGTAACCCGTGGATTATTTCTTTCCTCCTATTGGCATTGCAGCGCTGGGACAGTAACATATCCGAGGTTTCATCATCATTGGCGGACCGGCGCGAAGGGGTGCACTCGCTTGATAGGAAGGTGCAAGCATTCCGCCTGGTCAGGGAGGTTACATTACATGCGTTACCGGGAACTGGGTCGTACTGGATGGAAGGTCTCAGAAATCAGTTTTGGGGCCTGGGCCATCGGATCGGCGTGGGGGAGGGTCGATGACAACGAATCGATGGCGGCGCTGCATCGTGCCATAGACTTGGGCGTAAACTTCATTGACACCGCCGACGTTTATGGTGCGGGCCACAGCGAGCGGTTGGTGGCGCGACTCAAGAAAGAGCGGAGCGAAACGATATATGTAGCCACCAAGGCGGGCCGCCGGCTTTCTCCGCACACTGCGGACGGCTACAATCGGCAGAACCTGCGGCGATTCATTGAGGACAGCCTGCGGAACCTCGAAACCGATTGCATAGACTTGCTGCAACTGCACTGTCCGCCGGTCGAGGTTCTATACCGGCCGGAAGTCTTCGGCGCGCTCGACGACCTGACCAAAGAAGGCAAAATCCGTTATTACGGAGTGAGCGTTGAAAAGGTCGAAGAAGCCCTGAAAGCCATTGAGTTTCCCGGCGTCCAGACCATTCAACTCATCTTCAACATGTTCCGCACACGCCCGGCGGAATTGTTCTTCCCGGAAGCGCGGCGGCGGCGAGTGGGAATCCTGGCGCGGGTGCCGCTGGCGAGCGGTATGCTGGCGGGCAAGATGACCTCGCAATCGGCGTTCGAGGCCGACGACCATCGCAACTACAACCGTCATGGCGAGGCGTTCGATGTGGGCGAAACATTTTCCGGAGTGGATTTCGAGACCGGTCTGGCCGCCGTGGAAGAATTGCGCAAGATCGTCCCGCCGGGCGCAACCCTGGCACAACTCGCCCTGCGATGGATCCTGATGTTTGAGGCCGTAACCTGCGCCATCCCGGGAGCCAAACGGCCTTCGCAGGCGGAAGACAACGCCCACGCGGCGGATCTGCCGCCCCTTACCGATATGCAGATGGCCAAGGCGCGAGAGGTCTACGACATTTACATTCGCAAACTCGTGCATCAACGCTGGTAAGCTTGCGGGCTGCGGCATCAACGCCGGAGGCTGCGCTCGGTCAGGCGTCTTCTCGTTTAAGCCACGAGGGAGGGTCCAATGGAGATTCGCACGCAAGCAGAGAAGGCGGAGCGGTTCCGCCAGCTTCATCACGGGCCGCACATCCTGGTTCTCGTCAACGTCTGGGACGTGGCCACCGCGCGTCTGGTGGAAAAAGGCGGGTTCCCCGCCATTGCCACGTCCAGCGCGGCAGTCGCGAACTCGTGGGGATATCCTGATGGCCAACGCATCAGCCGGACAGATATGCTGAGCGTGGTAGAGCGCATCACGCGGCACGTCCAACTCCCGGTGAGCGCCGACCTCGAAGCCGGCTACGGCCAGACGGACGAATCCGCGGCTGAGCTGGCTTTCGCCATGATTTTTGCGGGGGCTGTGGGCTTGAACTTTGAAGACGGTACCGGCGATGCCCGGAATCCACTACTCCCGCTGGAGCAGCAGGTGGAGAGAATTAAGCGTCTTCGCGAAGTCGCAAACACCATCCGGGTGCCCGTGGTGATCAATGCGCGCACCGATGTATTCCTAGAAGCGGTGGGAGAACCCGAGGCCCGATTCGAGCACGCCGTGAGCCGCGTTAACGCCTATCGCCAGGCGGGGGCGGATTCCCTGTTCGTTCCCGGCGTGGTCGATGGCGAAATCATCGGGCGTCTGGTAAAGGCCGTGGAAGGGCCGCTCAACATTCTTGCCGGACCCGGAGCTCCTTCCGTCACGGAGTTGGAGCGCCTGGGGGTAGCGCGAGTCAGTTTCGGGTCAGGGCCCTTCCGCACCGTAATGGGGTGGTTTCGTAAGTTCCTGCGCCAAGTAGGCGAGCCCGCCGCGTTGGCCACGCTCACCGGTGACGCCATTCCTTACGGCGAAATGAATGACCTGTTCGAGGCGTGAACCGCCGTCCGGTCGGTCCCCATGAAGCATCGCTGCGCTAGGGGGAGTCCCTTTCGGGCTGCCAATACGCTAGAACCCATATCGCATCACGTGATCGCAAGGGCAGGGTTTTAACGCGTTCTTCTCGGTTGAATCCGAAGTCCGCCAGAAGTGGCTGGACGCCCCGTTTCAGGAAGCTTCATTTTTTTCTTGACAAGACAGAGTACTTATGCAACAATAACCAAGTATGAATTTGCTCCGGTTCTGCGTGGAGTTCCGTGTGCATGTCGGTGGCAAGTCTGTCATTCAACGGCGAGGTAGAGCGACAAATTGTGCCAAAAGCATTACGACAATATATCCATTCGTGCAAAAGGCATCCAATCCTGAGAACTTATTGAAAAAGAAGGGCCTGAAAAGCGATTTTTCTCCTCCCAACCCTGACAACGTACTGAAAAAAATCCAGTTACACTCCACCCGGCGGAAGCTGAATACGGGGTGCAAAATGCCCGACAGAGGGGACGCCATATTGTCGCTGGCAGACGGTAAGAAATCGCCCGGCAAGCTGAGAAGCTCGGGTTAATTCCACCGCTCAGGCGGCATACAAAGGTGGCGAGACGGCCAGGCTACGCCTCCGGTGCGTGGTCAACAACTTGTTCGTTCTTCGCATCCCAGAAAAGCTTCTTACCCTGCCAATATGAATGCGCGGCCATGATGCAGGCCACGGAGTGGCTGAATCCATTTTGAACCGTGGCGTGCGGCTGCTGGCGGCTGCGCAGGCACTCGAACCAATTGGTCATATGGCGGGGATCCTCATCGCCCATGGCCATGGGCGGCATGCCGGTGAATTCCGGCGACTGTAAGAACTCCGATTTCCGCTGCTCATCGATCCGGGGATTGTCTTCGTGGTTCCCCTTTTCTTCCACCAGTTGGTAGCGCGGGCTGCCTTCGCCGCCGATGTTGAAGAGCGTCGCTTGCTTGCCCATATAACGCGTGAAGCTCGGCGCGTCGTTGCCGAAGCTGGTTGAGAAGCTCACCAGGAAGCCCTTGGGATATTCGCACATGGCAACGAAGGTGTCAGGATTCTGCCGGCCGTCGGGCCAGGCATAAATGCCGCCGTGAGCCAGGACGGATTTCGGGAACGGATCATCCATAAACCAGCGGACCAGATCAATGCCGTGGCTCATCCACTGGTCGGCGATGCCGCTGGAGAAATCCTTATACAAGCGGAACTCGAAGTAGAGTTGCGGGTCAAAGGGCTGGTAGGGCTTGGTCATGAGCCAGGCGCGCCAATCGGTGTCCTCTTCGCGAATCTGCTTAACTTGCGGGCGGCCCCGCCAGCGCGGCCCATGGTAATTCCACTCGATTTCGACCTTGCTGACGTCACCCAGCACGCCCTTCTGCACCAGGTCGTGCGCCACATTAGGGAATATTTCGCTGCGGTGTTGCGTCCCCACTTGCACGATTAGTTTGCGTTCGATCACCGCATCGCGCGCCGCCTTAACCTCCTCCAAAACATTTCCCATGGGCTTTTCCACATAGGCGTCCTTGCCGGCCTCGGCGGTGAGTTTCAACAACGGCGAGTGCGCGTGCTCGGGCGCGGCAATCAGGACCGCATCAACGTCTTTGAGCGCGAGCAATTCTTCCGGATGTTGGAAGCTGCGCGGCGCTCGGCCGTATACCTTTTCCGCCCGTGCCGCGGCCTTTTCGCGATTGACCTTCCAAAGATCACAAACCGCGGTCATCTCCACGTTATGCTTGTCCTTCAGAGGGGCGATGATGCGCTGAAGTTCGCTGCCGCGGTTACCGATGCCGATCTGGCCAAGCGAAATGCGGTCGTTCGCCCCAAGAATGCGGCCATAGGAAATCGCCGTGCTTGCGATTGTGGCGGCGCCGATTGCCGCGGTACCACGATTCAAAAACGAGCGGCGGGTGATTCTTTCCGGTTCCTGTTGGTCCATGGTTCGTCCCCCACACAAATTTGCAGCGGCATAGTCTACCACCAAGTCTGGGCCGTCATTCCTTCACCGTGGGGTAGCCGGCTTCAGTCCAGCCGCGCCAGCCGCCGTCCATGGAGATCACGTTGACATAGCCCATTTTTTGCAAATTATCCGCCGCGAGTGCGGAGCGATATCCGCCCCCGCAATAAAGCACGATGGGAGTCGCCTTGCCCGGCACGGCATTCTCAATGTCGCGTTCGACGATGCCCTTGCACAGATGAATAGCGCCGGGCAGATGACCTTTGGCCCATTCGCTTTCCTCCCGTACATCAATAAGGGTGAAGGCTTCCTGGGCGTCGAGCCTATGCTTGACTTCCTGGGAGTTGGTCTCTCGAACGCGCGTCTTGGCGTCGTCCACTAGCTTAAGAAATCCCGGGGCATGCTTCATCGCGAACCTCCCTGCCAATCCAGATTGAGTGTTGCATGCAGAGCATTATGGCGCAGGCGGGCCGCGAGGGGAAGGTGAGAGCTGACCCATGCCCTTGCCAGTCAATTGGGCCCCCCCAGCCGCATTCTGGGAAAGCCTATCGACTGCTCCTCGGTGAGCCCGGGGGGGTCAAGACGTCGAAGTAGGCCGCTGATTGACCGGCTGAGGGCAGAGCCCCGCTCGGCCCTTCCCGCTCACGCGGCGGTGACGGTGTACGTGCTGGCGTTATTCAGCCGCTCGATCGACGCTTGATCCAATTTCAGTTCGGTCGCGCCAATCAGATCTTTCAGTTGCTCCAGGCTCGTGGCGCTGGCGATCGGGGCGGTGATTTCTGGCTTTGCCATCAGCCACGCCAGCGAAATCCTTGCGGGAGTTGCATGGAGCTCTTGAGCGATTTCACCGAGAGTGCGGAGGATGCGAAATCCCCGATCATTAAGATACTTTTTGACCATGGGACCCCGCTTGCTTGCGCCCAGTTCGGCCTCTGACCGGTACTTTCCCGTCAGGAATCCACTCGCCAGGGAAAAGTAGGGAATTACTCCCAGTCCATTCTCGCGGCAAACTGCCTCGAGATTAGCTTCGTAGTCAGCGCGGTCGTAGAGGTTGTAATTGGGTTGGAGGCTCTGGTAGCTGGGAAATCCGAATTGCTTGCTCGTCTGCAAAGCTTCCCGCAGACGCTCGGCCGAGTAATTGGAAGCGCCGATGGCCCGCACTTTCCCTTCCTTCACCAATTGGGCGTAGGCTTCCAGGGTTTCGGCAAAGGGCGTTCCCGCATCATCGCTGTGCGACTGGTACAAATCGATGTAGTCGGTCTGAAGACGTTTCAGCGACTCTTCCGCGGCGCGCATAATGTAGGCTTTGGAGAGTCCCTTCTGACCTGGACCCATTTCAATTCCCACTTTGGTGGCGATCACCACCTGCTGGCGATTGCCGCGGCTCTTGAGCCAATTGCCCAAAATGCTTTCGGACTCGCCCCCCTTATTGCCCGTAACCCATTTGGAGTACACGTCGGCAGTATCGATGAAATTGAAACCCGCTGACACAAAAGCATCGAGCAAACTAAATGAGGTGGGCTCATCCACCGTCCATCCAAAAACATTTCCTCCGAAAGCAAGGGGAGAGACCTCCAGCCCGGAATTCCCCAGTTTGCGCATCTTCATTGTTTCCTCCTCAACTGATTGGATGCTTTCGAATTGTAAAAGAGGTGCGGCGTAAGAGGCAAATGGGGTCCGTGTACTACCAACAGTTGGTGGTGGACTGCGACGGGTCCTGTCAACAGTGTTATACTGAACCGTCAGGGGTGAATTCCACGGGGGTGATATGCGGTGTGCGGGCAGCGCCGCGCCCATTGTGGTTTCTTACCCTTGGAGCGAAGGCCTCCAAATCTCATTGAAGGAGCTAAACAGCATGGCAGCACGGACTTCAGAAGCGGAATGGAAGGGCAACCTTATTCATGGCAAGGGGACGATGAAACTGGGGAGCGGCGCCTACGAAGGTCAGTATTCTTTCTCCTCCAGATTTGAGAGCGGCACGGGCACCAATCCAGAGGAATTGATTGCCGCAGCGCACGCCGGTTGCTTTTCCATGGCTCTCTCCGCCGGATTGGGCAAAGGCGGCTTCACGCCCACGCGGATCCACACCACGGCCACGGTGCACCTGGAGAAAGTCGGTGAGGGTTTCGGCATCACCCGGATTGAACTCAATACCGAAGCTGAAGTACCCGGCATCGATGCGGAAACCTTCGCGAAGTTTGCTGACGGCGCCAAGACAGGCTGCCCGGTGTCCAAGGTACTGGCAGGAGCTCAGATCAGTTTGAATGCCAAGCTGGTCTAACGGGAAGTCCTCTCTCGTGAGGGGAAGCCGTTGTAGCGCGGACCTGCTCTTTAGGTCCGCGGCCCGTTCCAGAGAGGCAAGGAAGAGCCGCGGACCTAAAGAACAGGTCCGCGCTACCCCATACTCCAGCGCCCTCGCGTCGTGAGAAATCGGGCTCGAAGGGCGCAGAGACGATCGTGCATTCACACCACGGCCATCACCATCATCATGCGCAAACGGCGACCTGGGTTGTAAAGATCGCTCTGGTGGCGACGCTAGCTCTGGTGGCCACAGAGTTTGTCACCGGGACGCTGTCGCACAGCCTGGCCCTGGTGAGTGATGGATGGCACAACCTTACCGACGTCCCTTCGTTAATCCTCTCCTGGATTGCCCTCTATTTCGAGCGTCGCCCCCCCGATGACCAGAAGACCTTTGGGTATCAAAGGGCGGGCGTATTGGTCGCTTTCGTGAATGCCCTGCTGCTGGTGGGGGTGGCGCTCTATCTCTGCTACGAAGGCTACCAGCGGATTGTGCATCCGGAGCCCGTGGCCTCCGGCGCGATGCTCGTGGTGGGCGTCATCGCACTGGTAGTCAATGGGGGAATCTCCTGGGGCTTGTTGGGCGAACGGGGTGACCTGAATCTGCGCGCGGTTTACATTCACAATTTGGGCGACGCGCTTTCCAATGTGGCGATTATCGCTGGCGCCTGGGTGATTCGGGTGACCGGACATACGATTATTGATCCCGCCCTGGGATTTTTGATTGCGGCGTTGATCCTGTGGTCGGCGGTGGGAATCATCTCCGACTCCGTGAACATCCTGATGGAAAGCTTGCCCAAGGGCATGAGCCTGGAGCGTGTAGCGGCCGCCATGCTTCGTGTCGAAGGGGTTAAAGAAGTTCATGACGTGCACATCTGGTGCCTGGGGTCCAATTCCCAGGCCCTCTCCTGCCACGTTCATATTCTGGACATGCCCACCTCGGAAAGCGAGCAGATCGCTCACCAGGTTCGTGAAGTGCTGGCGCATGAATTCGGAATACTCCACACGACGATACAATTTGAGCACACGCACCCGCCGGGGGAATTCCACATGTACATGCCGGACCCGGCGCCAACGAACAAAGGCAAGTAGGCAGATGGGCAGATAGGCAGTTAGGAATATTTACCACTGCCCACTTGCCCATCTGCCTACTGCCCTCCGCAGCCGCTTGACACCGGCACGGGGCGAGGCATAGGATTCACCCATGCAAACGCCCACGGTCCGACGCCCGGCCGTAGCGGGGCGCTTTTACCCAGCCAAGCCCGAAGCTCTCACGCGGGAGCTCGACGAATACCTCGCTGCGGATGCGTCTCGGCCCGAGAAGATGCAAGCGGCCCTGGGTTGCATCGTTCCCCACGCCGGTTACATGTATTCCGGCCACGTGGCGGGGGCAGTGTTCGAGCGGCTGCCCGCACGCGCGACTTACATTATCCTTTGCCCCAATCACACCGGACGCGGCGCGCCCTTGGCGATGATGTCAAAAGGCGAGTGGCTGACGCCGCTGGGCGCCGTGCGCATTGACGCCGACTTGGCCGCGAGTTTGCAACATACCTGCCGGCTCCTGATGGAAGACGCCAAGGCTCATGAAGATGAGCATGCCATTGAGGTCGAGCTTCCCTTTTTGCAGCGCCAAGTGGGTGCATTCACCTTCGTCCCCATCGCCATTGGCGTAAGCCGCTATGCTGCTTTGGAAGCACTGGGGCATGGGATGGCGCAGGCCCTGCGGAGTTCAGCGGGCCCCGTGTTGATCGTTGCATCCAGCGACATGAACCACTACGAGCCCGATGACATTACGCGGGTCAAGGACCGCAAAGCCATCGACCAGATTCTGGCCCTGGATGCCGCGGGATTGTATGAAGTCATCCGCAAAGAGGAGATTACCATGTGCGGCTACGGGCCTGCCGTCGCCATGCTTACCGCGGCTAAAGACCTGGGTGCAAGCCGCGCGGAACTGATTCGCTATGCCACTTCGGCGGATACTAGTGGCGACCGCAGCGCGGTGGTGGGTTATGCGGGAATGGTGATTTCCTAACCTGAAAATTCCCCTTAGAGATTAGTGATGCCCGCCGGAGGGTGCTCCGCCGCCTGCCGCGTGTCCTCCTCCGCTCGCCGGGGCAGGACTGGGATGACTTCCCGCGGGTGCGCCTCCAGTTGGGGCAGAACTCGGATGACCTCCCCCGGGTGTGCCACTACTCACATGGCTTTCAGCGGGATGGCCCCCGCTCGCTTGACCCACGGGGAGATTGTTTCTTGGTTCCGCAGGCGCTTGCCTGATAAAAGAATTACCAGCGGGGATCGGCAGGATGCTTCCTTGAGTTTCCGGGGATTGCCGACTCGGCGTACGGCCCGCGACTGGCACCGGTTGGACCAGTCCCGGTTGGACCAGTCCAGGATTCCAACCCGGTGTAGTGGGAGCGCTCGATCCAATTCCCGAAGCCGGCGATTGCTGCGGCGTCGTCACGCGATAACCGTTAATGTAACTATCCTGCTTAGGATCGTAGACGATCGCCGAATTGTGCGCCGCCGCATGGGGACTTCGTGATCCTGGCGAGGACGTGGCTGTGGCTTGACCGTTCGCTCCGACCGGAGAGCGCGCTGGTTTCCCGTGGAAGCTCTGGCTCTGCGCCGCGGGCAGAGAGACCGCAGGGCCTGGCAACCTGGCCGCCATCGAGGGGTTAATTCCCGGATCCTTGACCGTCTCTCCCGCGGTTGGGTTGATCCCCAGCATGAGATTCGACGTCAACCGCCCCCCTTGGCGAAAGGTTGAGGTGCTTACGACTCCACCGCCGCAATGTTCGCCGCAGACGGTGGCATTATCCTTATCTTTCCGGGGGGAACGGGGAACCCAGCCGACCCAACCCGGTCCGTGGAACCACGTGACTTGGCCTGGAGACCACTTCCTGCGAGGGCCGGGGAACCATACCCAACCTCTTCCTTGGATGAATATCCACCCGCCATAGTGGTAGGGCAACCAGCCCCAGGGTTCGGCGCCAATCCAGGTGTAGCCCCAGACCGGGTACCAGCACCACTGGCCGTTTGCGTATGGCGCCCAACCTGCGCCCATCCAGGTGGGACTCCAACCGTAGCCCTCCCCGGGCACGTCAGACCAAGTGCCGTAATGCGAAAGGTCAGCCATCCCGTATGCGGTCTCGGAATCATCGCTCGAAGAGTCGTCTGGCGGGGGGCCGCCTGACCCCATCGTCACCTGATTCTCGCGATCTTCCACCCACTGGTCCCAATCATCTTTGGTGATGCCTTGGGAAACAACGGTGGGATCGGATGCCCCGGGCTGCATGATCAACACGGAATCCTTCTCGAGACTCGTGTCGCCCAGGTTGCTTTGCACCTCCACTTCGCCATCCATGACTTCCACTCGCTCCATGCCCTGGTCCAAATCCACACGAAACTGCGTGCCCCCGTGGGCGCTGAGCGTGCCGTATGGCGTGCCCACGTTCAAGGATTCCCGGAGGTGGGAAGGCAGAGGGTGAAAGGTGGCGTAACCCTGGCGAAGATCCACATGATTGATTTTGCTGCCGTCGGGAGCGAGTGCTAACTCCGTGAATTCAAGCAGTCCAACCTGCCCTAAACGGATCGTGCCGCCGTTTTCAAACTGTATCTCCGCGAAGCTGTTTTCACCCGTGGAAAGTCTGAAGCCTTCCTGGAGGGGAGTGTTGACCGGCGCTTCCGCCCACGTTTGCACATCAGGGCGCTCGACGGTCACGTTGCCCTCGACGAAACTCAGGCGGACAACCCGAGCATGAGAGGTACTTTGCCCCCAAAGCGGATTGACTGTAAATAGCGCGATAGACCCTGCGACGAGGATTTCCAACAGAGAACGGATTTGGGGTCTCATAGGCCACCTCCTGACCACCTGGCCGGTTGGCTTCATCCCCTATCCTACACTTATCTAGACGATTCAAACAGGTCGAAGGTTTCTGCGCATCCTCCCCTGCGGGGAGGGCTGAGGGGGTCCATGCCGCGCGGGTAGTGCTACTTATTCTCCTGAATGCGCTGCATGATCTCTTGGGCGCGAGCCTGAGCCAGATGCAAAAGGTGACTGTTGGTCGTGATTTTTTCCAGCGTGGGGATCATCAGCGCGGCCTCGACAAAGTTCTGCTCGCCCATACCGACCTGGATTTCGCGCAAAACCTGGGGCAGGTTCAGGTGATCGTACTTCATATCATATTCAAGCTCCGCAATGCGTTCCTCAACATTACCAATTTTCTCGCAGAGGTCCGTGAGTTGCTGGGCGGCGCGGTTCTCCGTGTAGTTATACTGCACCCGGTTGGTTTCAGTGCCGGCTTCGTAGGTCAGAGTTTTCAGCCCCATATTCGCCACTTTGTGGCGGCTGTCGAGGTTGAGGGAGCGGAAGCCATTCAGGGACTGTGCCAGAGCGAAGATTTGCGTCGTGGTGCCCGCCGAAAGCCGCACAGGGCGGGGAGCCGGGGGATCCTCCAACTTGTGCGAGTCATAGGTGCCCGCGCCGGTGGCATCAATACTCAACGCCATGTACTCAGGGGCGCTTCCCTTTAGAGTCTTGGTGAAGGTGAACCGGGTGACGGAAGAGGCGACCTGCGCCGGAAGAGTGTAAACCCCCGAAAGGAGCGCCAGGAAACCTGCCGCCAAGCAGGGGTAGCAAAGTCGACGAACCTTGGTGCAAGCCGCGATGGCGAAACTACCTCCTGATGACCCCTGCTTCCAAGTTCCCCGCATAGGAACAATGTCATTCGCCGGGGGCGAAATCTGCGGACAGTGACCCGGCAACAAGGGGTTGGGCCCCTTCGACATAACTTGTAGCGGCGCGCTTTGAGCGCCGAACGGTGGTCATAGACCGCCGCTACGGAGCTGTGTGCGCTCCGCAAGCCTTCCCCACGCCGGGGATTTGCGCCGCCCGCTATTTGTCCTGCGTGAGCGCTTGCAGTTCCGCTTCTTCGATATCGAAGTTGGCGTAAACGTGCGATACGTCTTCGTGGTCTTCCAATTCTTCCATCAGCCGCAGCATCTGGTCAGCATGCTTGCCGGTAAGCTTTACGTAGTTCTGCGGCACCATGGAAACTTCCGCGGCCGCCGGAGTAATCTGTGCAGCTTTGAGATGCTCCACCACATTCTGGAAGTTCTCCGGCGCGGAAAGGATTTCCCAGTTGCTGCCGTCGTCGTTCATATCGTCGGCGCCGGCATCGGTGATGATCTCCAGCAACTTTTCCTCGTCCGCTTTGCCTTTCTCCACGACCACGTATCCCTTCTTGTGGAAGATCCACGCGACGGAAGCGCCAAACGCCCCGCCATGCTTGGCAAAGATATGGCGAATTTCGGAAGTCGTGCGGTTTTTGTTGTCGGTCGTGACTTCGACAATCATGGCGCTCCCGCCGGGCCCATAAGCCTCGTAAACTGCTTCCTCGATAATGGTGCCGGGCAATTCGCCGGTGCCTTTCTGAATGGCGCGCTTGATGTTGTCTGCCGGCATATTCTCGGCTTTAGCCGCTGCGATCGCCGTACGCAAGCGAGGATTGGAATCCGGGTCGCCCCCGCTGATGCGGGCAGCAACGCTGATTTCCTTGATAATCTTGGTGAAAATCTTGCCGCGGCGCGCGTCCGCCGCGCCCTTCTTGTGCTTAATGGTTGCCCATTTAGAATGGCCTGACATAAAAATGCCGTCCTTTCAATTAGTGGCATTGCTCCCGATGGCAACCCGTTCCGAGCAGGGGTGTAAGGTTGCGCGAGAATGAAGATAACGCAGAGAAAATGTTAACACAAGCCCGCGTTGCAAAGCTATTGGGACTGGGCCGGTGGGTGTGCGAAATTAAAGTGAAAAAGCGGATGTGGCGCGGGCGTCTCGCCCGCTGTCGCGGGAGCGTCCCGCTCCCGCCAAGAATGCGCGGGCAGGATGCCCACCCCCCAGCGGGCGAGACGCCCGCGCTACATCCAGGGGGACTCCCCTTTCACTTTTGTGTCGCACACACGGGGCCGGTTCCGCCCTGGAATCCGGATAACGTGTCACATTGGCTTTTTGTCGCGGCCGGTGAGACAATAAGCTCACAGGTGGCGCTGGCATGGGCTTTTATGCCGGCGACCAATATGAAGTCAGGGCAATAGGTTAATTTGATGATATAGCGGCGAGCTTATCCGTCAGCCACCGGACCAAAGGGCGGCGTACCGGCGGGTTTACCCCGCCATTCTTCTCCCGACTGTGGTGGCGTATAGCCGCCTCTATATCAAATTGACCCACCACCAGAGTCAGGGCAGAACGGAAGGCGACACGGGGACCGGGATCATCCGCATGTTGCCTCAACTCTTGATATCCATGATGGGGAAATAAATCCTGCGAACGGTTAAAGGAGAAGATATGTCATCGAAACGATTCGTACCGATACCCGGTAGTGAACGCGCGCCGGTGCCTGGCGCGACCAAGTCGCGTCCATGCGATCCCAAAGAATCCTTGCAAGTGACGGTGGTCCTGCGCGCGCGGGGGGCCGGCAAGAAGGTGAAACCCCTGGAGAAGTTGATTTCGAGCGGAGAGCGCCTGACTCGAACCCAGTACGCGGCGCGTTACGGGGCCGACCCTGCGGACGTAGCGCGCGTGCAGGCGTTTGCGCGGGCCCACGGCCTCAAGGTCTCCAGCGTGAACCGGGGCGCGCGCGTCGTCGTGCTCTCGGGTCCCGCCGCCGCCTTCAACAAGGCCTTTCAGGTGGACCTGGCGCACTACGAAGGTCCTCAGGGAACGTACCGTGGACGGACTGGATTCGTGTATATTCCGGCGGGCTTAAAAGGCGTGATCCTTTCTGTTCACGGCCTGGATAATCGGCCGCACGCGCGGCCGCACTTTCGTGTAGCCTCCAACGCGCCCCGGCTCGCCCAGCCCCTCGCCAAAGCCAAGGCCGCTGCCTCAGTCTCGTACACGCCGCTCCAGATTGCGCAGTTCTACGACTTTCCCGCCGGCGCGAACGGCCAGGGCCAGACCATCGGCATCATCGAGCTGGGCGGAGGCTACACTCAGTCCGACCTGAATTCTTACTTCAGCGCCCTCGGCATTTCCCCCGCCCCCAGTGTCTCGGCGGTGTCGGTCGACGGCGGCCAGAACAAGCCCACGGGCAGCACCAGCGGTCCCGATACCGAAGTGATGCTGGACATCGAAGTGGCCGGAGCGGTGGCGCCGGGTGCGAAAATCGTTGCCTATTTTGCACCCAACACCGACGCGGGTTTCCTGGACGCCATCAACCAGGCGGTAGGCGACAAGCAGAACAACCCTTCGGTCGTTTCGATTAGCTGGGGCGGGCCGGAATCAACCTGGACTGCTCAGTCCTTGCAGTCCTATAACAGTGCCCTCCAGGCGGCGTCGGCGGTCGGGGTTACCGTCTGCGTCGCGGCTGGCGACGATGGCTCTACCGATGGTGTCACCGACGGTCTTCAACACGTCGATTTCCCCGCCTCCAGTCCGTACGCCCTGGCCTGCGGCGGGACGCACCTCATCGGAAGCGGCAGCACGATTACTGACGAGGAAGTGTGGAACGATCTTCCCACCGACGGGGCCACGGGAGGCGGCGTCAGCGCCACCTTCCCGCTTCCCACCTGGCAGTCGGGCGCCAAAGTGCCGCCCTCTGTCAATCCTGGAAGCTTCGTAGGCCGTGGCTTGCCGGACGTGGCCGGCGACGCCGATCCCGGCACCGGTTATCAGGTGGAGGTGGACGGCACCAGCACCGTGATGGGAGGAACCAGCGCCGTCGCTCCCCTGTGGGCCGGATTGATCGCTCGCTTCAACTCCCAGCTCAAGACCTCAGTTGGATATCTAAATCCCACCCTCTACCAGCACCTGGCCGCCCAGGCCGGGACGTTCCACGACATCACCTCCGGCAATAACGGTGGCTACAAAGCGGGACCAGGGTGGGACGCGTGCAGCGGCTGGGGCAGCCCGAACGGGGCGGCGATAGTGCAGGGGTTGGCGGGTGCGTCGCCGGCTCCAACCCCGCCGCCGGCGAAGAAGAAACGCAAGCGCAAGAAGTCGTGAGCCCGCGTCGTAGAGCCGGGCTTTAGCCCGGCACAAGCCGCCCCAAGGGCGGCCCTCCGTGGCTGTGGGGAGGCGTCCGCGGCGCGGAGGGCCCCCGGGCAAGTACTGCTGACCTCACCGCCGAGGCGCAGAGAGCAAGCCTTATGCTTTCAATTCTCCGCGTCTCTGCGCCTCGGTGGTAAAAAGGTTCTTTGGGCCTTGCGCTACACCTATCGACCCGTGGTACGCTCTGGCGTGGAGGCGACCACGATGGAACCTGCCACGACGCTTCGCGAAGCCTTTCAAGCCACGAACCGGCAGCAGTCCCTGGGGAGCGGCGACCCCTATTACGTCGACCTCACCCACGCCAGGAACTCCCGCGCTACCGAGTATATGAGGCTCACGATTGAGAATTGCGGCGAGGGTCAATACTCGCCCATTGTCCTCAGCGGCCATCGCGGTTCCGGCAAGTCCACGGAGCTTCGTCATTTGAAACAGGCTCTCGGCTCTTCCTGCTTCATGCTCTACTTGGACGTCGCGGATTTTCTTGGTCCCCAAGATATCGACTACACCGACCTTTTCCTGCTGGTCTGCCGGCAAATCCTGGAATCCCTGCACGAAGAGAAAGTCTCGCTGAGCGGTAACCTGCTCCGCGACGTCGAAAAATGGTTCATGGATGTCACCAAGGAGGATAAGAAGTCGGTGGAACTTTCGGCAGGGGTCAGCACGGAGGCCGGTGCCGGTGCCGAGATCCCCTTTATCGCGCGCTTATTCGCCAAACTCACGGCTGATGCCAAGGCGAGCGCTTCCCGCACAACCACCACGCGGCAGGAACTCGACCGTCAATACAGCGGCCTGTCAAGCAGCACTAACGTCCTGCTCACGGCCGCATCGCGGGCTCTCCGTGATGCGAACAAGCCGTATCAGCTCTTGATCGTTTTCGACAACCTTGACCGCTTGCCCCCCGAAAAGAGTGAGGGCCTCTTTTTCGCCCACGGCTCACAGCTTCAGGAAATGGCGTGTCATGCCGTCTACACGGTTTCGATTGATACCAATTACTCCCGCCGCCACCTGGCTAATATTTTCCCCAACCGCCGGATCATTCCCAATGTCAAGTTGCGGGTGAGTAAATCCAGCTCGGAACCTAATCACCTGGGAATTGACGCTTTGCTTCAGGTCATCCAAAAACGCCTCAGCGTCAAGGTTCTCCCGCAGCCGTCGCCCCTCGCGGAGGAATTTGTCCGCCGCAGCGGCGGGTCGATTCGCCAATTGATCCGCCTGCTCCGTGAAGCCGTGCAAAGCGCCCAGGCCCGCGGTTTGGCGGCCCTCGACAGCGAGGCTTTGGAGGATGCCGCCCGCTCCATCCAACAGGACTACGAGCGTATGTTGGAGCCCTCGGATTATGAGCTACTCGCCCGCACTCATGCCACCAAAACCATCGAAAAAGACGACGCCACGATGCAACTGCTCTCGAACCTCGCCATCCTGGAGTACAATGGGAAGGAGCTTTGGCACGACGTTAATCCTCTGATCGAGCCGATCGATGCCTTCCAGTCTGTCATCAAGAAACCCGGCTCCAAACGCCGCCGTCGATGAGACGACGGAGAAGTCCTACCAAAAGCTCCTGGCCTTCTTGGACCTCGCCTCCGGGTCAGCATTCGCCATAGCCCGCTGCAATCTGCCCTCTTTGAGGAAGGAAATCCTTGAGCGGGTTTCCGCCGATGCCGCCGCGATAGGCGTGACGGCGAAAGAGGTCGATATTTCCTCAAGCTACTCCGGCGACTTGGTCGCGGCGATAAGGTCATTGTTGGATGGTCCTCTCTCAGGTAGTCGCATGGCAGTGATGCTCACCGGAATTGACGGCTTGATCTATCAATCCGCCAGCCAGGAAAATCTCCAGGGCGAGGGGCGAACGCCCTTCATCGCTCGCCTGAACTTTGACCGCGAGCGCATCGCCCGAGATTTGCCCGTCCCCATTGTCCTTTGGCTCGAAAGCGAATCCCTTACCTTGCTCCTGAAACAAGCCCCCGACTTCACGCAGTGGATCAGCGGGCACTTCCACTTCGGAGGGCCGGCCGCCGAAGCGAACGCCTTGGACGAACTGCTGGAGAGTCATAATTCTCTCCCCAACCAGCCCGCCTCTGAAACCCGCCAACAACTTGAAGAGTTCAGTGGCTTGTTACAGGAACTGAATGAGACACGAGGACGCGAAGATGCCGTAACACTCCGCAAGCGCCTCGCCGTGCTGAATGCTCTAGGTGAGAGGTATTATCGGCTTTCAGACTTTCGCACGGCCCAGAAATACTTGACCCAAGCGTTCGACGTTTCCAAAAAGTTGAACGACCGGCACGCCGAAGCCAACGCCTTAGGCAACTTGGGCGCTGCCTACGCGGTCTTGGGTGAGACCCCCCGCGCAATCAAACTTTACGAACAAGCGCTAGGCATCCACCGCGCGATCGGCGACCGCCAGTCCGAAAGCAGGGTTCTGGGCAATCTGGGCGCTGCCTCCGCAGTCATGGGCGAGACACGCCGCGCCATCGAATTCTACGAACGGGCGCTCAAGATCGCCCACGAGATTGGAGACCGGCGCGGGGAAAGCGCCGCGCTGGGAAACCTTGGCAATGCTTACGCGGATCTGGGCGAGACACGCCGCGCCATCGAGTTTTACGAAAAGGGACTGGCCATCCACCGCGAGGTCGGCGACCGCCAGTCCGAAAGCAAGGCCCTGGGCAATCTTGGGTTGGTCAGCTTCGATTTGGGAGAAACCCATCGCGCGATCGAGTACTACGAGCAAGCTTTGGCAATTAAACGCGGACTCGGTGACCGCCAGGGCGAAGGCAACACTTTGGCCAATTTGGGTACTGCCTATCAAGCACTGGGCGAGCCCCGCCGCGCCATCGAGTTTTGCGAGCAAGCCCTGGCCATCCACCGCGAGATCGGCGACCGACGAGGCGAAGGCGGCTCACTAGGTAACCTGGGCAGCGCTTACTACGCGCTCGGCGAGCCGCGTCGCGCCATCGAGCTGTATGAAAAGGCCATTGATATCGACCGCAAGATTGGAGACCGCCGGGGTGAAGGGAACGCCTTCTTCAATATGGGCTTGGTGCTCGATACGCTCGGCGAGCGCGCCCAGGCCATTGCCCATGCAGAGGCCGCCCTCAAAATCTTCGAGCAAATCGAAGACTCCCACGCCGAGAAGGTGCGCAAGAAGCTTGCCGAGTGGCACAAGGCATAGCCCGCAGCGCCGCAGCCGGCGATTTCTCGTTTCTTGCCAGTACGTTCGAACACTCCGCATTTCACTTTTACCCTCTGACATTTGCACTTTTGATCTTTCTTAGCACCTCAGCCGCGCAGTGGGTAATGGTCACCCCCCTCGCCGTCCGGCCCGGCTTGAGACGCGAGTGATCCATGCGCCATGCTCAGGTCATGGTGCCCTCAACCGGCAACTGCTTTCGGCAGAAAGGCCGCGGACCTAGCAAACAGGTCCGCGCTACGATGACTCTTGCCCATTCCGCGGACCTGGCGAAAAGGCCCGCGCGACCTTGCTGGCACGGATTATTTCGGACACGTTGTCCATCAATATTTATCAGACATTACTACCCATTGCGTACATAAATCACTTGACAATAGTAGACTATGGGCGTAAACTAAAATTGAGTGTATTGTCCTTGCGCCGCGGCGGCGGCAGGAGGCTATCGCTATCGACCGCAATCATCCCTTCCCGTACGTATGGAGGTACGCATGTCCTTGAGAAAAAGCCAGACAATGACCCCGGAGAAGATCTCCGCCAATCAGCGCAACGCCCGGCATTCGCATGGGCCGGCCGCTCCTGAAAGGCGCAGGCATATTCGCGCCGCCCACCAGCGCCATGGTTTTTACGCTGAGGCGGAGGAGGTGACGATGCGCGCCTTCGGGGAAGACCCGGCCCAATTCCAGCAACTGCTGGAAGGATTCTGGGACGAATATCGCCCCGCCGGCATTCCGCAGGAGGGACTGGTGATCCGTCTGGCGCGGGCCACATGGCTCCAGAATCGCGCCGACCGCATGCTGGAGGGCTGCACCGTGCGTCAGGCCTTGGACGCGAATAGCGGGCGCCAGGACCGGCTACACGCGCAGATGGTGCGTCTCAAAATCATGGCGGATACTTTGCGGTTGCTGGTCCAGTCAGTCGAGCGCGAGTACTACGTTACCCGTCCCGCCGACCTGGAAAAAATGAAGAGCTTGCAGCAGGATGGCGTGCTGAAAGAAATGGGTGAAATCGCCATCGCTCTGTTCCTCCAACTTCAGCCGCCGGGTGCGGGAGCGGACGGCATAACCCTCGAGGAGCGGTGTCGCAAGGCTGCCGCCAGGATGAGGGATATCTTTGGCTTAAGCTCCGACACTCCGCCCCCGCCGGGTGGGGTTAAGCAATTCCGCCTGAGCCCGGAAGATGCTGCTGCTGCGCCCGACGGCGCTGGCGCTCCGGAACGGGGAGATAAGTTATATCCCAAGATTACCCCGGCGGAATGGGAGGCGCGCGAGCGGCCGCGCCAGCTTCTGGAGAACATTCTCAGGCGGCAGGTGGAGGCTTGCGAGGAGCAGCGCAAGGCTCTTCTGAAGGAATCGGTTAAGGGGCCTTCGCCTTACGAACGGGCTGCGGAAATCGCGTCCACCGACCACAATACGCTGCTTTTGCGGAGAATGCAGGATTCCTACTTTCGGGAAGTCCGGCGCGTCACCAATATGCTGTTGAAGCTCAAACGCCATCAGCGAAAGATGGAAGCTTTCGAGCATCAGGATGAGAGCCGATCTGAAACATCGGTTGAAGACATCTCAGAAGTTGAAGCAGTTCAAGAGCCTTCTCTTTCGACTCTTTAATCTTCTTCGACTCTTCGACTTTCGCTCTCCATCGAAGTGGGTACTGACCCTTCAGTTAACCCGGTGAATTCTCTTAAGATCGAAGGTTAAATACAGCCCGTGAGGCCAGAATGTTATAGCAAATAAAAGGGGTTAGCCGTGGATAAAGGGAATTTCCAAAAATGTATGTCATTGAACCTAAAAGAGATAGTAGACTCTGGGTGGGAAGGGCACAAAAAAACGGGGGATAAAGAATGAAGGCCTATCCCAGAATGTATATGAAAACAAACGAGATAAAATTTGACTTTTATCAAATTCATCTCGATCCCAGAATGTCTATGATAAATAAACCACTTATCGCCGCGAGGCCAGAATGTTGATGAAACAAAAGGAGTAAGACATCAAGGCAGAGGCGAACCAAATTGCGGAAACAATCCACGAATACGATCCTTGGGAAGCTGCGGAAAGTCTGCCGGCAGTTGCCGGGAGTAACCGAGACAGTAACGTTTGGCCATCCCACCTTCCAGGTCGCAGGAAAAACCTTCGGCGTGCTTGAAGAGTATAAGGGTGAGCTCGGCATCGCGCTGAAGGTGGGAAAGCTGATGCAGGGCGTATTCCTGAAGGATCCCCGCTTCTTCATGACGCCTTACGCGGGCAAACATGGTTGGGTAACCTTGCGCGTGCACGCGGCTCCCTTGAACTGGGAAGAGATTTGCGACCTTCTAGAAGGCAGTTACTATCTGGTTTCCGAGAAGAAGGCAAGCGGGCGAGGCAAGCGTGGCGACTAGCCCTTTACCTTTCCGGATTCCGCTAATGGCAGTGAGGGAGAGGCGGACTGAAATCCTGGCGCGGCAATCTTTCCCTATCCAGGTGGGCGGAGGATCACGGGCGCGGCGAGGTCAGCTTGGCAAGCTCGCGGCGCGCACCCTGGAACTGGGGATCATTTTGGAGTGCCGCCTGGAATTCCCGCACCGCTTCTTCCTTCTGGCTCTGGGCTTCCAGGATCAAGCCCAGTTGGTAATGCGCCTCGGCGGAAAGCGGATTCGCGGTGATCGCGGCGCGAAAATGTCCGGCGGCTTCAGCGGCTTCGTGCCGGCGCGCCGCCATGAGCCCCAATCCGAAATGCGCCTCGTAATCATGGGGCGCGAAGGTGAGAAGTTGTTGAAACTCCGCCGCCGCTCGCCCCGAGTCGCCAACGGTCAGCCAGATGTCACCAAGCATTTCCGCCGCCTCGACATTGTGCGGGTCGAGCGCGAGCGCGGCCTTGAGTTGATTCGCGCCATCGACGTAGCGATGCAACCCAACATCCGCGCGGGCCAGCTCGATAGATGCCGGCAGGTTGCGAGGATCGTCGGCAAGGATGGCCTGGAATTCCGCCACCGCCTCCTCCACCTTGCCGGTGCGGGCAAGATGCACCGCGAGCAGATAACGTTTGTATTCAAACAAACGGTCCTTGGGATCAACGCCGGTATTGTCGAGGGCGGCTTGGGGCGAGGTGATTTCCAAGTACCCGAGCGAGCGCAAACTCTCAGCAGCCCCAGGAACGGCGGCAATGGGCGCTTCGCCGGCCGCGGCCGGCAGGGCGCGGAACATCGCCACCAGCGCTCGCAGGCGCTCGCGATAGGCTGCGGCGAGGGCCGCTTGAGCGGGCAGCAGATTGTGCAGTTCGGCGGGATCGTGCTTCAGGTCGTAAAGCTCCGGGTGCGGAGCGTCGATGTATTGATAGTCTCCCTGTCGCAGGCTGCGCAGTCCAGCCCATCCAAATTTGTCGTGCGCGTAGGAGCTTTCGCTGTAAACGTCGCGTGGCGGCGAGGTTCCGCCCTTGGCGA
Source organism: Terriglobia bacterium (assembly GCA_050010335.1). Taxonomy (GTDB): domain Bacteria; phylum Acidobacteriota; class Terriglobia; order UBA7540; family UBA7540; genus Bog-366. The sequence goes on from JBEKLF010000007.1 coordinate 76,019, forward strand.
GGTCCAACAGGCTGTGGCCACAAAAATTCGCCGGCGCCGGAATTCCCAGAAAGCTCAGGATCGTCGGAGCGACATCAATCAGCCCGGCAGGCGCAATCACGCGGTCCATATAACCAGAGGAAGACGAAACTCGAGACTCAAGGCTCGAAGCGTGCTCCGGTTTTCCAGTTTCCAGTTTCGAGTTTCGAGCTTCAGTCGTCTGCGGCCAATGGAAGATGAGCGGCACATGCAGCGTGCTGCGATAAATGAAATACCCATGTGTGTTTTCGCCATGCTCGCCCAGGCTCTCGCCATGATCGGAGAACAGAACCACCAGCGCGCGGCGGTCCAGGCCAGAGCGCGCAAGGAAATCGAAAAACCCTCCCAGCGAGTCATCCACGTAAGCCAGCTCCTGGTCGTACTCGCTCTGCGGGGCGCGTGCGCGGTAAGCGGTTGGCGCGTTGTAGGGCTGGTGAAGATCGAACAAGTGGACGAAGAGCAGGAAGGGGCCGCCGGAGTTTTGTTCGAGCCAATGCTTAGCGCTTTTAAGCACTTGGGATGCGGGGCGCTTCAGGTCGAGAGCGCCTTTGATGACATGCGTGTCGAAAGGACTATCGTAAGTTTGAAACCCCTGCGCCAGGCCGTACCGGCGATCGAGAAAATATCCCCCAATAGAAGCGGCCGTGGTGTAGCCATGCGCGGCGAGGATGGTCGCGAGCGTCACGGCTCCGGGCGCCAGGACCTGGGCATTCTCGCGAATGCCGTTCGCAAAGGGGTAGGTAGAGGTAAAGAGCGACACATGCGAGGGCAAGGTGATCGGCGCCTGACTGCTGATCTCGTCGAAACGCGTTCCGCCGCGCTCGAGCGAGTCGATGTGCGGGGTTTCGAGGCGCGAATAACCGTAGCAACTCAGATGGTCGGCGCGCAGCGTGTCGACGGAAATGAGGATGACCGGTGGAGGCCCGTCGATTCCCGTCGGCACTTGCCCCGAGCTTGCCGGCACCGCTCGTGGCGCCCACACCAGCAAGGCGGCCAGGAAGAGAATACGCCAGAGTCGAGAGCATCGCGCCATGCCCATATCCGAATGATACCCGACCAGCGGCACAGACGGAAACTTGGGCTGTGGGTACTAACCAAGCGCCGCGAGCACGGCGTCGGCAACGCGCACGGCCGGAAGGATTGCTCCAGGGTCGTGCACGCGAACGATGTGAGCTCCACTCAAGATGGCAGCGACTACGGCGGCGGCATCACCCGTCAGGAGCAGCGAGGAGTTCCCTTTATTCACTGGCTTCGACGGATCGCCATGCGCTCTGGCGATGGGCCAGTAACGAACGCCGGGGCGCGGCGCTTGCGCAGGATCGAGCCCTTCGCCCGCAACGATTGCTTGCACGAAGGATTTGCGCGAGGCGCCGATGAGAAGGGGAAGGTGGAAACGCTCAAGTCTTCGCAGGCCGGCGAGGACCTCGAAGGTTTGACGGCGCGACTTGCCGAAGCCCAGGCCGGGATCGAGGATGAGCTGCGTGCGCGCCACCCCGGCGGCAAGGGCGCGGCGAATCGATGTTTCAAATCCGTTCGTGAGCGAGCGCCAGATGTCGCGCGCAAAGGGCTTGCGCTGCATTGTTTCCGGCCTGCCACGCGAGTGCATCAGAATCAGCGCCGCGCGGTATTGGCGCGCCACTTCCGCGAGGCGCGGTTCAAAACGCAGCCCACTGACATCATTCACAATGTTTGCGCCGGCGTCGAGAGCCTGCTCGGCTACCTGCGCCTTGGTGGTATCAATGGAGATCGGGACGCGGGGCAGCTTGCGACGCAGAGCGCGGATGACGGGCAGAACGTGCTGAAGCTCTTCTTCGGCAGTCACCGGCTGCGCGCCTGGCCGCGTGGACTCGCCGCCCACGTCGATCCAGTCCGCTCCCTGACGGGCAAGATCCACTCCGTGCTGGATAGCGCGGGCCGGGTCGAAGTAACGCCCGCCGTCAGAGAACGAATCGGGAGTGACGTTGAGCACGCCCATGACAAGGGTGCGAGCGCCAATCGTGACCGTGCGGGCGCCAAGCTCGAGTTGGAATTCAGGACGGAGGGCCATAACTCAGGACCCGAATATCTGTGCGTAGGCAACCGCCCCGAGAAGGCCGCCGATGACTGGTCCCACGACGGGCACCCAGGCATAGCTCCAGTCGGAACCGCCCTTGCCGGCGATCGGCAGCAGCGCGTGAGCAATGCGCGGCCCCAGGTCGCGCGCGGGATTGATGGCGTAACCGGTGGGCGCTCCGAGCGACAGCCCAATCGACCAAACAAGAAAGCCAACCAGAAGCGGAGCGAGGCCGCTTTGGGTGGGAGCAGAGTTGGCCCCGATGGCGAGCACGCCAAACATCAGCACAAACGTTCCAATGATTTCGGTGACCAAATTCATGGGCAAGTTACGAATGGCGGGCGCAGTAGAGAAAACTCCGAGTTTTGCGCTCTGGTCTTCCGTCGCGGGCCAATGCGCAAGATAGGCGAGCCACACGACAACCGCGCCGAGGAAGCCTCCCAAGAATTGCGCCGCCAGGTAACTGGGAACTGCTCTCCAGGAGAATTTGCCGGTCACAGCCATGGCCAGGGTGATGGCAGGATTCAAGTGCGCGCCGCTGATGCGTCCCACGGCGTATACTCCCATCGCCACCCCCAGGGCCCACCCTGTGGTGATCACCATCCAGCCGGAGTTCTGAGCTTTGGTTTTATTCAGAACCACCGCGGCAACAACTCCATCACCCAAGAGGATCAACAACATTGTGCCCACAAGCTCCGCCATGAACGTATTCATCCTCAGCCTCCGCAATCTGTTTTCACAGCCGGCAAGTTTCCCAAGAGTATAGTTCGGTGGGCAGAGATTTGCGCAGGAAAAGAAGTGGAGCAGTCAATACGAAGGCAAGGTCGAAACACAAACTTCGAAACTCGAACTTCGAAACTCGGGGGGAATTTCGATTTTCAAATTTCGATTTTCGTCCCCTGCCGCGCTCAAGCCGGTTGGGGGCGCGGCACCGAAGGCGAAGTGGGCTGCGGCTTGAGCACCTGCACGGTTTCGGGAGGTGGAGGCAAGGGCTTGACGCGCACGAATTCCGGAAGGGGCTTACCCTCGAGCAAAAGCTTCATTTCGCTGGCGTCCAGAACCTCGCGCTCGAGCAGCGCCTCCGCGACGCGGACCAGAACGTCGCGGTTGCCCGTCAGAATATTTTTGGCCCGCTCGTAGGCCGTAGTAACAAAGGTCTTAACTTCCTGGTCAATTTTGATTGCTGTGTCTTCACTAAAATCGCGCTGCGTGGCGATGTCGCGTCCCAGGAAAATCTCCTGCTGGTTTTTGCCAAAGGCCAGCGGCCCGAGGTTTGACATGCCAAATTCACACACCATATCGCGGGCGATATGAGTCGCACGTTCGATATCGTTTCCGGCGCCGGTGGTCATGTGGTGCAGAAAGAGCTCCTCGGCCACGCGTCCGCCCATCAGCACGGCGAGTTGGGCCTCCAGGTACTCGCGCGTATAGGTGTGCTTGTCGTCCAGCGGAAGTTGCTGCGTCAGGCCCAGGGCCCAACCGCGCGGAATGATGGTGACCTTGTGCAGGGGGTCGGCGTCAGGGATGTTGGCGGCCACCAGAGCGTGTCCGGCTTCGTGATACGCCGTGTTTTTCTTTTCGCTCTCGGAGAGGATCATCGACTTGCGTTCCGGCCCCATGAGGACTTTGTCCTTGGAGGTTTCAAAGTCCATCTGGGTTACGGTCTTGCGATTCTGCCGCGCCGCCAGCAGGGCTCCCTCGTTGACCAGATTCGCCAAGTCAGCGCCGGAAAACCCTGGCGTGCCGCGCGCGAGGACAGGGATATCAACGTCCTCGGCCAGAGGAATCTTTTTGGTGTGAACCTTAAGGATCGCTTCGCGCCCTCCCACATCGGGCCGGGGGACCACCACGCGGCGGTCGAAGCGGCCGGGCCGCAGCAATGCCGGGTCGAGAACATCCGGCCGGTTGGTGGCGGCAATCAGGATGACCCCTTCGTTCGACTCGAAGCCGTCCATTTCCACCAGCAACTGGTTCAGAGTCTGCTCGCGCTCGTCGTGGCCACCGCCCAAGCCCGCGCCACGATGGCGGCCCACGGCGTCGATTTCATCAATGAAGATAATGCAGGGAGCATTTTTCTTGCCTTGTTCAAACAGGTCGCGCACACGCGAGGCGCCCACGCCCACGAACATCTCCACAAAGTCGGAACCGGAGATGGAGAAGAAGGGGACGTTGGCCTCGCCGGCAATGGCCCGCGCCAGCAAGGTCTTACCGGTTCCCGGAGGGCCCACCAGCAGCACGCCTTTGGGTATGCGCCCGCCGAGCTTTTGGAATTTTTGCGGCTCGCGCAGGAACTCAATGATTTCGCCCAACTCTTCTTTGGCCTCTTCCACCCCCGCCACATCTTTGAAGGTGACTTTCTTCTGCTGGCTGGAGAGCAGGCGGGCCCGGCTCTTACCAAAGGACAAGGCCTTGTTCCCCCCGGATTGCATCTGCCGCATGATGAAAATCCAGAGCCCCAAAATCAGGATCAAGGGCAAACCGTTGGCCAGCCAAGTCATCCAGGAACCACCGGAGTTGTCCTTGATGACCGTGTTGACATTCTTGTCCTGGAGGGTCTTGTAAAGGTCGGGATAATTCGAGGGGATCGTCGTCCGGAAATGAGAACCGTCTTTGCTGAAGGTGCCCGTGACGTCGGTGCCCGTAATGGTCACGTCGCGGATCAAGTCCTTATTGACATCCGCGGTGAACTGCGTGAAGGTCAAGTCGGAAACGTGTTCGCCGGTGCTCGACTTCACCACTGCCCAAATCAGCAGAGCCGTGACTGCCATCACCACCCAAAAGATAATGTTCTTGACCGCCGAGTTCACTGACCGTCCTCCTCAAATCCCCGAATCGACCGATGGGCTCTTACCCGCCCCTAAGCTTAGATGCACGCCAACCCCGCGCCGCTTCAACCTCTCGCCTTTGGGTGTGACCCTGGCAATATAAGGTAAGTTGCAATAGAGTTGCTGACCGCCAAGTCCATAGCCAACCAGAAGGCGGCCGGAAAGTTGGAAGCCTGCATAATCCACCGTGACGTCGACTTTCCGGTCCTCGATTTTGTCGATCAACGCCACCGTGCGCAGCGAGGCGGGTTGATGCGCCAACAGGGTTCGGCACAGATGGTCGAGCGTGATCCCCGAATGCACGACGCCCTCGACGAGCAGCAGGTCCTTACCCGCTGCATCGACAGGAGGGATGTACATAATCTCCCGCATGGCCACCAGGCCGGAATCGCTGTCGCGCATCTGCAACCGGACAAAGGAGCAGGCCACCGGAATCGTCAGGGCGCGCACCAAGTCCGCCATAAAAATGAAGCTGTCCTCCAAAACTCCAACGACCTGGAGGGTCTTACCGGCGTAATCCCGATTAATCTGCTTGGCCAGATTACGCACACGTTTGCGAATGTCCTTTTCACTGACAATGATTTCGGGGCGCCCATCGGAGCCAGTGTCACGAATCGTTTTATGGCCCTTCTTCAGTTTGTCAGCGGAGCTTTTCATATGGGCTTTTCCCGGGCGCCTGGGGATGGCCGCAAGGGTTCCTCCTCCACGATCAGCACCCGCTCGGTCAGGTCAGTTGCAGCGGCGCCCCTCTCCGGCGGGAATCCCCGGACCCACACTACTTGACCCGCGCAAAGCAAAACGGGCCAGCCCTTACGTCGAGTCTCCGGGATCTTCCCCTCGCGGAGTAGCTCCTTAAGTTTGCGAACGCCTCTGCTTCCCAGCGGACAAAAACTATCTCCGGCCCGCCAGTTGCGCAGAACCAAGTCTCCGCCCAACTTTTGCGGGTCAAGGCCAAAGAGCTTACTTTGATTATACGCCTTGCCGGGCCCTTCGCGGCTAAGTATTTTGAACCTAAACGTGAGCCCCAACTCCCGCACCGGCAAGTCTCCCGGGATGGTGACCGGGTAGGAAAACTCTCCTCCCCACGGGCCACAGGGTGTAGGGCTGATCACCAGCCACGAAAACTCTTTTCGCGCCTGCGCGCCACCGGGCAGAGTTTGGATTTTTCCGCTCTGCGCCTCGGCGGCAAATCGTCGCAGCGATTCGACGTGCTCGTGCGCGAGGCCATGCGACGACCCCCGCACGATCTGAAGCATCTGTCGTAATACGCGACGCGCCACAGCAGGCGGGAATTCGAGCAAAACGCGAATGGGGATGCGCTCTTCCTTCCCTTCGTGCACTCGCCAGGGATGCGCTCGATCCCGCGCCAGGCGCTCGAGGCAGGCTTCGTCGTCACGAGCGCGGTCAGCGAGCTGATTGAGAAGGAGTACAATTCCAGGGTTGTACTCTTTCGCGAGTAAGGGCAGCAGGTCCATACGGATTCTATTCCGTTGCAGGCGCGTGTTGAGGTTCGACGAATCCACCCGGTATGAGAGTCCACGCGCGGCAATTTCCTGCATCACTTCGGCGCGCGTCAGGCCCAGGAAAGGACGAACCACCTTGCCTTCGAGTACCGGATAGATTCCGCCCAAGCCTCGCGTTCCCGTGCCTCGCAACAGCCGCATTAGCACGGTTTCGGCCTGGTCATTGGCGGTATGGGCGGTGGCCACGCGATCCAGGCGGCCCTGGTCAACCAGCGAGAAAAAGAAACGGTAGCGCAACTCGCGTGCGACGGCTTCCACATTGCCGTGGCGCTCACGTGCTACCCGGCCTACTTCCGCCTCGCCACGCAGATGCTCGATCCCGAGAGACGCGGCGAGGTCGCGCACCGAGGCTTCGTCGCCGTCGGACTCTGCGCCGCGAAGGTGGTGGTTAAAGTGGACCGCCGCAACCGTCAATCCCTTTTCGAGCGCTAGCGCTTTCATGAAATGGAGAAGCAATACCGAATCCGGTCCCCCTGAAACCGCCACCCCCACGCGCTGCCCGGCGTGAAAGAACTCCTTGCGTCGCATTTCCAGAAACCAGCGAGAGTACAAGTCAGGGCGACGATGCATGAGCGGATCCGTTTGGTGCATCGCGTCGCAAATCAAGGTGCACTCGATTCGCACGGTTTCCGTCGTAGCGCCGGGCTGTGGCCGGAATGTGCAGCCACAAAGGGCGGCGCTACAATTACTACGACGTGCGACGCGCTGCGATATTGTAACACCCAGGCTGCCTAGCGATGGAGTTGGTTGCGCAGCAGCATTCACAGTTTCCATCCAGGCTCCTTTTCCTTTAATTTCAACAACATCACGGGGTTAGAACGATAAGTACCTTATTTTTCATGAACATCACGGGGTCGGAGGCAAGTCGATTTTTATTGCCCCTTGTTTTCATCAACATCACGGGTTAATCCTGCATTTTCGATATGCCCATTTCGCGTCATGATAGCCTCTTCATGATTCTTACAATAATGCTTGTTTTCAATAGTTTGATTCTTTGGCTGAGCCATTGCGATCCTCGTGATTTTTCGCTAACAGGCTTTTTTTCATAAACTTCACGGGGTAACTGGGGGCCTTGCTCGTCTTCCCTGGCCGCGGGACGGGTGTCTGAGCTTCAGAAGCAGATTGGTAATCCGCCAGATTTGGCGAAAGCTGGACTCTTCCATCCTTTGCATCAGCGCGGCGTTCGGGTGGGCGAGTGCGATTTCCGCCGCGCGCTCATAGGGTGACGGCCCCGCGACTGACTCTTTTAGGATGGCCATGCGCTGGGCTGCGCAAATCTCCACTTGCCGCGTCAGGATGTTCTCCAGAAGCTGGCGCGCCGGCTCCCGCGCCTCCCATTCGGCTGGGGTGAAGCAGGAAGGTGGCCCCTGCTCCTGCGCCTGCGCGGCAACGGCCTCTGGCGGGCTTTGCTCCGCCTCGCTAACATCCGGGGCCGCATCCGCTTGGGGCGAGCGGGCGGTCATGCCGATCCCAAAGATCTCTTTCGCTTGAGCGACCATCAGGCGCGCCCGCTCATAGTCGTCAGGCCCGGCCTTATCCTTATCCGGCTCGAGCCGGTAGAACAGGGCAAGGGCTATTTCGCCCATTTCTTTCACCACGCCTTCCCTGTGCAACGCTTTCATCTTGTCGAGGTCCGCAGGAGTGGTGACGTAATACTCGCGGGCCACCGATTGGGCTAGCAACCGCAGACTTTCCTCGGTCATCTTCAGCCGCATCATGTGGGCGTGCAGACGGTCCTCCCGGGTCAGGTTCACGTCCTTGGCCTGCCGCAGTGCAAAGCCCTCCTGCATGCGGCCCGAGCGCTTCCAGCGCCAAACAACCTCCACCAAATGCTCCACCAGCTCCTTCTCTAATCCGCCGGGAGGCTGCAAGTCGCCGTGCAGGCTGTTCCGCAGCTCCCCGAGTTCGGCGGGGTCTTCGCCCAGGCAGGCCAGCGCTACTTCCTCGGCCTGGGAGTAAAATCCGTGCCGGGTGTGGGCAGCGCCAACCCGCTTACGCCCTTCGAGCGTGACGGGGCCTAGCGAGTGCAGTCCGTTGCGCTGATTGGCGGCGACTCTCTTCATGCTCATTTTCGGTTTTTTCATCAGGGACATGCGAACCTCCATAACTACGCGGCTAGAAAGATTGCGGTCACAAGCCATAGCCTCCTGCCGCGCCCCGCGGCACAAGACTAATAGCCTCAATCTTAGTTTACATCCATAGTCTATTATTGTCAAGTGATTTATGTACGTAATGGGTAGTAATGTCTGATAAAAATTGATGGACGATTTGTCCGAAATATTCCGGACCCGCGCGGCCCGGTTCGCCTCGTCCGCGGTTCTTCCTGCGTTTCTAGTGCGATTGTACCGAAGCGAAGGATGGGCGGCCGAGCAATCCCCAGTCGGCTTCTCAGCGTGTCACCATCAGAAGGACCGGCGGAAAGTCGGCAGCCGGTTTTTCGGATCGAAAGAATTTGCCTGTGTTCGTGGGGGACATCAAGCCGGTGGTACAAGCACTCCTGCCTGTGGCTCAGGCGCAGGCATTCCATGCAGAGCGCACCCCGATGCATCGGGGTGCCACCCTTGAGAAGCCGGAACAAGGCGCAGGCGTCCAGAAGGCGCCGTGCGCGCCTACTTGACGGTGATGGATAGAAACCCGGAAGCGGTGGAAAAGGCCTTCATGAATAAGTCGTGAAATGTCAGGGGTATTAGGCAGGGCGGCCCGCTATTGCCAGTTTAATAGTGCATCATGCGAATCCCCAGGCGGGTTATAATAAAGGCAAGAGGTTTGACATGGAAAATCAGTACGTCGAAAAGCGCGAGGGTGGCTATTACGTTTCCGGGACGCGAGTTTCGCTCGATTCGGTCGTGTATGCCTTTCTGCGCGGCGAGTCGCCCGAGGGCATCGTCGAATCATTCCCGGCGCTCAGTTTGGAGCAAGCGTACGGCGCCATCGCGTTTTACCTGGCACACCAAGATACGGTTGATGCCTACCTTCAGAAGGGTCGGGCGGACTTCGAGCGGATGCGTGAAGAGTCTCGCCGCAAACACCCGGACCTATACGCAAAGCTGGAAGCGGCGCGCCGTTCAATGTCGAGTTCCCGCCCATGAAACCGCGCTTTTTGGCCGACGCGGACTTCAACAAAAAAATTGTTCTCGGCCTTCTGCGACGAGAACCCACCATCGACTTTCAAACCGCGTCTCAAGGTGACGTCATCGGCCGGCCCGACCCGGAAGTTCTCGCCCACGCTGCCCGTGAAAACCGCATTCTGATCTCACACGATCGCGGAACTATGCCGGCACACTTCACCCGATTCACGGCAACCCAATCCAGCCCCGGACTGATTCTTGTTTCGCAGGAGATGGACATTGGGACAGCAATCGAAGACTTGCTGCTCATTTGGGCTGCGTCGACTCATGAGGAGTGGCGAGAAAGAATCGGCTTTGTCCCGCTATAAGGCGGCAGTGGCAAAGGCACTCTTGCCTGTGCCCAAGGCGGGTACATTCCATGCATAGAGCACAGGCAGGAGTGCCTGTGCCACCGTTAAGAAGCCAGTACAGCCACGGATAGGACGCGGTGACAGGGATGTTGCCCATGTTCGTGGGGCGCCCCGATGCATCGGGGCGCTACCCAATGCCGCTAAAAAGCAACCGCCCCGCCTCTGCCTTCGCAGCGACGGGGCGTAAATTCAATCTGTCCCGACTGAGCGGGATTGAGTTAGCTAGCTCTACTCATGACTATGCGGCTACATCTCTCTGTTGTCAAGCGGAATCTGTGGGGGAGTTCACCACCAGGTCCGAGCACCCCGAGGCATCGGGGTGCCACCGTTAGGAAGCCGGAACAGGCCACGGATGGGGCGCGGTGACAGAGAGGTTGCCCGTGTCATCGGTGGCGAAACCCGCTCGCCGAAGTCCCTTGGAAAGTCAAGCCAATCCAGCTCTTTTCAACTCGCGCTCCGACAGGCTGACTGGGTAAATTGCAGCACTCCGTGTATGATCGAGTTCCTCTAAAGCCTCATCTACTAATCTCTGCCGTATGCGCAATGTCCCCACCAGAAAACTTCGGAGTTCTTGAGTCCCGGGGAAGCGCTTTTCGGGGATGAACCCTCCCTGTCCAAGAAAAGGTGCGAATACCACTGAGTAATCGGCCGCGTCACTCGAACGCCGCTCCTTGAGCACGTGGATTGTCCCTTCAGTTGATTCTTTTTCAATGGCTTTCACGAGGTCGTCGTTCGGACTCTTGAGGAAGATCCTGCGCATCGGAACATCTTCATAAATGCCCGCCTCTTGGAACGCATCAATGACGGCACCGTACGTTGCGCGGGGGCCTTTGAGGTCATACCAAGGCGTAGCTATGACTAGTTGCCATTCGTCGAGTTCTGGAACAAAATTCCAGCGCAGGAGTGTGACGGGCATCTTGATTCGGCTGAGAGCCTCCATGATAAGGCCCTCGATTTCTTGGTCATTTCTCACCAACGCTGTTTTATCCATTGCAGCACCCCATCTGCGGAATTCACCGCAGCCTCCATGTCCGTCCCTTTCAGGCCTGACGTTTCGTACCTACTTTCTACTTTCCAGTCTTTGACAACGCTCCAATTCTTTGCCAGGGCACGGTCCCTTTTTATTGCTTTGTCCAGATCACTCTCAAGTTCCGCTAGCCTTAAAAGCTGAGTGGGGTCGTGTTTGTATACTTTTGTAGCGTCAGCCGGGGCCAAGGGGAAATCGTGCCGTTTCATCTTTTTGGCGATGCACGCCTTAAGGGCACATTCAATCGCCAACCCTCCGAGGTAGTAGGCCCCCTCTTCGTTGCCGTTCTTTGCAAGAACACCGGCCTCCTTGGCGCGCAACTCGGCCAGGGCCTGAAAATCGCTACGGGTCTTCCGTAATGGAAATTGGCTCGCTTCTCCTGCTTTTCCGGCCAACGGTCCTCCAATCAAAAGTCAACCCACAGTTGATATTACCTCAACATTGACTCAATAATGGTGGAAATGCTAAGGCCCAAAGGGAGCTTCTTCTGGCTCCTGACCTCCCCGCCGTAGGCAGACTACCTGCCCGTGGCTCTGATTTTGCCCCTGATGACGGTAACCGTCAAGAAGCCCGAACCGGTCACAGGTTTGACGCGACGGCAGAGATTTTGCCCGGGTTCGCGGGGCGCATACATACAAACCAATCTATGCGCCACCCGCGATGGTCACCTATATCACTCATAGCAAATCAGAGGGTCTGGACGAAATCACAGAATCCGGCATTAAAAACCCGAAGATCACCCTGGTTTACACCGAAAACGGAGGCTACTCGTTCGAAGTACTCAACCTCGGCTCCGAAATTAATGACGGTGATTTTATCAAACGGCTTCCCACCCCGCTGTTCAACGGCCTCCCGAATAAGCGATACCTGCTTCCTATCAGTCTTGGGCATACTCCACCCCAAAATATAAACGTCGTCAGCTTCTTTCAGGGCCTCTTTCTCATCATCCAGGGTTCGCTGAATGAATCTCTGGGAGCTTTCCTTGGGAGGCACAGGGGGGATCACAAATATTCCCCAGTATCCGTCATCGAATATGTCAAATTCGCTTCTATAAGCAATCTTGTTCTCCTCTCCTACGATAATTGCGACGGGACTCACATCAAACTCGTAATTGCCACTAAAAGGGACCACCCAGTTGAGGGACCCGTGAGGCTTGAGAATCCTTATTGTGCTCGCGACCTGTAGGTTGCTTCCGGATCTCTTTTCAAGCCGACGCTGAAGCTCGGTTATGTCCGAGCACTCCGGAAGCGTCGGTTCGATGTCCCCTTGCGAATCTGCAAGCCCGTCTGCGACAAACCCATAACCATCAAGCGGATTCCAGATTAAGCCAAATTCCGGGCTAATCTTCTGAACCCGACTGTCCAACAGGAGGTCATAGTTGAAGCTCAGGAATGTGTGGCGTGTCTCTTTCTGGGCCATCTGACTTGAGAGGAATTTGTCCAGGCTTGCCCAGTTTACGTTCCAGTTGATGTCGCAGAACATCGCGTTGATGGCGAAACTGATCCGGTTTATCACATTAAGAGATCTGGACAGAATGTCCTCAGTATTCTCCGCAGGGAGCCTCTTTATCAGTGCTGAAATTCCTTGGACCTCCTCGTGCTTCGGGAAGTGGTGGCCGTAAATCCTCTTCTCGAAATCGCTGATCTCGCCGGCGAGCGGCCATTGCAGAGCGCCTTCGTGGAGGAGTTTAGCCATGGCCTTTTGGATGACCGGGTTGCGCATGTGATCTGCCATCACCGAAATGAAATCGCCCATGAGTGGGACGGTGTTGGGAGGGTGCTCAAGCGCCTTTGAAAGGCCCGCCCCTACGATATAGAGAATCTCTCGCATTTAACGCCGATTATATGCCGAAGACGGAATCCCGGCCACCCGAGAGGAGGCTCTGAACGAGCGGGGGGCACATGAGAGATATTCAACCGCGAAACGCTGCGCTACGACCTCGCTGAGTTCCTTTATAAGAATCGTGTTGCCCAAGTGAAGAAGCTTCCGGCTCGTTCCTCTGCGAGCGCGTACCTAATCTGATCCCGATTGAGCTCCTCAAGAAAACAATGGCTCCCCTTTTCGAAGGCGACGACGAGCAGTTCGATGTCAAGGCCCACGGCTCGCATTCGTGTGTTAGTCGCTAAATTCAGCCCGTGCTGACCTCTGAACTGATACCAGATCTCCCGGGCTTTCCCTTGTTGCCCGAGAGTTGACCTGGCACTTGAGACGTGCAGCACTCCGCACCGAGCACCATAAAGGTCGATTCCGGACGGCCCACCACTACTGGAACCGAAGCATGGCACAATATATTTATCGCACCATTCAATGAAAGGCCTACTACCGGACCCCAATCCGTCGATAGCGGCATTGGGAGCCAAGCGGAGTTCGGTGCAATCGGAAAAGTGATGCTCGCGTGGTCCTGGGCGTGGGGCGAAGGAGAAGCGCTTCGCGGGCCGACACCTTCCG
>JBEKLF010000008.1:0-84156 GCA_050010335.1 Terriglobia bacterium
CACCCTACGACACAGCCGCCACCCGTCTCAACACGCCCCCATTCCTGCGCCCAATTCCCCTCGTCTCGCCGCTCCTGCCTCCCGCCAGCCTCGCGCCCTCCCCCACTGTCTGAATCGCAGAACAGCCATCCAGGTTGATGCAACCTTTCGGCTAGCGTGGTACAATTTGCCCCATCGGGGTAAACAGGATGGGGCCTTTCATTCGGGATCTACGATACGCAGTCCGTATGCTGGGGAAGAGCCCGGGCTTCACAGCAGTTGCCGTGATCGCCCTTGCCTTGGGCATTGGCGCGAACACGGCGATCTTCAGCGTCATTGATGCGCTCCTGGTCCGCCCACTGGCGTTCGACGACCTTGACCGCCTCGTGCTGGTCTGGGAAACCCTTCCCCGGGGCGGTGAAGTGGACCAAGTTTCCCCTGCCGACTTCCGCGACTTATCGAGCCAGAATCACGTCTTCGATCATTTGGCGGCTTACCGCTGGTGGGATGTCAACCTCACCGGCGGGGGAGAGCCGGAGCGCGCGGAAGGATGTCTGGTCTCCGGGGATTTCTTTGGGACGCTGGGCGTAAAAGCCGCGCTGGGCCGCACCTTTCAGCCCAGCGAAGAGCAGTTCGGGGGGGATCCGGTTGCCCTCCTCAGCGACGGTTTGTGGCGACGGCGCTTCGGAGCCGATCCTGGCGTCATTGGCAAGACCGTCCAGCTTGACGGCCGCACCCATACGGTGGTAGGTGTGCTGCCTCCTAGACTCGAGTGGCCTACGGGAGTGGAATTGTGGGCGCCCTTGGCGTTGTCCACCGAGGAAAAGAATGAGCGCCGGCAAGCATCGCTGCTGGTGTTGGGACACCTCGGGCCACGGCACTCGCTCAGCGAAGCCGAGGCGGAGGTGGGTGTCATCGTTCGCCGCCTGGCCCAGCTTTATCCGCTGACCAACGCCGGCCGCGGCGTCAAGCTTCTGCCTCTGCCGGGGAATGATTTCGACAACCTCATTCGTTCCTTTCTCCTCGTCTTTATGGGGGCAGCGGGATTTGTCCTGCTGATTGCATGCGCCAACGTGGCCAACCTGCAACTCGCGCGCGCCGTTGGGCGGCGGAAGGAAGTTGGGCTGCGCGCCGCGCTCGGCGCTACGCGCTGGCGTTTGGTGCGCCAGTTGCTCACTGAAAGCATCGTGCTGTCTCTTCTGGGCGCTGCGCTCGGGACGCTCGTGGCCTACTTGGGAGTCAACCTGCTCAGAACCAACGTTCCTGCCGAGCAGGTCAAAGACATCCCGGGATTCTATGCGATGCACCTCAATGGCCGGGGACTTGGCTTTACGCTTGTGGTCGCGCTGCTCACGGGGATCATCTCGGGACTCGCCCCTGCTATCCGAACCTCCAAGGTTGACCTCCTGAAGACACTCAAAGAGGATGGACGTGGCTCCACTGTCGGATCGAAGCCGTTGCGGTTGCGCGGCCTTTTGGTCGCTGCCGAATTCGCCCTGGCGCTCATGCTCCTGGTGGGAACGGGCTTGATGGTCAAAGGCTTCGTGCGGCTGTACAACAACCAGGCGCAGGACTTCGACCCGCAGAACGTCCTTACCCTGCGCATTGCGCTTTCGCGCGGGAAGTACCCGGCGGCACACCAAAGGGCGGCCTTTTACAAAGAAATTCTCGACAGCATCGCGGCAATTCCCGAAGTCGAGTCGGCGGGCGCCGCCAGTTTCCTGCCCTCTAGCGGCGATTGGGATAGTGTTGCCTTTCGCATCGAAGGCCACCCCACCAGTATCCTTACGGAGAAGCGGCACGCTGACCTGGAGTCGGCGAGCGGCAACTATTTCCGCACCCTCAGCATTCCCCTGTTAAAAGGCCGCGACTTCACCTCTCACGATGCGGAGGAAACCGCGCCCGTGGCTATCATCAGCGCGAGTATGGCTCGCCGGTACTGGCCCAATGAAGATCCCCTCGAAAAGCACATCAAGCTTGGTGCGAGCGATTCCCAAGGGCCCTGGATGACCATCGTGGGGATCGTCGGCGACGTGAAACAAGGCATCCTGAGCCGTACCCCCCGCCCAACCCTGTACGTTCCCTATCTGCAATCGCCGCCTGCCACCGTGAGCCTGGTCGTGCGCACCCGCGTCAACCCGCTGAGCTTGATTTCGAGCGTTCGCCACGAGATTCTAAGCGTGGATAAGGACCAACCCATCTTTGGCATCAAATCTATGGAGGATTTCATTGCCGATAATATGGGAGGGATTCAGATCGCCACCGATTTGATGGGCAGCTTCGGGGGGGTGGCGCTGCTTCTGGCGGCGGTGGGAATATACAGCGTTATGGCTTACTCCGTCTCTCAACGCACCCAGGAATTCAGTGTGCGCATGGCGCTCGGGGCGCGACGCCAGGATATTGTTAGCCTGGTCGTTTCCCACGGGCTGAAACTCGCGGTTATGGGACTTATGGTGGGACTACCCGGGGCGTTCGCTCTGACGCGCGTCATGTCCACCCTGGTGTTTGGCATGGCGGCGGTCGACCTTCCGACGCTTGCGGGCTTCGTGCTGCTGTTGCTCGCAGTGGCTACGGTCGCAAGCTGCCTGCCGGTCATCAGGGCCACGAAAACCGGTCCCATGGAGGCCTTGCGATAAGAATTGCCGGCCAGCGCCCGTGATACCTGCGGCTCGACTGGCGATCCCGGCAACGGCGGTATACTCCGGCGGCGGGTCGCGCCGCATCACCGCTACGCTTACGATCCACACTCCCAATAGTGGCAATTCCCCTCATTCGCGGTAAAATCCAGTCCTTTTTTAGTCCGCAACAGCCTTGGGAGGGCGCGGTGATATTCCGAAGAATGCTTGCTCTTTTCATCCTGGCAATGGGGCTGACCTTCGCCCTGCCGACTCGGGCGCAGGAGAAGCCCTTTACCCAGGATGAGATCACCAACATGGTGCGCGGCGGATTGGGAGATGATTCCGGCGCCAAGCTGATCGGGCAGCGCGGCATTGATTTTGCCCCGGCGGAGAATTTTCTCCAAAGCCTCAAGGCCGCGGGCGCGAGCGATTCCTTCCTTAGGGCGCTGCGCGCGGCCAAAGCTCCTCCGGTGGCGAGCTCGAACCCGCCGCTCAATCAAGTCCAAATTCTCGCCCTGCTGGCAGGCGGCGTGTCGATCCACCGTATTGCGATTCTGGTGGCAGAGCATGGCATCAACTTCGACGTAAAAAACGATTTTCTTTCGGAAGTGCTGAGGGGGGGCGGCGACGACGAAATCAACGATGCGCTCAAGAGTGCGAAGGTCACCAAGCCCGTTGCGGCCGTTGATCCCGCAGAGCAGGCCCGGCAGACCGAAATTCGGCAGCACATGGCGCACGGTACGGAGCTTGCCAATAAGGGGCAACATCCGCAGGCCGAACAGGAATATCGCGCCGCCCTGAGGATTGACCCGGAGAACGCGGACCTTTACGCGAGCCTGGCTTATGTGCTGATCAGGCAGCAACGGTGGATTGATGCGGAATCGGCGTTGCGCTCAGCGTTGCGCCTGGACCCCAATAACGATATGGCGCACAACAACCTCGGCGTCGCGCTGGGGACCAAGCGCGACATCGATGGGGCGATTGCGGAGTTTCGCGAAGCGCTGCGCTTGAACCCGAATTTCGCCGACGCCCATGCCAACCTGGGCGCCGCACTCGGAATCAAGGGCGAAGTGGACGGCGCGATTGCGGAATACCGTGAGGCCCTGCGCTTGAACCCCAAATACGCCGCAGCGCATTTCAACCTCGGCCTGGCCTTGGAGCGGAAAGGGAGCTTCCCGGAAGCTCTGGAAGAATACCACTCGGCCTACACACTCAACCCCAACGACGCGGATTATCAGCAGAGTTTCGAGCGCCTATCGAAGCAGGTGAAGAAACAATGAGCCTGTGCCATGGCCATCCTGGCCATGACCCTTCACGGGCAAGATGCCCGCGCCACGGCCTACGGGCAAGGTGCCCATATGCGCCAGGATAATCCTTGAGCTCTCTAGAAGGGGACAACGCTAAGCTCTTTGGAATGAAAACAAAAAAGGAATTCACCACGGAGGCACAGAGGTCACGGAGAAAAGACGCAACGCAGAATTGCAGGTCAACAATTTAGTGAGCCGTAATCCCTATACCCACAAACAGGAGTACTCCTCTCTGCGATCTCTGTGCCTCCGTGGTGCATCTTTCTTCGCTGTTCAATGGGCATCTTAGCGCTTATGGGCAGGATGCCCACGGTCCGACCATGCCCACACTCCAAATCCCTCGCATTTCCCCCCATTTGCGGTAGAATCCAGTGCCTTCGTCGTTCGCAACGGAAGGTAAGGGTTGTGCTGATCTTCGATTAAGCAACCGCAATCTTTCCCGGCAGCGCAGAGTTGGTCGCGCGGGCACCGTGCTGTAAATCTTTCGTACTCATCCTCAGGTGGACCTCTTATGAAAAGACCCTTTTTGCAACTGATGACTCTTTGCTTGGCCCTCATCGTTCTGTTTATTTCTCGGGTGGCAATTCCCAGTCCGCAGGCCGGGCCCGGATATTCCGCGCCTCGTCTCGATGCCTGGCGCATTCTGGGGCCCGGGGGCGGTGGCGCACAGTTTTTCCCCGCGGTCAGCCCCCACGATCCGAATCTCGTCCTGGTGGCTTGTGACATGACGGGGGGCTACATTTCCGAGGACGGGGGTAAGTCCTGGCGGATGTTTAACCTTCGCAGCCCGGTAAAGTCCTTTACCTTCGATCCGCTCGATCCCCAGGTGATTTACGCGGGAGCAGAGGTTTTGTGGCGAAGCGCCGATCGTGGCCGCACCTGGAGTCTGGTCTATCCCTCCGATTCGGGCGCCCGGATCATCATGCCTGATGATCATGCGAGCCCCCAAGTCGTTACCGCTCAGGGGCTGGCCGGGCGCGTCGACGCTATGGCCGTCGACCCCGCCGACTCCCAAAAACTGTATGCTGCGATCGGCGAGGCGGGGGGAGTTGCCCTCTACCTTTCGACCGATCGCGGCGCGCACTGGCAACGATCCGCGGACCTGCCCGGAGGGGGCCGCAAGATCTTCGTTGACCCTAATTCGCCTCCGTCGGACCGCACCCTCTATGTTCTTGGCGAGAACTCGGTTGCCATCCGAAAGGCGGGCCAATGGAAACAAGGCCCAGCCCCTGCAGGCGTTGGGGAGGCCATCGATATGTCCGCCGGATTTGCGGCCTCGGGCAAATTGTCAGTGTACATGGTGACGGGCGGAGGGCGGCGGAGCGGTTCAGCACGCAGCGTAATACTGTCCTCCGATGGCGGGTCAAACTGGACTGTGGCGGACGTCGTCCCACTTCGCAACGCCGATTCCGGAACTGGGATGGCGGACCTTACCAATGTCGCCACCAGCCTTCAACATCCGGAGGTCGCGTACGTTTCCTACGAGGACCTGCACACCGGCGGCCAGGTCTTTCACGGCGTGGCCAAAACTCATGACGGCGGCGCCACCTGGGAGCTGGTTTGGAAAGAGGCAAACGAGCCCGCCCCCAATGTTCACGATGCCTGGATCACCGAACGCTTGGGGACGGATTGGAGCGAGCCCGGCACCTCGCTGGGAGTGTTTCCGACCAATCCCGATATTTGCTATCGCACCGACCTCGGCCGGACCATGCGGACTCTCGACGGCGGGCATACTTGGGAGGCCGTTTACTCTCGCCGCGTGGCGGATCGGGCTTACTCGACGACCGGCCTTGATGTGACCACCAATTACGGGGTGTTCTTCGACCCCTTTGATTCGCACCGAATGTTCATCGCTTATACCGACATCGGCTTGTTTCGCAGCGAAGACAGCGGCCAGAGCTGGACGAGCGCGACCCAGGGCGTGCCTCGGCGATGGACCAACACGACGTATTGGATTACCTTTGACCCCGCTGTGAAGGGCCGGGTTTGGGGCGTGATGAGTTATGTGCACGACCTGCCGCGGCCGAAAATGTGGCGCCGCACGTCACCCGGGCGCTACGACGGCGGAGTGTGCCTCAGCGAGGATGGCGGCAAATCCTGGCGGGCCTCGAACCAGGGCATGAGCCCTACGGCCCCGACGCACATTCTGCTCGATCCTTCCAGCCCGGTGGACGCCCGGGCTCTCTACGTGACTGGCTTCGGCAAGGGGGTTTTCAAATCCGTCGACGGCGGCCGAAATTGGGTGCTGCACAATCAGGGCCTGCCGGAAACCGAGCCCTTTGCCTGGCGCCTTGCGCGCGACAAGAATGGAACGCTCTACGTGATCCTGGCGCGCCGCAGCGAAGATGGCAGCTTCGGCAACGATGAGGATGGCGCGCTCTTCCGCTCGCGCGACGGGGCAGACCACTGGGAGCGAATCGCGTTGCCGCAAGGCGTGAACGGCCCGAACGGCTTGGCTATCGACCCGGATGATCCTAACCGGCTGTACCTGGCAGCTTGGGGTCGCACCGCGCCGGAGGGCGCAAAGGATGGGGGGATCTTCGTTTCCTCCGACGGTCGAAATTCCTGGCGAAACGTGCTTTCGCAGGACCAACACGTTTACGACATCACGGTTGATCCTCGCGATCCGAAAATTCTCTATGCCTGTGGATTTGAGTCTTCCGCCTGGCGTTCCACCGACCGCGGCGAAACCTGGAAGCGCATCCGCGGCTACAATTTCAAGTGGGGTCACCGCGTCATTCCCGACCCCTTTGATCCGGATCGGATCTACATCACCACCTTCGGAGGAAGCGTGTGGTACGGCCCGGCCGCCGGCGATCCTCAAGCCGTGGAAGACATCGTTACCCCAGCGCTGGGCTACACGAAATGACCGATTGGGTCGGGAGCAGGCCTTTGTTCACAGTTTGCAAGTGAAACCTCTGCCTATTGCCAACATCAAAACAATTGTGGCTCGTTTGCGGCACAAGGAGGATTGGGCATGAAATACCGGAAACTGGGGAACACCGGGCTCATTGTGAGCGAGGTAGCGCTGGGCACGATGCAGTTCGGCGGCAAGATGAATATGGGTAACCTCGGCCAGGAGGAAACGACCCAGATGGTGAAGCTGGCCCTGGACAGGGGAATCAACTTCATTGATACGGCCGACGTATACAGCCTGGGCGAGAGCGAGACGCTGCTGGGCAACGCCTTGAAGGGCATCCGGCAGGAAATCGTGCTGGCCACGAAAGTGCGCTTGCCTATGAGTGATAACTTCAACCACAGTGGTGCGACCCGGGTGAACATCCTGCGTGAAGTGGAAAGCAGTCTGCGGCGGCTCCAAACCGATTACATTGACCTTTACCAGGTGCACGGATGGGACAGCAACACCCCGCTGGAAGAGACCGTGCGAACGCTAAACGATTTGGTCCGTCAGGGGAAGGTTCGTTATATCGGGCTCTCAAACCTGATGTCGTGGCAGGCGGCGACGGCAGTGATGCTCCAGGAGCGTCTGGGACTGGAAAAATACGTGACGGCGCAGATGTACTACAGCCTCGTCGGCCGCGGCCTGGAATACGAGTTCCAATCATTCGCCGAGTATCACAATATCGGCATTCTGGTTTGGAGCGCGCTGGCCGGAGGATTCTTGGCGGGGAAGTACAGCCGCAGCAATCCCGCGCCTGCCGGGACACGGTTCGGGGATGCAGGCCAGTTCGTGCCTTTCGACAAGGAAATGGGCTACCGCGTGGTCGACGCGTTGAAGGAAGTGGCCGCGCGGCATGGGGCCAGCCCGGCCCGCGTGGCGCTGGCGTGGGTCTTAGGACGGCCAGCCGTGAGCAGCGTGATCGTCGCTGCACGCAAGCCCGAGCACCTGGAGGATAACATCCTCGCGGTAGATCTGCGGCTCTCCGATGAAGACGTGCGGCAGCTTGACGCGGCCTCGGACCCCGGCGTTCCCTATCCGAAGTGGATGGTGCTTCAGCTCGATACGGCGGAGGACCCGCGCCCCAAAGTCCTGCACCCCGAGCATTACGCGAAGGGCGGTCCCTGGAAGGACCTTCGCGGGAGTAAATGGTCAGGCTAAGATTCGCCCGCAGGTTGCACCCTGGGCTACATAATGTCGGCTCCGCCGGGCTTGAACTGGGTCGTGGCGGTGCGCGTTTTCCCTCGGGCAATTCCCGGACTGCCCCCCGCCAAACCTCGAACCTGTCCCAGGATTACTTGACCGCTCTCTTGCCCAGCGATTTCCTGAGTCTGATGGGCTCTCTCGGAGTCCACAAATCGGGCCTCCTGAATCGGGCAGGGAGTTCGCAAACGCGGGAATTCCCCGGTCCAATCTCCTCCGCGCAAAATTTCCGTGGAAATCCCACGGCACTTTCCTGCCGGCAGGAAATAGGGTAAATATTACACTAGCCTCTGGTCGCCACCGTGCGGGAATAGGAAGCGGAGAATTGTGTGAGGGTGAAATGGCGCAGTACGGCGAGATGTCCGGGGCCAGGTGTTGGGTGTCAGAGGGGGGCGGGCAACAGACGATACACTCGACGGTGGAAGTGACATTTCCTCCCGGGCCCCCACTTGCGAATGTCAGAGGCAATCGGGCCGCGCTTGTTCGTTCGCCAATAACTATGGGCCGTTGGCTGTCAGCGCATGAAGAGACGTTCCCATGTCATTAATAATAACACCCAGCCAAAATCCCGGGCTCACGCAAAGAATGGAAGACTCCGGCGTGTGCCAATCGTGGCGACTAACTAGCATCCTGGCTAAGGTCCGCAAAGGGGCGCTGGGCCTAAGAGACAGTGACAACGAAAAATACCTCCCAATGAGTCGTTGAAAAC
This sequence comes from Terriglobia bacterium, assembly GCA_050010335.1. Lineage (GTDB taxonomy): Bacteria > Acidobacteriota > Terriglobia > UBA7540 > UBA7540 > Bog-366. The sequence goes on from JBEKLF010000008.1 coordinate 8,716, forward strand.
AAAGGGTGTCAGAAATAAAGATGTTAAGAATGAAGGTACCTCCCAATGACTTATCGAAAACAAAGGGGCAAAAAAAGTGCTCCCAATAAGTTGATGAAAAAAAAGAAGTTATTTCATTTTCGTGATGACTCATTGAAAGGAAAGACGATAGTGGTTGACCGGCAATTATGAAGTCTGAAGGTCGAAACACAACTTCTGCTGCCGATTTGCTTTGTCGGGGGGATTTGAATGACCCGATGACCCGATCTCCCGATCAACCAATTTCTTCGGAATCTTGACACCGGGCGCGGCCGCCGATAGAATGAATTGAGGAGTTCTTAGCCTCGAACTTTTTGATATCTTGTCAGTTAGGTCGAACATGAAGGGGCAGACTGACCTCTCAAGTCGGTACCGGGAGATCCTAGTGGCATTAGTTCGCCAGTTTATCGCCAGTGGTTTCCCCGTCGGGTCCAAGGCCTTGGCCCCGCAACTCGCCACCCCGGTCAGTTCGGCGACGATTCGTTCGGTCCTCGGGGTATTGGAAGACAGCGGTTTCCTGTTCCAACCGCATATCTCGGCGGGGCGCGTACCAACCGAGAAGGCCTACCGTTTCTATGTGGATCGGGTGGTAACGGGGACGCGCCTGGCCCCGGACACGGAGCGATACATTGACCAGACTTTGCGCTCCGATGCCGACCCGCTGGAGCGGTTGATGATCAAGGCCTCCCGCACCCTTTCCGAGGTTTCGCGCAACGTGGGCCTGGTGCTGGTGCCGGCGCTGGAGGAAAAGCTCCTGGAGCACATCAAGTTTATCAACCTTCCTGACCAGCGCGTGCTTGTGGTGATCGTATCCAAACCTGATTTGGTGGAAAACCGCGTGGTCCGCCTGGAGGACAAGTTCACGCAGGAGGAACTTGACCAGGCCGCCAACTTCCTCAACGCGGAGTTTCACGGTTGGTCATTCGGCACGATTCGCCTGGAGGTTTTCCATCGCATGGAGGCGGACAAGCTCCTCTGCGACCACCTGCTCAAGAACGTCGCCACGCTCTTCATGTGGGGTGCGCTCTCGGAAGACGAGACAGGGGGGCTGATTGTGGACGGCACGGCCAAGATCCTGGAGCGCCCGGAATTTGCCGATGTCCAGAAGATCAAGCAGTTGGTGAAGACCCTGGAGGAAAAGGCCAAGTTGGCACGGATCCTGGAAGCCTGCCTGCAAAGCCCGGAAGCGGGGGTGCGCATCCTGATTGGGCGGGAGAACAGCGAGACCGAGATGCACCATTGCACCTTGGTGGTGGCGCCGCTGCACTACCGCAACCGGGCGATCGGCGCTCTGGGCGTGGTGGGGCCCATGCGCATGGAGTACGATCGCGCCATGAGCACCGTCGATTATGTGGCCCATTTGTGTAGCCGACTGCTAAGTTCCAACTGAAAACCCGGGATTCCCGCGACTCCGGGCATCTTCGCAGAGGCCGGGGCGTGGCGTGTCCGGCAAGACCGAGGGCAGGGATTCTATGGATGACGAAAGAGACTTGGCGATGACTTTCCCGCCGGCTGAGACTGGAGAGAATGAGACCGCGCCTGCGGCCGAGGGCGCGCCGGCCGCCGCCCCCGCGCCGGACTTGGCGGCGGCCTACGAAAAAGCGGTGGCCGAAAGTAAAGATCTCTATGACCGCCTGCTGCGCAAGCAGGCGGAGCTGGACAATTTTCGCAAACGCACGCTGAAGGAGAAAGAGGAGCTTCGCCAGTATGCGGGGGAGGACCTGATTCGCTCCTTGCTGCCCACTCTCGACGGTTTCGAGCGGGCCCTTCAACACCGCGACGAGAACGTGCCGGCGGCCTTCTACCAGGGTCTGGAACTCATTTACCGTGAACTTTGCGAGGTGCTGGGCCGCGCCGGGCTTGCGCCGATCGATACTGATGGCCAGTTGTTTGACCCCTACCTGCACCAGGCGGTTGAAACCGTGAATGCCCCGGGCCGCCGCGAACACGAGATTGTGGATGAGTTGCAGCGCGGCTACAGGCTCAAGAAGAAGCTTCTGCGCCCGGCGATCGTCAAGGTGGCGGTGGGAGGCGATTCCGGAGAAGGCCCGGCGGATGAATCGTAAGGCGAGAATGGGTTGATCACCAAACAACTGAGGGTGAGGATTGAAGCAAAAGCGTGACTATTACGAAGTCTTGGGAGTAAAGCGCGAAGCCTCCGACCAGGAGATCAAGAGCGCTTATCGCCGCCTCGCTTTGCAGCACCATCCCGATCGCAATCCTGACCGCAAAGAGGAATCTGAGGAGAAGTTCAAGGAGATTACGGAAGCCTATAGTGTCCTGGCCGAACCCCAGAAGCGCGCGGCCTACGACCGTTTTGGACACGCCGCGGTGGGGGGCGGCGGCGGCGCGCCGGATTTCAACTCCACAATTTTCTCCGATTTCGAAGATATCTTCGGCGACTTGTTTGGTTTTGGCGATGTATTTGGCCGGAGTGGCCGCGGACGCAGCCGTGGCGCGGGTGGGATTGATCTCCGCTACGACCTGGAAATCAGCCTGGAAGAAGCGGCCAAGGGCTTGGAAACCAAAATCAAGATACCCCGGTGGGAGGCCTGTCATACTTGCGATGGAACGGGCGCCAAGCCGGGAAGTAAACCTGTGATCTGCTCCACCTGCGGCGGGCGCGGGCAACTTCGCCATCAGCAGGGATTCTTCACCGTCACTCGCACCTGCCCGCAATGCCAGGGGCTGGGCCAGGTGATTCACGACATGTGCGGCCAATGCAAAGGCGAAGGCCGCGTGAACGCGGAACGGGTGTTGGATTTAAGGATCCCGCCCGGCGTGGATGATGGTACTCGCCTGCGAGTGGCCGGCGAAGGTGGCGTGGCTACGCGCGGCAGTGCTCCCGGGGATCTCTACGTCATTCTGAAAATCCGCGAGCACACTTTCTTCGAGCGGCGCGGCAACGACCTCTACTACACCATTCCCATTTCCATTTCGCAGGCCGCCCTGGGCGCGGATGTTATTGTGCCCACGCTCCGCGGCGAGGAGCGCCTGCGCATCCCGGAGAGCACACAGAGCGGTTCGGTTTTTCGCCTGCGCGGTTTAGGCATGCCAACGCTCGAAGGCCGCGGCCACGGCGATCTCTATATTTCGGTCTTCGTCGTCACCCCCACCCGCCTGTCGCGAGATCACAAGCGCTGGCTGGAGATTCTCGCTCCCTTCGTGCGCGTCGATAATCACCCCCTGGAACGCCGCGCGGCAGAGAAAGTCAGGGATATCTTTGGGTGATTTTGGATTTTCGATTTTGGATTTTGGATTGAGAACCATCCCGTGACAAACCCGCGGCCAGGGCGGGACAGAACTGATTGGCCTTTAAATCGAAAATCCAAAATTATCTGGGTCGGCGCAGCCAGCGGAAGCCAATCGACAGCATAGTGCTGTTGAACCCCATGTTGGGAGGAACCAGGTTCGCGTTTGACATGTGCAGGGTTCGCCACTCGAACACCAGGGCGCGTTGCGGCCGAATAAAGTATTGAAAGCCGAATCCCCCTTGTGGCGTGAACTGGGTGAATCCATTTACTTCCGGAACGTGATTGCTCAAGGAAGTGCGCTGCACACCGGCGCCGGCATCGAGGAAGGGCACCCATCGGCCATGCTCCCTGCCATCGAGGCGGAAAATCACAGCATTACCGGCGAGGTAGGCTGCGGTGGGATGAGCGGCGCTGCCGAGAATCCCCTCGTCGATAATCTCGAAGCGGCGCACCAGAGAACGCTGGAAATCCCGCACGATGATACCAAGCTGGGGCTGGGCGATGAGCATCTGGATATGCGAAACCTCGTGCGGATTCGAGCCGTATTCCATCGAGTATCCCACCTGCGCGCCGAAATTCCAGTGGCCGCGGTTGGGCGAATATGCCGGCGGCTCGGTGGTGATGGACATGTCGGGCTGCGCCGGGGCCACGGGAGTTTGGGCCCGCAAGGGCGCGCGGGCCAGGAAGGTGCATCCGGCAAGAATTGCGCATATGGCCAACTTGGTAAATGGATGATGAGTGTTTGCCGACATTCTCGTGCCGATCCAAATTCCAGCTGCAAGGGTCGAACCGATTCCCGACTCTGTTTGTACACAAACGGTTGCGGAAAAGCAACGGGCGGGAAAGTGGCTGCTCGGGAGGGGAATGCGGGGCGGCGATTGATCACATGGCAAGCTGAGTACGCGGTTTGGCCCACGCCCGGCCGTTCAATCCTGGTACGATCTGGCGAATTTATGATATAAAAATAGGCCGGTGAATCAGCGGGCCCAGGAGCACATTAAATTGGCGGCGTCTGACGAAAGGAAAGACACGAGCGCAGCGCACAAGTGGTTTTTTGAAACTCGCTATTGGCTGCGAGACCTTATTTTGTCAGTGCTATTGGCCTTCATCGTCATTGTCTTTCTTTACCAGCCCGTACAGGTGGAGGGCACCAGCATGATGCCCCGCCTGGAAAATCACGAGCGGATTTTCATCAACAAGTTCTTGTACCGATTCCGGCCCATCGAGCGGGGTGACGTGGTGGTCTTCCGCTATCCCCTTGATACGTCCAAGTCGTATATCAAGCGGGTGATCGGATTGCCAGGGGACGAGGTGAGTATTCGCGATGGCCACGTGCTGGTGAACGGTAAGCCTCTCAGCGAGCCCTATGTTCCGCCCAGTTACCTCGACGATCAAAGCTACCCCCTGGTGCGGGTTGCGTCGAATCATTACTTCGTGCTGGGAGACCATCGCAGCTCCTCAAATGACAGTCGCGTTTGGGGCACGGTGGATCACCAGTACATTTACGGCAAGGCGGTTTTTGTCTATTGGCCGTTGAGCCAAGCGGGATGGGTGAAGTAAGCAAAAAAATGGTGACGTTAATCCCACCACAGGAGACTCGATGCAGGCGATTCTCGCCCTAGAAGACGGAAGAATCTTTAGGGGGCGCGGCTTTGGCGCCTTCAGCGAACGTTTTGGCGAGGTCGTTTTCAATACTTCTCTTTCCGGCTACCAGGAAATCCTCACCGATCCTTCGTATTCGGGGCAGATCGTAATCCTTACCTACCCTCACATCGGGAACTACGGCACGAACCTGCTCGATGGTGAATCCGCCCGGCCCTACGCGGAAGGTTTGGTGGTCCGGGAGCTTTCGGAATTGGCGAGCAATTGGCGCTCGGAAGAGGAGATTTCCGCATTCCTCGCAAACTACGGCATCCCCGTCATTTCCCACATCGACACGCGCGCGCTCGTCCGTCACCTGCGCCAGCACGGCGCCATGCGCGGAGTCATCTCCACCATTGACACCGACGAACCGGGATTGGTGGCGAAAGCCAAGGCGTCGCCGAGCATGGTCGGGCTCGACCTCGCGAGCCGCGTTACGGTTAGCTCGCCCTACCATTGGAAGGAGCCTTCGCGCCATATCATGGCAGGCGAGAGCCACCCACCCGTTGAGCCGCGATTCCACGTGGTCGCGTATGATTACGGCATCAAGCAGAACATTCTGCGCAGACTAGTGGATGTTGGCTGCCACGTCACCATCGTGCCCGCCATGACAACCGCGGCAGAGGTCATGGAACTTGGTCCTGATGGGGTGTTCCTTTCCAACGGTCCGGGCGATCCCGAACCTGTCGAGTACGCCGCGCAGGCCGTGCGCGACATGATGGGCCGGGTGCCCATTTTCGGCATCTGCCTCGGCCATCAGATCATCGGCCTTGCCCTGGGAGGGAAGACGTACAAGCTCAAGTTCGGCCACCACGGCGGCAATCATCCCATCATGAACCTGGAAACACACAAGGTGGAAATCACGGCGCAGAATCACGGTTTCGCCGTCGACCCCGATTCTCTGAAGGCGAGTGAGGTGATTCTGACCCACAAGAACCTGAACGACGATACGCTGGAAGGCCTACGGCATCGAAACATGCCGCTGTTCAGCGTGCAATATCACCCCGAGGCCTCGCCCGGCCCGCACGATTCGGCGTATTTGTTCGACCGGTTTGTGACGATGATGGAGGAGTTTAAGGAATAAGGTGAATGAGGTTGGGAAACGGCTTTGACCAGAAAGATGCAATGCGCTAGGATGTGTGCATGGCTAACACACGAAGTAGTACTGTCAGCGTCCGTTTAACTCCGGCGGTCAAACGGCAACTCAACCGCCTCGCGAAGTCTGCCGGACGGAGCGCAAACTACCTCGTTGCCGATGCGATCGAGGTATACGTTCAGGAACAACAGCGGCAACTTGAGTCCATCGAGCGCGGCATTTCGGAGATCGAGTCTGGTCACCATATTCCACACGAGGCGATGAAGCCTTGGCTGCTTTCCTTGGGCTCGGATCATGAACTCCCGCCACCCAAATGCGTTTGCGGCAAATCCCACGATGAGCCGAACCCATGCGAATAGTGTGGGCTGCTGAGGCGAGGCAGCGGACGCACGAAATCTGGCACTATATCGCGCTTGACAACCCTGGGGCGGCGAACCGCATATTTACCCGACTTGTCGCGGCGGTGGAAAAGCTAGCTCACTACCCCTATCTTGGTCGCCCAGGAAGGAAAAGTACCCGGGAGCTGGCAGTCGCCGGTACACCCTTTATCGTGGTCTACCGCCTCAAGGCCGAGGAGATTCGAATCGTAACTGTGCTGCACGGAGCTCAGCGGGTCGATGAATAGCCGGCCCTTGCGGGCGCACGCTAAGATATTGCAGATTTGAATCGCGATACCGAATGAATAGAAGCACTATATCGAAATCTAGATCCAAATGCCAAAAAGAACTGACCTTCGCAAAATCCTGATCATTGGTTCCGGGCCAATCATTATCGGCCAGGCGTGCGAGTTCGACTATTCCGGCACTCAAGCGTGCAAGGCTTTGAAATCCGAGGGCTACGAGGTGGTTCTGGTGAATTCCAATCCCGCCACCATCATGACCGACCCGGAATTCGCTGATGCCACTTACGTCGAACCTCTCACGGTCGAGTACCTTGAAGCTATCATCGCGAGGGAACGGCCCGATGCGCTCCTGCCGACCGTCGGCGGGCAGACGGCCCTGAACGTTTCCGTCGAGCTTGCGGAAAGTGGTGTGCTCGATAAATACAATGTGCAATTAATCGGGGCGTCGCTCAAGGCCATCAAAATGGCCGAAGACCGCCTTTGGTTCAAAGACGCCATGTTGCAAGTCGGCCTCGAGGTGCCGAAAAGCGTCCTGGCGAACAAGGTAGAAACCGCGCTGAAGTTCTCCCGCCAGATGGGTTTCCCGCTGATTATCCGCCCGTCATTCACCTTGGGAGGCACCGGGGCGGGCATGGCCTATAACCGGGAGGAGTTGGAAGAGAAGGTGCGTTGTGGCCTTGAATTGAGCCCGGTGCACGAAGTGTTGGTGGAAGAATCCGTAGTGGGCTGGAAGGAATTTGAACTCGAGGTCATGCGCGATCACGCTGACAACGCCGTCGTGGTCTGCTCAATTGAGAACTTTGATCCCATGGGTGTCCACACCGGCGATTCCATCACCGTGGCGCCCGCGCAAACGCTGACCGACAAGGAATATCAGCTCATGCGCGATGCGGCGTTCAAGGTCATCCGCGCGGTGGGGGTGGAGACGGGCGGTTCGAACATCCAATTCGCCGTCAGCCCGGAAACGGGCCGCATGGTGGTCATTGAAATGAATCCGCGCGTTTCGCGCAGCTCGGCGCTGGCGTCGAAGGCCACGGGCTTCCCGATTGCCAAGATCGCCGCGCGACTTGCAGTGGGCTATACGCTGGATGAAATCCCCAATGACATTACTAAGAAGACCCCTTCTTGCTTTGAGCCCACTATCGATTACGTGGTCGCCAAGATTCCCAAGTGGGCGCAGGAGAAATTCCCGGACTCCGACCACACTCTGGGGCCGCAGATGAAGTCAGTGGGCGAAGTCATGGCGATCGGGCGCACGTTCAAGGAAGCCTTGATGAAGGGAATCCGCTCGCTCGAAACGGGCCGCAAAACACCCACTTCGCCGTCGGATCCCGCCGAGTTGGAGCGGCGCCTGGCGATTCCTCACCCCGAGCGGCTTTGGGACCTCCTACATGCCTTCGAGATCGGGTACAGCCCCGAATTGTTGTACGAAATTACGCGCATTGACCCATGGTTTTTGAATCAGCTCCAACAGATTCTTGAGCTAAAAGGCGAGCTCAAGCGCTTCACGCTGGGAAACGTTCCTACCAGCGTTTTGTATCTCGCCAAGCAATACGGATTTTCCGATCCTTACCTCGGGGAAATCTGGGGGAAGAGCGCTGAGGAAGTGCGGCAGCGCCGCAGGGCGCTTAGCTTGCGGCCCGTTTTCAAACGCGTGGATACGTGCGCGGCGGAATTCGAATCCTTTACACCCTACCTCTATTCGACTTACGAGGATGAAAATGAGGCTGAGCCCACCACGCGCCGCAAGATTATGATTCTGGGCAGCGGCCCCAACCGCATAGGGCAGGGGATCGAGTTCGATTATTGCTGTGTCCATGCCTCGTACGCCCTCAAGGAAGAGGGTTACGAGACGATCATGGTGAATTGCAATCCGGAGACAGTCTCGACGGATTACGACACTTCCGATCGCCTCTACTTTGAGCCTCTGACCTTTGAAGACGTCATGGCGATTGTGGAAGAGGAAAAGCCCACGGGCGTCATCGTGCAGTTCGGCGGACAGACCCCCCTGAACCTGGCCCGCCAGCTCAAGGCGGCGGGCGTGCCCATTGTGGGGACTTCGCCGGAGTCCATTGACTTGGCGGAAGACCGCAAACGCTTCGGCAAGCTGCTCGCGGACCTGGGAATCCCACAGCCAGAAAACGGCGCGGCGATGAATGTCGAAGAAGCGCTGGCGATTGCCCGGCGCATCGGCTATCCGGTGCTGGTGCGGCCTTCCTACGTGCTGGGGGGCCGGGCGATGGTGATCGCCTACGATGAGGCCACGTTGCGCGAATACGTACTTCGGGCGGAAGAACTCCAACGAGCCTTTCCTGTCCTAGTTGATCGCTTTCTTGAGAATGCCACCGAAGTTGACGTGGATGCGCTCGCAGATGGCACCGACGTGGTCGTGGCGGGAATCATGCAACACATCGAGGAGGCCGGGATTCACTCCGGCGACAGTTCCTGCGTGCTGCCTTCTGTGAGCATCCCGGAAAATCAGCGGCAGACTCTGCGTGATTATACGGTTCGGCTGGCGCTGGAGCTCCAAGTTGTGGGCCTGATGAACGTGCAGTATGCCATTCAAAATGGCAAGGTTTATGTGTTGGAAGTGAACCCGCGCGCCTCTCGCACGGTACCTTATGTGAGCAAAGCGACGGGTTTCCCACTCGCCAAGATTGCGTCGCGCCTGATGGTGGGCCGCAAGCTCGCCGAATTCGGACTGCCCCCGGAGCTACCCGTCAGCCATTCCTTCGTAAAATCGCCGGTCTTCCCCTTCCAAAAACTGCCGGGTGTGGACACCATTCTCGGACCGGAGATGAAATCCACTGGCGAGGTCATGGGCGTTGCGGACAGCTTCGGATTGGCGTTTGCGAAGGCCCAACTGGGAGCGCGCCAGCGGATTCCCACAAAGGGGCGCGTTTTCATTTCTGTGAACGACCATGACAAGCCGGGGGTGCTCCACATCGCGCGCCACTTGGAGAGCCTAGGTTTCACGCTGACCGCCACTCGGGGCACGGCGGTCGCTCTGCGCACCGCTGGCATCAAGGTGGAAAAGGTCTTTAAGGTCAACGAGGGCCGGCCCAACGTCGTGGACCGCATTAAGAGTGCCGAGATCGATCTGATTATCAACACGCCTCTGGGGCGCAAGTCGCGATTCGACGACAAAGCCATCCGGCGCGCGGCCGTGCAACACGGTGTGACCTGTATCACCACGCTTTCCGCAGCCGACGCCGCGATCCAGGGAATTCGCGCTCTTCAGGAAGGTCAAACGCACGTGGAGAGTTTGCAAAATCTCCATAAGCGCCAACAAGCGGGGGCTCGGACATGACCATGAAGCGAAATCAAATCATCAAGAATCTCAAAGGCGTCTTTTGCCCTGTTGTCACGCCCTTCAACCGACGAGGTGACGTAGATGAGGGTCACTTCCGCGAGAATCTGGGTCGGATCGCCGGAATAGGGCTCTCTGGAATCTTGGTGGCGGGTTCGACGGGCGAGGCGCCGTACCTTGCGGACAGCGAGCGCCTGCGCCTCATCGAGGTTGCGCGGGAAATCGTAAAGCCGCCCGAAATCCTCCTGGTGGGCACGGGTTTAGAAAGCACCAGTGCCACGCTGAAGCTAAGCCGTGAAGCCGTGGCGCGCGGAGCTGATGCCCTTCTGGTGCTCACGCCGAACTACTACAAACCGCGAATGGATGCCGCCGCCCTGGTGGCCCATTACCGCGCGGTGGGCGCTGGGGTCAAGCGGCCGGTGTTGATCTATTCCATTCCACAATTCACGGGTTTGGAGGTCGCCCCGGAGACGATTGCCCAGCTTTCGCGCCTGCCGAATGTGGTGGGGCTTAAAGAGAGCTCCGGCATGCTGGATTTTGTGCGCGCGGTTCTATCCAAGGTTAGCCCGGGGTTTCGTGTGCTGGTGGGTGCGCCATCCATATTTTACGACGCCTTATGCGACGGTGCAGTTGGGGGTGTGCTGGGCGTGGCCAACTTTGTCCCATCGCTCTGCGTTGGCCTCTACCAATCGTTCCTCCACCGCCATCCCGAGGAGGCGCGCAGCTTGCAGGAACGCCTCTTGCCGCTGGGTCAGAAAATCGCAATTCCTTATGGAGTGGCGGGGATCAAGGCCGCGTTAGACCTGTGCGGTTATCACGGGGGAATCCCGCGGCTTCCACTGCTTCCCACTTCCGTGCAGGTAAAGAAGCAAATTGCGGCGGCCCTGCGCGAGGCGAATGCCGGGCTGGCCGTCTAAGCGGGGGCGATCTTATTCCGGATGGATTCTGATTCTGGATATCACTGGATACTGCCTTGCCAACCGCGTGACTTGGCCGCTCTTTTCATTGTGGCGCTGTCATTTCTGGTCATTCTTATTGGTGCCGCAGAGCTAAACGCACCTTACATCTACACGTTGTTCTGAAGAGGTCACGTTCGCGCCAGTTCATAAGACCCATCGCAGGACGGCAGATTTAGAAACGTCTTATTCCTCCTGCAACATTGTATTCGCGTGTAGCCATGTTTACCCCAATGCCGAAAATCTGTGCCGCGAATCGGTCGAAGTTCCACGACTTGGGACGCGGGGATGGCAAGCGGTTTGCATATACCCTCGTGGTCAGCTTGCCTGGACAGGACTTAACAGCCAAGGTCCGGCAAGACTTACCCAGTCGCGGGACGGATCGGCCACCGGTTGCCGAGTTTTCGGATGTTGATTGAAGCCGGTAAAGCTCTCTAGAACCAGGGCAGGGGACTGTTCAAGGCGATCACCTCTGCCGGTCTAAAACTGGCAGACCGAAGATAGTCGTCATGGCTGGCGCAATGGCGTTTACGATGTGAGGAGAAAATGATTACAAATGAGGCGGAAATCCGCATTGCTCTGCAAGCAGTTATAGTCAGCGTGCTGGCGCTCTATGGTTTTTGGGGATGTGCACTGGTGGTGATCGTTATTCTGCTACCTTGGAAACCCCTGCTCGCCGTCGGAGGATATCTCGTTCAGCCGGTTGTGGATTGGCGGATACAGAAAGCTCGGAATCGTCACGAGAATGGTATCGCCCAGATTGAGGAGGAGTTGGACGCCTTTCTGCGGGCGCCGAGGAGAACGCCCAGCGCTTCTGCACCGGTCCCCTCCAAGAAGCCGACGCCCCCGCCGAAGTCTTCTCCTTCCCCAACGCGCCGACCTCTGGAATCCTTCAAACCATATCGTGCTGGCCAGCCTATCCTCCAGAACATGGCGGTAACGGCACAGAACCTTTCCGCCACATTGGCGATTCCGCCGGCCATCAAGGATCATGTGCGAAACTTACCGCAGGGCGTCTTCAGCAACATGGACTTAGAGGTTGAAGAGGTTAAATTCCACGACGACACGGCGGAGGCCTATGTTAGGTTCCAGAGCCCGAATGTGACCGAGTTAGTCATTCGTCAGCGGTACGTTTTGCGGAAGTCCGGTGATCAATGGCAAGTAGAATCGCGGCAGCCGACCAATGGCGCGGGCAAGGCGCCCCCTCAATCTACCCCCATGGGGCGCCCCTCCATGCGCTTGACCTAACTGGGGGTCAAAATCGGCTCGGGTTTAATGAGGGATTCATCATTTGGGGGGCAAGTGGCGCGGCGCCCCTTCAGTAAGTGTACCTACGCCTCATCTCTTAAGCATTTATCTCCGTAACTCTGTCGAGGATCACTCATCTAATAAATCTGGATCAAGAGCCCACGTGTGCTCAAACCGGTGGCGAAACTTCCGCGATTAAATGCTGATCTGTTGCCGCCGATAGAAAGACCGTGTAGGATAATCATTTCTCATGACCGCGACCTGTATCCCATATACGCACGTTCCTCACTCAAGCGCCCTGTTAACGGACTATCTCTACCACTTCGACAGGGTCAGCCACTTCTATAACGGCTCACCATACGATCCCCGAAGCTATCGGGCGGTCGCAGATCAGATGAGCAAACTAGCGTTTGGCCGCGCCGAGATTGCCGAGATCCTTACACGTCAGAATCGGGCTTTTGGTTGTTCGGAGCCGACATTGGCGAACATACAAAGGCTAAGCGAATCGGGGACCTTTGCCATTGTGACGGGTCAGCAAGTCGGGCTGTTTTCGGGTCCGGCATTTACTCTTTACAAGGCACTCACGACAGTGCGACTTGCGCAGTCTCTTTCCGAGCAGGGCTATCCTTGTGTCCCGGTGTTTTGGCTGGCCACGGAGGACCATGATTTAGACGAGGTTGCGCAGGGAGCAACCTTCGACGACGAGTACAATCTCGTCCCGCTTCATGATTCCGGTGACCGTCCTTCACCGCGCTCACCCGTGGGCGAAGTCCGGCACACGGCGGAAGTTTCCGCGGCGCTTGACCAAATGGAAGCAGTTCTGCCGGAAGGAGAGTCACGCGCCCGGCTTCTGCAAGATCTGCGAGAATGTTATGTGCCCGGCGCAACCTGGGGAAGGAGCTTCGCGAGATTTCTGACACGCCTTTTCGGTCGTTGGGGCGTAATTCTACTGGACCCGTTGGATGAATCAGTGCGCCGGCTTAGCTCCGGGGTTTATCAGCAAGCCCTGGGAAAGGCAGCGGAATTTCGCGCCGGCGTTTTGGAAAACTCTCATGCATTGGTGCAGCGCGGCTATCACGCCCAAGTTCACGTGGTGGAGGACTCAACGCTGGTCTTTGTGGCCAGACATGGTGACAGGATAGCGCTGCATCAAAGGGATGGCAGGTTCTTCCTTGATGGGAGCGAGGAGATATCATTATCCAAGCTTCAATCCTTAATCGCTGAACGGCCATTGGACTTCTCCCCCAACGTTCTCTTGCGCCCATTGGTGCAGGATTTGCTTCTGCCCACGCTGGCTTATGTGGCCGGGCCTTCCGAGTTGGCCTATCTCGGCCAGGCGAAGTCTCTTTATGAGGCGTTGGGCCGCCCGCAACCCGTGGTGTTTCCGCGGGCGGCTTTCACGTTAATAGACTCGCGAACCGACCGTTTAATGGAAAAGTACAAGCTGGGCTTGGAAGATGTGTGGCAGGGCGACGAGCACCTAAGCCAGAAAATCGCAGCAACCGGATACGCTGAGGGTTGGTCAGAGCGTTACGATCAAAGCGAACGCGAGTTGGAGCAACTCTTAACCCGTCTCCAAGGCGATATCGAAAAGCTCGACCCAACCTTGCTCGATTCACTCCAACACACGAAAGAGAAGATGAAGTACCAAATGGAGCGGCTGCGGGGAAAGCTGACCCGGGCCGCGCTCGGTCGCTCCGATTTGCTCGTTCGTCATGTGCAGGCCCTGTCTCGATTCCTCACTCCCCACAAGGATTTACAGGAACGTCGCGTGGGTGGGGCGTATTTCCTGGGTCGAGTCGGCTACGATTTGCTTGACCGGTTGCTCGCGCAGATTCAAGTCCGCTGCTCGGATCATCAAACCCTTCTGTATTGACATCCTCACAACCATTTTCAGAGGTGCCTCGAATAAGGGCCTGCCCGAGAATCCCCGGGCTTACACGTTTCGAATCTCGTGTTTCCATGGTCTGGTATAATCCAAAGCTGCAACTGATGGCGTGAGCTTAGCCAGAGGGGCCAACATGAATGCTCGTTCCGCGCTTGACCTAACCATTCGAGATCGTGCCATTTACGAGATTTCGGACAGTGGTGGTATCGTCCTTAAGAACCCGCAGAAGTTCATTTCACAGACACTGGATTTGTTAGTGTGGAACGCGGTTTTCGGGGAAAGTGACGAAGTCCGCAATACCGCCCGCTGGATTATCCGGCGGGCCGGCCTGGAGTTGGGCGTCATTCCATCATCGATTCAAGGTGTTTATGAAGCGCGGGGAAGAAATGAAATCGGTGGCTTTACGGTGCCGGCCATCAACATCCGCGGCCTGAGTTATGATGTAGCCCGAGCGGTTTTCCGGGCCGCCCTGCATTTGAAGACGGGCGCATTCATTTTTGAACTTTCGCGCAGTGAGAGTAACTATACTGATCAAAAGCCGTCCGAGTATGCGGCCGTCATCGTGGCCGCGGCATTGAAGGAAGGCTACGAAGGCCCGATCTTTCTTCAGGGCGACCATTACCAGGCCAATGCTAACAAATTTGCGAAAGACCCCGAGGCAGAACTACAGGGAATTCGTGACTTCGCCCAAGAATCGATTTTGGCGGGGTATTACAACATCGACATCGATACCTCGACACTCGTCGATTTGAGCAAGCCTGGGGTGCGTGAGCAACAGCGTGCAAATTTTGAAAACAGTGCAAAGCTGGCTGCTTACGTGCGCTCGATCGAGCCTCAGGCGATCACCATTTCTTTGGGGGGCGAAATCGGGGAGGTGGGAAAACAGAATTCCACGCTTGAGGAGTTGGCGGGATACATGGACGGCTTCCTCGCCGCGCTCTCAAAACACGCTGGCAAAAGGAAAGGGCTTTCCAAGATCAGCGTCCAGACCGGGACAACGCACGGTGGCGTGGTGCTTCCGGATGGAACGGTGGCCCAGGTCGCCATCGATTTCGAGGCCTTGAAGAAGCTTTCGGCGGCCGCCCGCGACCATTACGGTATGGCCGGAGCTGTCCAGCATGGTGCCTCCACTCTGCCGTCGGACGCCTTTCACAAGTTCGCGGAGTGCGACGCTGCGGAAGTGCACTTGGCGACGGAGTTCCAGAACCTGATTTATGAGAACCCTGCATTCCCGCCCGACCTCAAGAACGACATTTACAAGTTTCTGCGAAAGACCTGTGCCGATGATAAGAAGCCCGGTGATAGCGAAGAGCAGTTTATTTACAAAACGCGGAAAAAGGCTTTCGGCCCCTTCAAGAGAACATTTTGGGAGCTTACTTCCGACGTGCGGAACATGATCGGAGAAGACTTGGAAAAGAAATTCGCATTTTTGTTTGAAAGGTTGAACGTGCAGCGCACAGCGGAGTTGGTCAAGAAGACCGTGCCCGTCGTTGCTGTGTATCCTCCCGCGCCAGCCGCCTTGGTGGAGGCCCTGCATAAAGCGCACGCCACACCTTAAAGCCCGTCGAACATGTGCAACCTCCCGCAGTGGTTTAATACGCGAGGACTTATGGCATCACTTGAACTTGGCAAGGTACTTCTCCCTCAGCGGCCGAGGGCCCCGCTGCAAACTGCTTACGTTGAGACTCACGCGCGGGTTGATTTCAAGGACATCACGGACCTTGTGCAAAAGATCGTGACCGAATCGGGGACGCAAAGCGGAGTTTGTTTTCTCTTCGTTCCCCACACCACGGCGGCGATTCTGATCAACGAAAATGACGATCCTGCTCTGCGCAAGGATCTCGACCAGTTCCTCAAGTTATTGGCGCCACGAGACAACAATTATCACCACAATGATGGCAATTGCGACGCACACCTGAAGGCGGCGGTGATTGGCAATTCTAAATCGCTGCTCGTTGAAGGTGGCCGGCTGGTTCTCGGACGGTGGCAAGGAATCTTTCTGTGCGATTTTGATGGCCCGCGGCGCCGCGAGCTACGAATCAAAGTGGTGTCAGATTGAAGGTGGCCCCATCCAGCAATTGCTCCCCCGGGGCCGTACCAAATTGAGTGCCGCTTCAAGATCTGAAATGTCAACCCTCGGCATCTACATCCAGGTCCCATTTTGCGCGTCAAAGTGCAGCTTCTGCAATTTCAACTCACGCGTGGAGCGGGAGAGTATTTTCGATCAGTACACGCGCGGCCTCCGGCGGGAATTGGAATGCTGGCGAAGTTTCTTTGCCTTGCACGCCATTCCACCGGATGTCCTTTTACATCCTGTCGATTCGATTTACATTGGCGGAGGCACTCCCACATTGCTCGGGGAAGAGCGCCTTGGTGTTGTCCTACGCGATTTGCGGGATGGTCTTAGCTTGAGCGAGGACGTCGAATTCACCCTGGAAACGACACCCGGGTCGGCAGACTCCAACTTGCTTAAAGCTCTTCGCGAGCTTGGTGTGAATCGCCTGAGTATCGGAGCGCAAACATTCGACGACCGGGAGCTCGGTGCTGTCGGCCGCCTGCACTCTGCTGATGAGACTAGGGGGCTTGTGCACCAGGCACGGCGCGCCGGTTTTCAGAATATCAGCCTGGATTTGATTGCCGGACTGTCCCATCAGACGGAGGCGTCGTTTCGTCGCAGCCTGGAGGCCGCGGTGGATCTGCGGCCGGAGCATGTGTCGCTTTATCTTTTCGAGGCTGATGAAAAGAGCCGGCTTGGAAGGGAAGTAGTGCATGGCGGAAATCGGTATCATGCGGCGACCGTTCCCGGTGACGATTTCATGGCTGACGCCTACGAATCCGGATGCGCATTCCTTGCGAGCGAAGGCTACGCCCAATACGAGATTTCCAACTTCGCCCGCCCGGCTTTTGAGTCGCGCCACAATCGAAAGTATTGGCAGCTTAAGCCCTATGTGGGCCTTGGTGCGGGGGCACATTCCTTTGACGGAGTACGGCGGTGGTCGAATCAGGTGGATGTGCAGGGTTACCTCACGAAACTGGGCGCAGGGCAGCCACCCATCGAGGAGTTTCACCTCCTGACGACCGAAGAACAGGTGGAAGAGTTTTTCTTCCTTGGTCTGCGGCAAGTGGAGGGCGTCGATTTGAATCCGGCAAGGGAGCGCTGGGGGGCAAGCTATCTTGAGCGTTGGGAAGATAGGATTCGAAATCTCTCACATGAGGGTTGGTTGATTAGCCAAGGGAATCGGGTTTGTTTAGCTCGCCACGCCTACCTCGTTTCAAATGAGATTTTCCAGGAATTCGTTTCCGTGTAGGGTATTCAGACCGGCAGTTTGCGACACCCGCTATAATACGCCGGAACCATTCATAATCTTCGGAGGATGAGAAGTCATGCTAGGACCTTTTGTAGATTTACGAAGCGATACCGTAACCAAACCTTCGGCGGCAATGCGAAAGGCAATGCACGACGCCGAGGTAGGGGATGATGTCTATCGCGAGGATCCAACAGTCAACCGCCTCCAGGAGCGGGCGGCAGAAATCTTCGGTCGTGAAGCGGGTCTCTACGTCGTCTCCGGGACCATGGGTAACCAGACAGCGATCAAAGTTCTGACCCGCCATGGCCAAGAGGTCATTTGCGAGGACCGCTGCCATATATACAATTTTGAAATGGGGATGGTCACGGCGTTTTCCGGGGTCGTACCGCGCACCGTTCACGCCGAAGACGGAATCCTGACCTGGGACTTGATTGCTCCGCACGTTCGCCGCCGGAACGATCATCGTGCTCGTACGGGATTGATCGAACTTGAGAACTCGTCGAACTTGGCGGGCGGCGCGGTTTATCCGGTTGCGATTTCGAATGACATCATTGAGCACGCCCACTCAGCCGGGCTGCCCGTCCATCTCGATGGCGCGCGAATTTTTAACGCCGGAGTGGCCCTGGGGAAGCCTGTTGTGGAACTCACGAAGAATTTCGACTCGATAATGTTCTGCCTTTCGAAGGGACTGGGCGCGCCGGTCGGATCCATGCTTGTTGGCAACAAGGAATTCATCGAGGAGGCGCGAATCGTCCGGAAGATGCTTGGCGGGGGGATGCGTCAAGCCGGCGTGTTAGCGGCCGCCGGCCTGATTGCGCTGGAGGAGAGCCCCAAGCGGCTCCATATCGACCATGCGAATGCCAAGTTTCTTGCCAAGGAGCTGGCGCAGATTTCGGGAATCAAGATTGACCCCGCCAAGGTAGTCACCAATATCTTGTTTTTTGACGTCTCCGGGACGGGCCTGACAGGTTATGAAATCTCGAAGCTGCTGGCGGCGCACGGCGTCCTGGCAAACGCTACGAATGCGCAAAGCATTCGCATGGTTACCCACCTGGATGTGGACCGGGCAGGATGCGAACGCGCCCTGCATGTCCTCCGTGAGGTTGTGGCCCCGCGGAGAGCAGCGGCGTCCTGAGAGGGGAGGGCCATCTCCCGGTCTTGCATCCTGGAGAGTGGCATCGGGACGGAGTCGGCGGTGGCCCGGCGGAACCATACCCGCTTCATTTCTTGGTTTCCTGGCGCGTTTGAATCTTCACGAGCGCTTCGAAGTAGTGCGTGCGGTAGGATGGGTCATCAGGTTCAAGGTGGGTAGCGATGCGATACTCCTTCACCGCGCCGTCAATATCCCCAAGCTTTTCCAGCGCGTAGCCGAGGCCGTTGTGGGCGTCGGCGTCAGTTTGATCATGCCGGATAGCTTCGATCATTTCCACCCGGGCGCGCTTCCATTCTTTAGCCAACAAAAAGGTGATGCCCAATTCTCGGTGCAGATCGGCATTCTCCGGATCCAGCTTCGTGGCTTCCCGAAGAGCGGCGACCGCTTCGTCAAGCCGGGCTTGTTGACGTAATTGGACAGCTTGCTGCACCAACCGGCGCAATTGGGTTTTGTCCTCAGCAAGGGCGGTTGGATTGCTCTCAGCCGGT
This sequence comes from Terriglobia bacterium, assembly GCA_050010335.1. Lineage (GTDB taxonomy): Bacteria > Acidobacteriota > Terriglobia > UBA7540 > UBA7540 > Bog-366. Next base: position 27,698 of record JBEKLF010000008.1, read on the forward strand.
GAAGGTGGCGCGTTTTGGATCGGGCCGATCTGTGCCACTTCGTTGGCTCTTGGCGAGACAAAGAAGGCCGCTTCAGGCATGCCGGGGCAGCGCACGTGGATGTAATGGTCACCGGGATCGACATTCGGGATGGTGAGCTTTCCCGTGGCATCCGTCGCACGCGCAGCATCTGCGTCCACATCCACCTGGCACCCTGCTCGGCCGGCTTGGATGGCAACCTTCGCAGTTTCCGGCTCGCGCTCCCGTGCCAATGCCACGCCTAGAGCCATTGCCAAAGCCAGACACCAGTTTGGGTGTTTGATCATCTTCAATTAAATTCGAACCCTTAAGAGTCCGTGCCAGATGGGGACGTCGCGATGCTCCCAGAAGGAAGTTCCTCGCAAAGCCCAACCACGCGCCTTAGCTTAACACGATTGCGAGATGAGCGACGCGAACTGAACCGTTTTCTTGACGGCCTCCAGGTTGTGTTATAGCCTGAGTTATGGGCAGATAAGGCGGAATTTGTGGTTCGACGTTTACCGCAGGTTATTTCCCCTTTGCCAGTGACACATTTCGGTTTGCGACAAGTACCCTCACTGATTCTCAGCGGCTGGGCTTTGGCTCCTGCGGCTGAATGTTTGCCATGCCGGAGACAGATCACGACCTCGTGGAAAAGATAGTTGCTGGCGACCGGCGCGCCATCGCCCGAGCCATTTCGTTTATAGAGAATCGGGACCCCGCGGCGGTTCCGTTGCTGCGCGAGCTGTTCCCAAGGGCAGGACGCGCATGGGTGATCGGGATTACGGGCTCGCCGGGGGCGGGGAAAAGCACACTGGTCGAAAAACTCGCCATCGAGTATCGCCGCTGCGGTGGACGCGTTGGAATTCTTGCGGTTGATCCCACCAGCCCCTATTCGGGTGGTGCAATCCTGGGCGACCGCGTACGCATGCAAAGCCTTGCCAATGACCCGGGCGTCTATATCCGCAGCATGGCAACGCGGGGGCAACTCGGGGGTCTCGCTCCCACCACTCAGGATGCGGTCACCATTCTCGATGCCGCGGGTTGCGAAACTATTTTGATCGAGACCGTGGGGGTAGGGCAGGATGAAGTGGAAGTCGCGCGCCTTGCGGACATGACGGTTCTCCTTTTGGTTCCAGGTCTGGGCGATGACATTCAAACCTTTAAAGCCGGAGTGATGGAAATCGCCGATTTGTATGTCATCAACAAAGCGGACCGCCCCGAGGCCGACCGCGTCGCGCAAGAAGTCACCGCGATGCTTCCCCTGGCTTCTCGCCCTGATGGATGGCCCCCTCCCATTGTCAAAACCGTTGCCACCACGGGGCAAGGCATAGCGGACTTACTCAAGGTGATTGATCAGTTTCACGCCTTCAGCGAAAAAGGCGAGGTCAAGGGGCGCCGACGCAGGGAGCATTGGCGCTCCCGCCTTTTCGATTTGCTGCGACAAACGCTTTTTGAAAGGGCCGTTTCAGGACCGCGCAGTGACGGATCCTTTGACCGGCGAGTCACTGATCTGCTCTCACACCATCGCGATCCGCACGGCGTCGTAGACGAAATCATCGCTGCGCTGCTGCCGGCAACCGTTAGCTCCCCCTCGGTGTTTCGTTTGCGTGCCGGGGAGATTAAGATCCATCACCTGGGCGTTGCCGTGGAATCACTTGCCCAGGCCGTACCCTTGTTTCAAAGGCTGGTGGGGAAGGCCCCTGATGCGGAAGAGAGCGTCGCCGACCAGAAGGCACGCGTAGCATCCTTCGACCTTGGCGAGTGCCGCCTGGAACTGCTGGAGAGCACAGAAAGTGATTCCCCCATCGCCCGGTTTATCGCCAAGCGCGGACCAGGAATCCACCACCTGGCTCTCACCGTTCCCGATTTGCCCGAAGTGCTGCGGAAGTTAGAGAGCGACGGTGTGCGCCTAATTGATCGCGAACCCCGGGTGGGCGCCGGCAACGAGCGAATCGCTTTCGTTCATCCCTCGAGTACATGTGGCGTCCTGATCGAATTGATTGAGGAATCATGAAACTGGGAAACTTTGACCTCCATATCATTTCCGATGGAAGCTTCCTGCTCGATGGCGGCCAGATGTTTTCCGTTGTTCCGAAGGCACTTTGGGAGAAGAGAATCCCCGCCGACTCGCGCAACCGCATCCGGCTCGGCCTGACTTGCCTGCTGATTCAGACGGGCCGACAGAACATTCTGGTGGAGACCGGGATCGGAGATAAATTCGACGCAAAATTCAACGAGATTTATGGGGTTGATCGCACTCGGACGCTCCCGGGAGAACTCCAGAAGTTGCACCTGAAACCCGAGGACATCGACATCGTCATTAATACGCACTTGCATTTCGACCATTGCGGGTGGAATCTTCGGCGCGAGGATGGAAACCTCGTGCCGACTTTTCCTCGTGCGCGGTATTTTGTGCAGCGCGGCGAATGGGAAGATGCTCACCATCCCACGGAGCGCAATCGCGCCAGCTACTTGGAGCATTTCTTTTCTGCCGCGGAACCGCAAACCGAGCTTTTGGACGGGGACGGGGAAATCGTCCCCGGCGTGCGGGTGGAGGTTGGTGCTGGTCACACGCGGTTTATGCAATGCGTACGGGTAGAATCGGAAGGCGACACGGCATACTATCCCTCGGATCTTGTACCCACAAATTCCCATCTCGCCTATCCCTGGATGACCAGTTTCGATCTTTATCCCCTGGAGACGCTTGCCAACAAGAAACGTCTCTTGCCCGAGCTGGCTGACGCCAATGCGCTCGTAGTTTTCACCCATGACCCTTGCGTTCCGTGGGCGCGCTTGGTAAACATTGAGGGCAAGATTGCATCGCAACCAGTGGAGTAGCTTTTCGGAATTGCCCTGGGTGAGGGCATAGGAGGAAGTTTGGCCAAAGCACAGATTGGAGTGATCGGTGGCAGCGGTCTTTACAGGATGCCGGGTTTGGAGAAAGCTCGCGAAGTACGCATTACCACCCCCTTCGGAAAACCTTCGGACGCATACATTGTCGGCACGCTCGAGGGGCGGCCGGTTGCGTTCCTTGCCCGCCATGGGCGCGGCCATGTGATCAGCCCATCGGAGCTCAACTTTCGCGCCAACATCTACGGATTCAAAAAGCTGGGTGTGGAACGAATTATCTCGATGAGTGCTGTGGGCTCGCTGCGGGAGGATTTCCGCCCGACGGACATGGCTCTGCCCACCCAGTTCGTTGACCGCACCCGCCAGCGCATCTCCACGTTTTTCGGCGGCGGTCTGGTGGCGCACGTCGGGTTTGATACGCCCGTTTGTCACACGGTTGTCGATGCGCTCGCGGAAGGATGCGCCGCCATTGACGTGGCGTTTCACAAGGGTGGGACATACCTTTGCATGGAAGGCCCGGCGTTTTCCACCAAGGCGGAATCGAACCTTTACCGGTCATGGGGGATGGACATCATCGGAATGACCAGCCTTCAGGAAGCCAAGTTGGCGCGCGAGGCGGAAATGTGCTACGCCGTGCTGGCCATGGTCACGGACTACGATTGCTGGCATCCCGATCACGATGCCGTCACCGTTACCCAGGTCCTTGACTATCTCTCGCGTAACGTGGAAAATTCCCAAAAGATCGTGCGGTACGCGGTGCGCTCGCTTCCTCAGGCGCGGAATTGCAAATGCGGTTCGGCGCTTGCCCACGCAATCCTCACCGATCGCAAGAGGATCCCTGCCGCGACCAAGAAAAAGCTAGCCCTGCTGGTCGGCAAGTATCTGAAATAAACACTGCCGGCCAATCCACTCGCGCGAGGTTGAAAGTACCCCTATGTCACTACTGGCGGTTGGTTCAATTGCCTTTGATTCAATTCTCACCCCATACGGCAAGGCGGAGGAAATCCTCGGGGGCTCAGCGACGTTTTTTTCCGTCACCGCAAGCTGGTTCACTTCGGTTTCCGTGGTGGCGGTGGTCGGCGAAGACTTTGGGGAGCAACACTTCCGGGTTTTCCGCGAACGCTCCATCGACACAAGGGGCGTAGAACAGGTCCCCGGCCGGACCTTCCGCTGGAAGGGCGAATATACCGGTGACATGGATCAGGCCCGCACGCTCGACACGCAACTCAACGTGTTCGAAAGCTTCGTCCCCAAGATTCCTGCCGCCTACCTCGACAGCCAGTTTCTTTTTCTCGGCAACATCGTCCCGACGTTGCAGCTTAGCGTTCGGCGCGCGCTTCCCAATCTTCGCGCCACCGCTCTCGACACCATGAATTACTGGATCCACGGCATGCCGGAAGAATTGGCCAAGGTTCTGGCGACGGTGGAAATCCTGCTGATTAACGAAGGGGAAGCGCGGATGCTTTCCAAGCAAGGTAATTTGAAGAAGGCCGCCGGAATCATTCAGAAGCTCGGCCCGCGCGTGGTGGTGGTCAAGCGAGGCGAGCATGGCGCCACGGTTTTTGGCCCGAAGTCGATATTCACGGTTCCAGCTTTCCCTCTGGACGAGGTGTTCGATCCCACCGGTGCGGGCGACACCTTTGCCGGTGGGTTCATGGGTCATCTGGCGCGTACCGGTGATCTGTCGGATGCCAACCTGCGCCGCGCTGCTGTGTATGGATCGGTCATGGGAAGTTTTGCGGTGGAGGAATTCGGTGTGGGCCGCCTTCTGCGCTTGACGCCGGCCGAAATTGAATCGCGTTACCGCGAAATCAAGAACATGACACATTTTGATGCATGATTCTGCCGTCGAATCCCACGCACCCCAGCATGAGCTGTGGCATATTCCTGCTCCGGCCCACGCCGCTGTCGCTGTTCTGATCCTGGGAATCACCTCCGCCAGCCTGCGTTTTTTCTACGCCCGCGGCCTAACCAACCTTTATGGCGACGGGTTGGCCCACATCGAGGGCGCCCGGCGGATCTTTGATTCCATTACTCCAGGCTATGAGGAAATCGGCACGGTCTGGTTGCCGCTTTACCATCTGACTTGCGCACCTCTTGCCGTCAACGATTTTCTTTGGCGCTCAGGCTTGGCCGGGAGCTTGGTTTCCTCCGCGGCGTTCGCGTTGACCGCTTACCTCCTCTTTCGTCTAGGTGCGGAAATCAATCGCAACCTGGCGGCAGGGCTTGTGGCGGTGGCCGGAGCCGTCCTTTGCCCAAACTTTCTCTACCTTGCGAGCACGCCGCTGACGGAGCCGCTTGCGCTTTTGTGGTCGGTGCTGGTTGCCTACGCGCTCTTCCGCTATTCGCTATCGGGCTCGTGGAAATCGCTGGCGGGCGCAGCCGCAGCCGCGTTCCTGGGGACGCTGACTCGCTATGAAGGTTGGAACGTTCTGCCTTTTGCCACGCTGTTGGTATTCCTGATTCGTCCGTACCCATGGAGGCAGCGCTTTCTGCGCACGGCTTTTTTCGCGGGCGTCGCTGGCGCCGGGCCCCTCTTGTGGCTCATTCACAATGCCTATCGCTTCAAGAATCCCATCGAATTCTACAACGGCCCAGGCTCAGCGAAAGATATTTACGCCCATCAACTGGCGACGACCGCGTTCCCTTATCCCACCGATGGCAGCCTGCTTCTATCCACGCGATATTACCTTGAGGACCTGAAGCTTGTCATCGGCGTCTGGGCCCTGGAGTTAGCGGTGCTGGGTCTGGTGGCGTGGTGTGTAAGCATGCGCGAATCCCGGCGCGGCGCCGTTGCCGTGCTGTTCATTGTTCCGCTGCCCTTCTATATTCAGGCTTTGGCGCATGCCGCCGTCCCCTTGTATGTGCCGACGCTTTTTCCCTTTACGCATTACAACCTTCGGTATGGTGTGGAAATGATCGCGGCGGTCGCCCTTTTCCCATCGTTCGTATTGTCCCCGCATTTGGGGAAGAAGCTCCGCCTGGCCCTGCTTATTATTTTCCTGGCGGTGCTGGGGCGGCAGTTTATGGTATTGACAGCGGCGGGCCCCCGTGAACTGCTGGTGGTAAAGGAAGGAATCCGGAATAACCCTTGCCGTGCCCGTCGACAGCGGGCTATCATCGACTTCCTGCGCGCCCACTACGACGGCAAACGCGTCCTGGTGGCGGCAGGGAAGTGGCCCTGCGTGATGCCGGAAGCCCGTATCTATTTTCGCAATACCCTCAGCAATCTGAATCGCAAGTACTGGGCTAAGATGCAGACAGAGCCGCAAAACTGGGTGGACTGGATTATCCGCGGCCAAGGCGACGCCATCGATAGCCTCATGCAAGCTTACCCCCAGGCATTCAAGGATTATGAAGTCGTAGACCAGGGGGAATTTCGGGGCGAGGGGAGCTTTGAAATCTACCGGCTGCGTAAAATGTGACATGACCAAAGTTATCCCCTTCGTCAAATATCACGGGCTGGAAAATGATTGGCTCGTTGTTCTCGCGAGCGACCTTCCCACCGGTCTTCCCCAATTCGCGCGCAGAATTCTCGACCGCCACACGGGCGCCGGCGCTGACGGCCTTATCGTGGTTATGAAATCCGAGGTGCGAGGCCATGATGCGCGAATCCGATTTTTCAATGCCGACGGCAGTGAGGCGGAGATGTCGGGAAACGGCATTCGCTGCGCAGGCGCTCTTCTGGCTGAACGGAAACCGCAGAAGCGGACGCTGGCGATCGATACGCTCGCTGGGGTGAAGACACTCGAAAAAGGGAAGTCGAGCGAAGGAAAGTGGATGTTTCGCGTGCAAATGGGTGCCCCGATCCTTACCGCGGCACAAATTCCTTTCCAGCCGGCTGAAACCGTTTCTCCTCTCCTTCGCTTCCCTCTCAAAACTCATCGGGGCGATTTGCCAGTCACCGTCACTTCCATGGGGAATCCTCATTGCAGCGTGTTTGTCGCGGATTTCGAGACCGTCGATTGGCTGCAACTGGGCCGGGACATCGAGCAGAATGAGCATTTCCCCAACCGCACCAATGTTGAGTTCGTCCGCTTGCTCTCCCGGGACGAAATCGAAGTGAGATTTTGGGAGCGGGGAGTTGGACACACGAGGTCCTCAGGTACGGGTTCCTGTGGCGCCGCAGTGGCCGCCATTCTCAATGGCCTCACGGACCGGCGCGTGCATGTGCGGACAGAGGCCGGGGTGCTGGAAGTCGCGTGGCCGGATGGCGGTGAGGTTACACTAACGGGGCCGGCCGAGAGGGTGATGAGCGGGAAATACGACTACGGCCGCACATAGAGGTAGAGCTTGTGGGAAATCCCGTTCTTCGAAACCACGTCAACGACCTTGTCGGCATCCCATCCGGGAATGTGAAAATCGTGGCAAACGAGTCGCGTTCCGGGCCGGAGCTCTCGTTCCAATTTGGGCCGCAGCTTTTCGTTGAACGAGGTCAACAGGTACAGCACCACCACCGTGGCCCGATGCACGCTGACATCGAACATATCTTCATAAATAATGTGCGCCCGATCGTCCAGTCCCAATTCCTTGATGCGTTTGCTTGACTCGCTATAGAGGTCGGGATTGATTTCCACCCCCACGGCATGGGCGCCATATTTTTGGGCGGCGGCAATGACAATGCGCCCATCGCCTGATCCCAAATCATAAACCACATCATCCGATGTGACCTTGGCCAGGTCCAGCATCTTCTCGACAATGTCCTGGGGTGTGGGCACGTAAGGGACCTGCTTGATCAGGGTTGCGCCGGCAAGGCCTTGTCCGGTCGGCGCTGCTGCTTGGGCTAATGCCGCTTGCCCTGACCAGAGAACGAGCAGGGATACCCCCAACACCGAAGTGCGTGGAAGGGTGAAGCCTTGAGTTAGTTTCCGCATGACATGATTTTAACGGCCTCGTGCAATGTTGTCGAGCTTGGAAAAGGCTGAAAGCTGATAGCTGACACCTGAGAGCTGACAATGGACAGCCCTCCACCCCAAAACCCTCTTGCGCTTCCGGCGTTTCCACCCTAGGCTGTGACGGACACCCATTCGCGAGCTGAGCGGGTCAGTGCTGGCTTTCCGCGAGTGCAATCGATCTCATTCACATCGGAGACCCCTAGCGTGGCTCAGCCTTCCTTACGCAGAGAACTTAGATTCAGCCATGCCGCGGCCATCGTCATTGCCAACATGATTGGCACAGGGATTTTTACAACCACCGGATTTCTGGCGGGTGATCTGGGGCGTCCCTCCCTGGTTCTCGGAATATGGATCGTGGGAGCCATCGTCGCCGTCGCAGGCTGCCTCTGCTACTCCGAAATGGGAGTCAACCTTCCCGAGTCAGGCGGTGAGTACATTTTCTTGCGCGAGGCCTGGGGGCCTGTCTGGGGCTTTCTCAGCGGCTGGATTTCCTTTTTCGCAGGATTTTCGGCGCCGATTGCCGCCGCCGCTCTTGCCTTTTCCGAGTATTTCTCGCACTTCTTCCCCTCTTTCGCGGTATCGGGCCCGGCAGCAAATTCCGGGGACGCGCAAGGGTGGTTCCACACCGGCAACGGACAACTGTTGGCGGTGGGAATTGTCTTGGTGTTTTCCGTAATCAACGTGGCGGGCCTCAGGCTCGCAGCCAAGGTCCAAAACCTCATCACCGCCCTCAAGCTGGGCGTGCTGCTGCTCTTCCTCGGTTTCGCGTTTGTGATTGGGCATGGAAGCGTTGGTCATTTTTCGCAACTGGCGGCAAGAACGTCATCCCACAGTTTGCCCGCGCAGTTCGCGGTGTCGCTGATCTTCGTCATGTTCGCGTACAGCGGCTGGAATGCGGCCACCTATGTCTCCGGTGAAATGAAAACACCTGAGCGGACGATACCTGCCTCGCTGGTGGTGGGTACGCTCACTGTCGCCGCCTTTTACCTGCTCTTGAACGTGGCGTTCATCTACGCGCTGCCGCTGGAATCTATGAAAGGCGTCGTGGCGATCGGCGAAGCTTCCGCCGGCGCGCTTTTCGGGCTGCGGGGAGGGAACTTTTTCAGTGCCATCATGTCGGTGGGATTGCTTTCGTGTGTAAGCGCCATGGTCATCGCTGGGCCGCGCGTTTACTTCGCCATGGCGGTGGACAAATGTTTTTTCCCCACCGCGGCGCGCATCCATCCGCAATGGGGAACGCCAATGTACGCGATCATCTATCAATCGTTGGCAGCCGTTCTGATGATCTTGACCGGGACGTTTGAGAGCCTGGTTTATTACATTGGGTTCGCGCTGATCTTCTTTGCGGCCCTGGCCGTGGCAGGGTCAATCCGCCTGCGCCTGCGCCCGGGATGGAAGAAACTCGCGGCAATGAATTGGGGTTACCCCCTGGCTCCTGCCCTCTTTATCGTGGCGAGCGCCTGGATGCTCTTTTATACCGCATCGCTGCGGCCCAAGGAATCGGCGCTCGGCCTGCTGACAATCTTGCTCGGTGCCGGACTTTACTTTTGGAGATTTCGGCAGGGTCCCGTGCCCCCGGATTAACGTTGCGCCGACCTTCGGGATAGGTCCGCGTTATGCTTGCTATCTGGGTTGACAGAACGACACGGCGGAATTAGGGTTAAGAACGGAGTTTAAAGCAGCCCATGGGAGACACTGCGCATGACCGGAATCCAGTTCATTACCGACGAAAAAGGCCGTAAGCGCGCGGCGATCATTGACCTCAAGCGGCACAGCGCGCTCTGGGAAGACATCGAGGACGTGCTGGTTTCCCGATCGAGGCAGCACGAAAAACGTGTCCCGCTCGAGAAGGTGAAGGCAGACCTCATTAAAAGCGGAAAACTGCGTGGCTAGCTACCGCGTCGTATTAACGGCGAGTGCAGAAAAGGAACTCAAAGGACTGTCTGCCCAGCTCAACGCGCGCATCGTTCCGCGCTTGGAAAACCTGGCCGACCATCCCCGCCCGCCGGGCTGCAAGAAGCTCAAAGGCGGAGATAAAGAGTGGCGCATTCGTGTAGGGGACTACCGCGTTGTGTATACCATCGACGACGCCAGATTGATGGTCGAAGTGACTAGAATCCGTCACCGGAGCGAGGTATACGAAAGATGAACGACAGTAGCGTGGCCTGTTTGATAGCCTTGGGCTGGTGTAGTGAGGTGAGCCGCAAACTCTGGAGAACAAGTCGTCGGTAACTGATTTAGCCCCTGCCAGCCTTAATGGCCACCTGCGCAAGCCGAGCTTCTTGCTCAGGGGTGAAATGAACTTCCATCGGCTTCAGAATAACGGAAAAGCATCCTCTAAGCCAAGTTGCAAGTTGGACCCTTTTCGATCGAAGCTCTCCCACCGAACGCCAAGCTGAAATTCCTGGAGCGTACCGATTTTCGCGGGTTAATTCGCAAAGCACCGCTACCCTCAGGGATGGGTAGTTTCGGCCAAACTATCCCGAAAATGCGGTTTACCGGACATCATAGCCGCCTGCGTTAATAAATGACTTGACATTTGTAGCCCACAAGGCGTATCATAAAATGGAGGCTATGGTAATCGTGCCCTGTTGTGGAGAGCGAGACCATACCTTACGACGGCAAGCCGATAAAGCACGCGAACACAATGGCTGCATGGGCATGGGGAAGAATCGCACGATGATCGAAGCCAAACTCGGTGCCCTCTCCACGGAGGGAGGGCACGCCCATGGTGCAATTCCCAGTCCTGAAAATACGAGCCAAGCCCTCTGTCACGACTGTGAACTCGTCGCGGTGTGGGACGGTTTTGTGCCCAAAGAAAGAACATTCGGCCTGGCAGCTAGGCAGTACTTTCCGAAAACTCCGGGGGACCCCGTGATATTCATGAAAACACAGCAGGTTGACGAAGGAATGGTGTGGTCATTGGCCAATGGTAAAAATCAACCCCTTGATTCTAAACCCGTTAGTAGCGTAGAGAATCGGGTATCCAGCATGGAAATGATGATCGTAAAATGAAGGTATAACCCGTGATGTTCATGAAAACAAATGGGGAGGCAACTCAAATTCCCCTCTACCCCGTGATGTTTAAGAAAAATAAGCCACTTACGGTCGTTACCCCGTGATAGTGTTGAAATAAAAGGGGAAAGCTGCCGGCCGGAAATCATGAATTACGAATTCTGAAGTACGGTTCCTTCTCCGGCTATTCTAAGATGGGGAATCGCCCCGAGGGGCCGAAATGTTATAGTTATGAACGCGCCGATCGACGATGTCAATCGAACTGCTGGCCACTTTGACCTAGAACCGATGTGTTGAACCTGATGCCCGTAACACCCAAAACTAACTTGCATAACGATCCTCCAGATTTCAACAACACCGGTAGTCTGATATGGCAAGGGGGGCTCTTCACCTTGCCACGGTGGCCTATTCCGCGCCAAATGGGTTCCAACCGGCTTCGGTTATCCCTCGTTTTGCTTTGCTTAATCCCCTGCGCCGCGCAAGCTGGCGACCCGATTCATTATGTGGTGGATTTGACGGCGACGGAAAAGCACCTGGTGCAGGTCACCTTGAATATTCCGGATGCAATCGCCGGCACGGAGATTCAGCTTCCTGCATGGAATTGCCTTTACCAGATTCGCGACTTCGTGAAAAACGTGGAAGACATGAAGGGTGAATGTGACGGCGAAGCTGCGGATTTGGACCGGGAAGATTTGAATACCTGGCGCGGACCGAATCGCTCTTGCCGCAGCCTCTCCTTCCATTACTCGGTTTATGCGGACACTGACGGTCCCTTTGACAGTATCCTGGATGGCAATCATTCCTTTTTGAACCTGGCCATGGTCCTTTTCTATCTTCCCCAGGAGCGCGACCGGGCGATGCAGGTCAAGTATCTGATTCCCGCCGGATGGAAACTCGCGACCCTCCTGGAGGGCGAAGGCGATGAGTTTCAGGCGGCAAATTACGACGCTCTGGTGGATAGCCCCGTCGAGGCGGGCCACTTTGAGGAATTCTCTTACCCGCAGGATTTTACCCCGCCTGGCGCTTCCCCGGCCGAGGCGAAGCACGCGACCATACGCCTGATTATTGACGCCGACCGGGCCGATTATTCCCCCGGCCGCATTCTGGATTCCCTTCGGAAGATCACCACGGAAGAGACCCATCTGATGCAGGATATGCCCTTCCGTCGTTACACCTTCATTCTGCATTTTCCGCGCGACGGCGGGTCGACGGGTGGCATGGAACATCGCGAGGGCACGGCCATAGCCATCCCGGCTTCGGTGGTTCGAAACGAGGAAGGCTACCTGGAGAGTGTCGTCGCCCACGAGTTCTTCCACGCCTGGAACGTCAAGCGCATCCGGCCCCAGACGCTGGAACCCATCGACTACATCCATGGCAATGACACGCGGGATTTGTGGCTGTGTGAGGGCGTCACCAGCACGTACGCGCAGTTGGCCTTGGTCCGTGGGGACCTTATCGATCGCGACGTGTTCTATGAGCGCATCGCGGATGCCATCGAGGCGTTGCAAGGCCGCCCCGCGCGACGCTCGCAGAGTGTCGAGACGGCAGGCCGGGAAGCGTGGCTCGAGAAATACTCCGACTATAATCGTCGCGACCGGAGCATTTCGTACTACAACAAAGGGGAACTGCTCGGGTACTTGCTGGATCTGGGCATCCGTCACGCGAGCGATAACCATGCGGGGCTGGATGATCTGATGCGCCACCTTAATCAGGATTTTGCCCAGCGAGGCCGTTTTTACACCCTCGCCGATTTCCGTTCGATTATTGCCCTATTGGCGCCCACTTTTGACCTGAACCAATTTTTGACGGACTACATGCGCGGAACGCAGGAACTCGATTACTCCACCTATCTGGGTTATGCCGGATTAAACCTCTCGACGCGCCAGGAGGAATTACCCCTGCAAGGCTTCTCCGCCTCGCGGAATGCCGGGGGGCTGCTGCAAGTGGATTCGGTCGACACCGGGAGTGATGCTGAAAAGGCCGGCTTGCAGCCAGGGGATTTACTGATGATGGCCGACGGGGATCTGCTGCCGGCGGGCCCGAATCCCACTCTGCCCCTCTGGCGGCCCGGCCAGTCGGTGGAACTCCAGATCGCGCGGGAGGGCGTAACCCGCCTCTTCAAATTCCGGATCGGGGTAAAGCAGCAAATCTCGGTTCAAATCGAGGAAAACCCGAAGGCCACACCGGACCAGTTGCAAGTGCGGGAGGGCTGGCTGAAGGGCATAACCCAATTATCCCCGGGGCAACCATGATTCGCGCGACCTTCGTCACGATCATCACGTTTCTTTATATCGTCGTCGTCGGGTTTCCCTATTTGATTCACGCCTGGCTGACGAAGAACACCGACCGGATTTATCAGATCGGCATGACGGGAGCTCGATTGGCAATTTGGCTCTCCGGTGTTCGTCTGGAGGTCGCGGGCCTGGAGAAGATTCCCCATGGCCGCGCCGCCATTTACATGCCCAACCATCAGAGCAATTGCGATCCCCCCGCTGTGATTTCCATCCTGCCACCCGTTCTGGTGATCGCGAAGCAGGAGTTCTTTCGCGTGCCGGTGCTGGGGACGGCCATGGTTTACCGCGACTTCATTCCCCTGGATCGGAAGAACCGCGAGAGGGCCATTGCCGCAGTGGAACGCGCAGTGGCCTCGATGAAAGCGGGGAACTCTTTTCTGGCGTTTCCGGAAGGCACGCGCAGCCCGGATGGCCGCCTTCAGGCATTCAAGAAAGGCCTGTTCCTCATGGCCATCAAATCCGGCGCACTCATTGTTCCGATTTCGGTATCGGGCGCTCGCAAGGTCATGCCCAAAGGCCAATTTGTGATTCACCCCGGCCGGGTTCGCATTACCATTCACGACCCCATTTCCGCCGCGGATTACGCCCCGGAGGACCGGGGGAAACTTATCGAGCTGACGCGCGAAGCCATTTTGAAAGGCCTCGATCCGGAAGAAAGGCCACTGGGAGAAGCGGTGACGGTTGGCGAAAAACCATAGAGGAGTGATGGAAAATGGCAGTCGCGGCCTCTCTTTACGCGGCCTTTACTTAATGCGACTTACGTTATCCCGCTTCGCGCGATGCGCCATTCACGCGTCGCGGCAGGCTTGTCCACGTGGCGCCAAATCTCCAATATGAAATCGATTGCTCCGAAATTCCGACCAGGTACGAAGATTTTCGTTGACAATACGAATCCCTTCGTAGTATGAATAGCGCATGACAAAATCAAGTGTTGCAAAACCCACCGCCGGCGAGCTCGAGATTCTCCGCATTTTATGGGAACAAGGGCCCTCCACGGTGCGTGCTGTGCATGATGCCTTGCTCAGGGAAAAAGACGTGGGATATACCACGGTGCTGAAGCTGATGCAGATCATGACGGCCAAGGGCACGGTGCGCCGCAACCAGGAGCAGCGGGCGCACGTCTACGAAGCCTGCCAGCCCGCCGAAAAGACCAAGCGCGCACTGGCCGGAGATGTGCTCCAACGCGTGTTTCAGGGATCGGCAAGCCAGCTCATGATGCACGCGCTCGAAGGACGACGAACTTCACGGGAAGAGCTGGAGAAACTGCGGCATTTGTTGGACAACTACGAAAAGGGACTGCGATGACACACTTCGGGCTATCTCCGGACGTGACTCGGCCGATATGCTGGGCGTTGCTGCACTTCCTCTGGCAAGGGCTGGCGCTCGCCCTGCTGCTTTCCGTGGCACTCGCCCTTGTGCGCCGTGCGGCGGTGCGCTATGCGTTGGGCTTGGCCACCCTGGTCCTGATGGTGGCAGCGCCCGTCGCCACATTCCTGATGCTCCGGCATCCGGTTACTGCCGGCGGGGCACGCGCCATCACTGCGTTGGCCGAGATGCCAAGGGTCCGCCCCACACCGCCCGCCGCGGGTGCGCGGAGAGATAACATCAATACCGTCGCCGCGCCGCGCAGTGAGATCCCGGCGCTTCCCGAAGGGTCGGAGGTGTGGCTGCTTGAATTCTGGCTGGCCGGTATTGTTGTCCTCAGCGTGCGTGCGCTCGGTGGACTCTGCCTGCTTGAGCGTATACGGCGGCGCGAGACGAACACTGTAAGTACGGAACTGGAGGCCATGGCCCACGCGCTGGAGCGCCGGCTGGGCCTGCGCCGAGCCCTGCGGTATTGCCAGTGCCGCAATCTGGATGCGCCCGCCGTCATCGGGTGGCTGCGCCCCGTCGTGCTCCTGCCGGTCTCCGCCTTGACGGGCTTGTCGCCCGAACAACTGGGAGCGGTCATCGCCCACGAGCTGGCCCATATCCGGCGGCACGACGCCTTGGTGAACCTCTTTCAGACCGGAGTTGAAACCCTGCTGTTTTACCACCCCGCCGTCTGGTGGGTGAATGCGCAAATACGCGCCGAGCGCGAGAACTGCTGCGACGATGTAGCGGTTTCTGTCTGTGGCGGCGTTCCGGACTACGCCCGTGCGCTGATGCTGATGGAGGAATGGCGCCGGGCGCCGCACCTGGCGATGGCGGCCAATGGCAGTCGGCTTCGCTCCCGCGTGCTACGGCTCATGGGACTCGAAATTCATCATAGCGGCGCTCGGAGCATGGGTTTGGCGGCCGCCTCGCTGTGTCTCGCACTCGTGGTCCTGGCCGGAACGGGACTCATGGGCACGGCGCGGGGCCTCTTCGATCCCACCGGCGGCATTTCGCCGGTCGAGACGGGGATGATTCCGGTCAGCATGCCTTCGGCCCGCGGACCCGTTGCGTCCCCGCCAAGCTCTGCCTCCCCCGAGTCTCTGCTTGGGATGATGGGGAATGTGCGTGCTCTGCGGGCGGCACGGGCGGCTCGCGCGCTCGAAACCGCGGTGGCATCTGCGCTGAGCCTGCCGGGCTTGGCTGAGGCCAGGCCGGAAAACGCCGAGGAAAAGGCGGGTCCCGCCACCGGAGACTCTGCTGGACCGCAGGAAGCTGCTCCGGCGGGGAAGGAATCCTTCATCGACGGACTCAGTTCGGTCGGCTTCAAGGACCTCGACGCGGACCAACTGATCAGCCTCAAGGTGCAGCACGTAACGCCGGAATACATCCGCCAAATTCACGCGGCAGGGCTGACCCCAACGGTTGATGAGCTGATTGGCATGAAAGTGCAGGGTGTGACTCCCGAATACATCAGCGCCATGCGAGCGCACGGCTTAAAGCCCACCGTGGACGACCTGATCGCGCTGAAAGTGCAGGGCCTAACACCGGAGTACCTCACCGCCATGCACGCCGCCGGCGTCGATTTAACCGCCGATGCGGCCATCGCGATGAAAGTCCAGGGTGTGACGTCGGAATACATCCATGATTTGCGTGCCGAAGGAGTGGAGCCCAAGCCCGATGAGTTGATTGCTCTCAAGGTGCAGGATGTGACGCCGGGATACGTCCGCGACATACACGCCGCGGGGCTCAAGCCCACGGCTGACGATCTGATCGCCATGAGAGTGCAGGGCGTGACGCCGGAATACATCCGCGATATGCACACCGCCGGTCTCACCCCGACGACGGACCAGTTCATCGCTTTCCGGACGCAGGGCATCACACCGGAATTCGTGCGGGCCATGCAGGCAGAGGGCCTCGGAAAGCTCACTACAGACGACTACATTGAGGCCAAGGTAATGGGCATCACGCCTGAGTTCATTAAAGAGGTTCGAAGCCACGGCGTTCAGGGCCTGACTCTGGACAAGTTGATAGGGTTGAAGGAAGCAGGCGTGTTCTAACCCGCATTGCTCACCAGATCGTTGATGCGGATGCATCCGGGTTTGAGCCCCAACGGGGCGAACTAACAAAGCCCAGGCCAAAGGCCTGGGTTTGCAGAAGCAGGAGCGATGGAGCCCTGAAGGGGCGCGCCACGCTCGACGCGACAGACTGTAGTTCGCCCTTACAGGGCTGGACGTTCAGGGTTGAGGGTCATCTCTAAACCCAGGCCGTTGGCCTGGGCTTTGTGAGTTCGCCCCGTTGGGGCTGAAGGCACCGGACATACTGCAGCATTGGGCTGTTCTCGTGAGAAATCCGGGCTGAGCACATCAACGGAATTGAGGAGGAGAAGGCAATGAGCACACGAATGGCACGGAATCTGGGCATATTGGCTCTGACCGTAATCGCGCTCGGGGCGATTACGACGTTGGGCCTCGACCCGCAGAGCGGCGACTGGACGCTTAGGAAATCTGACGTCCAAGGCAAAGTACACTTCTCCCTGATCCGCGACAGCGTGGGAGGCGGGAACTTCCAATCGAGCTCGGATTGGCCACTCGACCAGTTCCAGGGCTTGGACGCTGCTCCCAGCGCCCGCCACAACGTGAAGTTCACCGTTGCGCGGGAGGCGGGGCGGTTCGAATGCGAAGGTTTCCTGGAAAACGGCGAAGGGGCCGGCCTGTTTCACTTTCTGCCCAATCCGCAATTTGTCGAGCAAATGAAAGCCCTGGGGTTCGGAGGCATCGACGGCGACAAACTTATGGCGGCGGCCATTCACGACGTAACGGTTGAATTTGCCCGTGAAATGCAGGCTGAGCACATCACCGGGCTCGATACCGACAAACTCATCGCCTTTCGTATCTTTGGGGTAACGCGCCAGTTCATCGAGGGCCTGCGGTCGTCTGGGCTCAACGTGACCGACAGCGACAAACTTGTGGCCTTCCGCATTCACGGGGTGACGCCGGAGATGGTTCGCACGCTGCACCAGGCCGGTTACACCCCGGACGAAGACCAACTGATTGCGATGCGCATCCACGGCGCCACCCCGGAGTGGATTGCGGCGCTCGCAAAAGTGGGCTACCAGCATATTGATCTGGATCAGCTCATCGCCTTTCGAATTCACGGCGTCAGTCCGGAATTTATCGGCAAGCTGGAAGAACTCGGGTATAAGCATCTGGAGGGGGATCAACTCACCGCAATGCGGATTCACGGCGCCACGACGGAGTGGATCGAGGCGCTGGGAAGAGTGGGCTACGATCACATTGAGCCGGACCAGCTCATTGCTTTTCGCATTCACGGCGTGAGCCCGGAATTCATCGGGAAAATTCAAGAGCTCGGTTATAAGCACCCAGACGCAGATCAGCTCATCGCGATGCGGATTCACGGCGTTACCCCTGAATACATCGCCAAACTGCAATCCCAGGGGATGCACAATCTCAGCGCTGACCAGTTAATTAATTTGCGGATTCACGGTATCGACTAGCGCTGAGCACAAAAAAGGAATTCACCACGGAGGCACAGAGGTCACGGAGAGAAGACCCAAAGGAGAACATCAAGTCAATCATCCGCTGAACGGTAATCCCTACCCCCGCAAACAGGAGTACTTCTCCGTGACCTCTGTGCCTCCGTGGTGAATCTCCGACTCAGAACCTATCCTCCCGAACCCACCTCGCTACCGCGTCCGCTACGGAGAATTGCCGCTGAGGGTCAGCCTCGAACCGGCGGCCGAGGCTGTATGCGTTCACCTCCAACGGGATGCCATCATAACCGCCGCCCGAAAGGAACCCCCGGACGTACAATTCCGAGAATCGCGGAATCCCAAGCTGGCGGTATTGCTCGACGTGGACGAGTTCATGAAACAGGAGGCCGCTCGAAAAGGGGACGTGCGATACGATGACATCATGGAACGTAATCGCCGTGATTTGTGAGAGGTCACGCAAGCCCGAAAAGCCCATACCCACCAGCATCCAACGGAACGGCGGATTTTCGAGCCGGGCGCCATCCAACTCCAGGAGCCGTGCTGCATCAAGGGTCTGTGTTGTGAAGAAGCCAGACATTGCGGCCATCTGCGCTGGAGTAAGCGGAATCGCCTGCGGAGAGAACCTCTCCCGTTGTGCATTGATGTAATGGGAAACGAGACGGGGCACCCGTAGGGCTCGTGCAAAGCCGAGTTGCAGCGAAGTCATCCGATTCACGGGTGTCCACTCCCGCGGCGCGTTCACTTAAAGAGCCGCGAACGGACATTCGCCCGGTTTAGAGCGTGGTACAGCATCTCGCCGACATCCACTCGCCGCACTCTGCCCATGCCTGAATCCTACCGCTTCTTGGCCCGAAAGAAAAGGGTACCTGACCCCCTTCCTCCCCTGACCCCCTTCCTCCCCGTGGTAAATCATGCCGCCAACATCAACTCGCCGTACTCTGCCCATGACTGCATTTTATCGCATCGTTTCCGGATGAAAAAGGTACCTAACCCCTTTTCCCACAGGTGGAGAAACCGGAAACGTGGATATTCCGTCCGCCCCGCTTATTTTGAGAATGGTGGTACTGTAGAGAAGCCCATCCAACTGCAACCATCTCCTTCGTCCGTGGTAGAATCTGCCCATAAATTGTTCTTAGTCCTCGACAGGCGTGACGGCGGGATGCTGTGGGAAAAAGCGAAGTCTTAGGAGCGTGTGCATGGAGGTCGTTGAACGTGCTCGGCTAAATGTCGGAATGGACGTCTGGACGAAAATCGTGTGGCGGCTCGGATGGAATCCCACCCCGACATATATTTTACTCGTCTGCATGGCTCTTTTGGGGTGGGTGCTTTTGCGGCATCCGGCCGGCCTGCTGCTAGGTTTGTTAGCGCTGGTGCCTCGGTGGAAAGCTATAAGTCTCATCAACAGGAACGGCCAAGGTTACCTCGACCAAGCCAAGTTGCAGGTCAAAGAGCAGGGCGCTAGGAGGCTGGGGGTTCACCTGGATACTGCACTTTGCAACGTGTCGTCCACCGGACGCGGCACGCGGCCCTTCGGTGCGTCGTGGAATCCAGAGTTTGATATTTCAGTGGTCTATATCGATAACCAGTTTTTCGCGGTTTACCAAGCAGCAATCTTTAGTCTTCACGATTTCACTGTTCAGTTCCCCCAGCAAGGTGATGAAATTTACTACCGCCACGTTAGTGCTGTGAACTACCACCCGCCGCATGTCGAAGTCACACTCTCTGACGGGAAAACGATAAAGCGGTTCTCAGTTGGCTCAGAGGGCGGCAGCGCCGTGGTCTCTGCGCTGCGGGCGAAGTTAAGAGCACCCGTTGCCTCCGCAATGCCTGTTCCCGAACGAGGCGCTTTGAAAAACGGTACCCTTGGAATGCTCGCTCATCATGAGGACGATACCTCGGTGGGTCCCGGTGGCGAAGTTGCGCAGTCCGATAGTACGAATGAGGAGCGATATTGTTATCTTCGGCTCAGTAAGCTGCAGCAACTTTTGGCCGATCCTTCAGTCCTTGACGTGCTCGTCGAGCAGCTACGGGTTCCCGGAGAAACAGCCGTGCACAGGCAGCTAACGCAGCAACAAAAAATGGAAGCTATCGAGGCGGAGATTGACCACTTCCGGCGAACCCCAACGTCCGTCTGGTATGGAGTGCCATCATTTGAAGTCCTTGCGGCGTCGCTGTGGCGAGCCCAGGATCACGAGGATTGCATCAATAGGAGACTTCTTACGAAGAGGTTGGTCCGCCGGGGATGGTTCTGCGGTGTCTCAGACGAGGCCGACCTAATGATTCCTGTGGCGAGGTGGCTTAAGTCACTTGGCAATGACCCCTACATGGAGATTCCGATGGGGTCTGCAAGAGTTGATGTTCTTGGGTGCAGGAAAAGAGGCCTTTCAGGCTCGGGGAGTCTTACGGCTGTTGAATTGAAGAACGATTACCAGCAGTTCAAACGAGCACTCAATCAAGTTAGCACCTTTGCGGAATACGCTAACCTCGTATACATCGCGTGCACCCCTGCCTTCGCGGCAGATTACCTTGACCGGAACGAAAATTCAGTCAAACACTGGGATGCGACCGCCTTTGAGCGAAAAATTACTGGGGGTGGGATTGGCCTGCTCATTGTCGAAAGAGATCAAGTTTTTGAAGTGGTCAAGCCGATTGAGCGTACTCCCAACAGCACTAACTTTTCGAGAGTGGTGAGTGCGCTATCCGCTGTGAATCTCATTGAGTGCTAAGGCAGCGAGAAGGGGACGGGGACATCCACCGTCCCTGAGGTTCGAAGAACGGCGGAGCCTGGGCAGTAGGTTCACGCTACTTGCTTGCTCCGCCATCGGCATGATGCCAAGTGGAGAAACCGGGAAGCAACGTGTCCCTGTCCCCCGGGTGGGTCCGAGGGGAAAAACTCACGGTCAGAAATGCGCTGTGCGCGGCTACTCGCTTCTAAACGTTTGGTTTCTGAACAAACCTTCCGAAAGAACGCGGTTGTACTCATGCGGAGCGTTGTAGGCAGCAACATCGGCCGGAAAATCCTCGTCCCGATCCTCAGGGCGCTCGATGTTGCGGGCGGACTCGCTATCACGACAAGAATAGGCGCGCGGCTCGTCGGCCTGATCATCCCGAAGTCCCGACCCATCCTCTGTGCCGCCTGTTTTACGGACCATGGACTTCGAATGGACGCAGACCGGCTCGGGATCCCGCACGCGCTGCCATGCCCTAATTGCGGGGCGCAGGGGACAAAAAAGCTCACCCTCTATCTGGTCAGAGTCCTTGCATCGCAGTTCTTCGTCAGGGGATCGGTTCGTCGTTTCTCTTACGGATCAGCTCCGCTTGTGCAATTTAACGAGGCGCGGTTTCAGCGTGGCGACTACGTTGGACCGAACTGGATTCAAAAGGATGTAGCGCTCATCAGCGAGAAAGGAAGAATCGGTCTTTTTCATTATGGTCCCCATCTTTGGATGTTCGGGGAAATCGAGCCACTGAAAGCACTGCAGGACTCGCTTGAACGGGACGCCATCGTCGACCGGATTCTCAAGGAATACCCCGAACGCATCTTGCCACAGGGCGAAATTATCTACCGATTGCGCGCAAATCCGGAAAACCCTGTCGCAAGAGGCGAATACGATAGTCCACCTGACAAGGTGTTGGGGTGCGGACGGCTGGACTCGCCGGGGCAGCCCGTCCTCTACTGCTCCCAGGACATTGAGGGTTGTGTCCACGAGTGTAGGGTCACCGTGGAGGACGAATTGTATTTAGCCTCCCTGAAACCGACACGAAACCTCAAGCTCCTCGACCTTACGGTCCTACTTCACGAAGAACACGTCACAGAGTTCGAAAGCCTCGACCTGGCGGTACACATGCTGTTCTTTGCAGCTGATCATTCCTACGAGATTACGCGTGCAATTGCGATTGCGGCGAGCAAGGCGGGCTTTGACGGGTTACTCTATCCGTCCTATTTCAGCCAGGTTCGGTCAGGAGCAATGCCTTTCGAAACGGCCTATGGAATTTCCGTACGGCAGTTCCCTGATGCCGCCAAATACGCCACATCGACGATATTTTCGAACGTCGCCTTATTCGGGCGGCCGATTAAAGAAGGTATCCTCGCGGTGACCTGCATCGATCGGCTTGTCATTCATAAGGTGCACTATGATTTCCGGTTCGGCCCGGCAACTCCTCATTGATAGTCCCGGCACCGGCATTCACGCCTGCGTTGTTCGGAGGGGACGGACAGACACCACCGTCCCTGTTGTTCGAAGAGCGGCGGAGCCTGGACAGCAGGTTCACGCCACTTGCTCGCTCCGCCATCGGCATGATGCGAAGTGGAGAAACCCGGAAACGTGGTTTGTCCCCGTCCCCCGGTTCCCGTCCGCGCTACCTGTGTGCCTGCCACGGGTTGAGCGGTTTCTCTTGAATGATGGGATTCGGGAGTAGATGATTGAAGCATCATCCACTGGAGGTAGGCGAATATGTTTGAGGTAAAGGGTGAATCCTTTCTCGCCATTGGTGAAATGTTCGGCGAGATGATGCAAATCTATAGGGACTCAACTACGCCCAAGACTTATGAGGTTAAGTTTAAATCTTCGCATTTCGGAAAGATACATCCCGTCGAGGTACTTCCTAAAGATGCAGTTAGCATAGATGGGCCTATGCCTGATTCGTATCGACAAAGTCTTACAGAGTGGTCCGATACAATGGTTGGCAATTGCCACAGCCTTCGCCTTTCACAGAGTTTTAGACAGGCAAAGAGAATAATTGAGTGCCTGAGCACACAGCAGGTGTCAATTAGGCAGTTCTTGGAAATGCAGAGGAACCTCTATGACCGCATCGTTGACGAACTTCAGGAGAGGGTTACCATTCAAATTGAATCGCCGAGAGCTAATTTCTACAATGACCCTGCCGCGTTCGGTCAAAACGTATTCAATGCGTTCCCGTCTGCACATGAGGATATTGCGGAGGCTGCTAAATGCTTGGCATTGGATAGGGCAACGGCTTGCGTTATGCACCTATGCAGGGCTGTCGAGGTTGGACTGAAAGTACTGGCGGTCAAAGAATTAAATCTACCTGTGCGGAATAACTGGGGGAGACAGCTTGACGACATCCAGAAGGAGCTGACGGCACGGTACAGGGCATCCGGCACGCGAACGGCGGACGAGGCTTTTTACTCGGAGGTCGCAGCGCAAATAGGGCACATCAAGACAGCATGGAGAAATCCGACGATGCACGTCGAGAGAACCTATACTTATGAGCGTGCGGAGGAAATCTTCGTCGCGGTCAGGTCTTTTATGAACCATTTGGCGCGGCGTATCAAAGAATAACGATCTTAGGGGGACGGAGACAGACACTACCGTCGCCCAGTAGAATCGCTATTGCTAAACACTGCGTCTCAGACGGCTGGCGATCACTCCGGCGCCTTGCGGTCACGTGCGTCCGTTCGTTATGCAAACTCGGCGCGCCATAGGCCCGGATGGCTCGTCACGAACCCCGCCGCGTCTACTTCCAGGGTCCGCCGCACTCGGTTCCGTTCAAACGCCGTCTGCGCTCCGCGTCCACAGATAGGTCTATCTCCCGACCGCCCATCACGCCCCTTACTTGGGCTGAGTCGTCGACCACGCGGCTTTACGCCGCTCCCACAGGATAGTTGCTGGCGTCATAGAATCCGCGATAATCAACCCATATGAAGCAACGGCTATACCCTGGAAACGACTATACCTAGCTACCTGACTTCGCGGCGCAGCCGGGATCTGATCGGCAATACGATTGGGAGTCCCCGGTGATCGGCACGCCGGAGGAGCTGTTTTAGGAGGGTTTCGGTCGTCATGGGTTACATTGTGGATGACGTGCGGCGCCTACGTGAGGAACAGGCCGCCAGGCACGGCTTTGACATGATTGCCATTCTTGGCGCGGCAAAAAAGCGACAACGTCGGTCGACGCGAACAGTGGTTTCCCTCGTTCCAAAGAAGACCCTGCGCACATCGGCACCGCAAATCTCGGCGTGATTTCCGCGTGCCGACGAGCGCGGCAGTGATCGCCTCCTGTCCCGTTCCAGAGCCCTTAAAATCTCAGCAGGATGCCGTAGCGGCGAGTTTACCTCGCCATTTGCCGGCGTGATGACGGAAAAGCGCGGGGGTGAAAAGCCGCGGACCTACACGAACAGGTCCGCGCTACGGATGCTTTCCGCCAGGGACATTTTGTAGCCTCTATCTCTGGTAGATTTCTCTTGACTTTCTAGTATTCGATGCTATAATAACTGGGTGTTACTGTAGAGTGAAGTTAGGATTGCCGATTTTTGATTGCCGATTGCCGATTGCCGATTTTCGATTGCTGATTTGGGATTTGCATCAAGGCGCCGACGTTTTTGACATGGTGGAGGGCAACACGATCCCTGTCGCTAGCGCGAGCCGGAGGACAAGGAGCCAACCTAAACGGTGCTCCGTCTTCCACGATGTACTAGAAATTAAATGAGTTAGCTGTGTAGCCCGGAAGGCTTTCAGGAATTCAAGTCATTGAATGTAAACAAGTTAGTAAATTCCAGGCGGCGACGCGGCGAAAAAACGGGGGGAAAAATGAAGGGATGTTCCACGATGTTATTGAAAACAAATAGAGAAAATATGTCCGAAAGTAAGCTTTCCACGATGTTGATGAAAATAAAGGACCTATAGAGCGCTTTCCACGATGTTGATGATAATTAAAGTAGTTAGCCAAGATTACGGATGGCGCTTGACGAGTTCGGATGACAATCAGAGGCTAGAGCCGAAGGGATGAAATAGAAAAAGGATTCTTTTTTTTTACGTTCGAAGCCGGAATGTCTATGAAAACAAACAAATTTATGACACAATGCCCGGAAACAAGTCGGACATTTATGTCTTAGATTCGGACATTTGCGTCTAACCGACACCATTTTTGCAGAAAATCGCCGCTTTGTGACGACAATTTGCCAGATCATTCTCATGCCGCTTCGCTCACACGGTCTTTTGTAAGAGGGGACGGGACAGACACCAACGTCACCCTGTAGAGGATTCGGTATTACTCAACACAGCGTCCAAGAGGGCTTGCGATCAATCCGGCACCTTGCGGTGACGTGCTTCAGATTCTCGGGCTTATGGGGGCAGTTTGAATTTACGTTCCGGTACTTCCGAATCCTCCGGCGTCGCGTTCCGTGGACGATACCGAATCGGCTTCGGTGAACTCTGCCTCAACGCGCTTAACGATTCGCACTTGGGCAATGCGATCTCCCGCATTAATTCTAAAAGAGGATTTACCCAGGTTGATAAGCACAACTTTCAACTCGCCGCGGTAGCCGGGATCCATGACCCCGGCCAGCGTGCAGATTCCGCGCAACGCCAAACCCGAGCGATCCTCGACGAGCGCGCCGAAATTCGGAGGAAACTCGAAGGCGAGGCCGGTGCGCACAGCCTTGATTTCGCCGGGCGCCAACTCTTCCGCCTCCAGCGCGGTTACGTCGGCAGCCAGATCTCCGTAAGGGCCGCGGTGCGCATAGTTCGGCATAATTGCCGCGGGGTGAAGCTTTGCGACCTTTACGTTGATAGTCATCCGTGGGGGCTCCTCAGGTTTAGATTAATCATGGCGGATCGGCCGATGGGTGGTATCGAGAAAGCAGACACGGCCCTGAGATCAGGACTTCTCCTTTTCGAGAAAGCGCTTCATCTTCAGGTAGGCCGCGAACATTTCCGGCAGCCGTTTATAGACCGCCGAGGCTTTCAGCCACGCCTTGTTCTCGATGGCGGGGTAGCCGGAAATGGTGGTATGGGGCGGGACGTCGCTCGGCACGCCGGTTTGGGCTGTGGCGATGACGTAGTCACCGATGGTCAAGTGGCCGGCCACGCCGACCTGTCCGGTCAGGGTTACGTTTCGGCCCAGCGTGACGCTGCCGGAGATTCCCACCTGGCTACAGAGCAGAGAATTCTCACCAATGTCGCATCCGTGCGCGACTTGCACGAGGTTGTCAATCTTAACGCCTCGACGCAAGCGAGTTTCGCCGACAGCGGCGCGATCAACACAACTGTTGGCTTGAATTTCCACGCGATCTTCAATGACCACGGTGCCGGCTTGCACGATCTTGTGAAACGTTCCGTCCGGGCGCGGCGCAAAACCGAATCCGTCGCCGCCCAATACCACGCCGTTCTGAAGGATCACATCGTCGCCGATGCGGACGTTCTCGCGGACCACGGCGTGGGAGTGAGCGAAAAAACGATCCCCGATTTTCGCTCCCGGGTAAATCGTAACAAAGCTCTTGAGCACGCAATCGTTACCAATCACCGCGCCGGCTTCGATGACCACATAAGGGCCGATCGAGGGATTGCTCCCCAGCTTCGCGTCCGGGGCGATGACGGCAGTGGGGTGAATTCCCGCGGGCGGCCTCTGGGGTGGATAGAAAACCTCCAGCGCCCGAGCAAACGACATGTAAGGATCGGCGGAACGCAACGCGGGCTTGCCCAACGTGTCGACGTTCGGGCCGGCGATAATCGCTCCGGCGCGCGTCGTACGCAGCTTCCGTACATATTTGGGATTGGAAAGAAATGTGATTTTGCCGGCATCGGCTTCATCCATTCCTGCCACCCCGGTGATTTCCAAATCACCAGGTCCCTCAAGATGGCATTCAAGCCGGGACGCAAGTTCGCCGAGTTTCATGATGATCTCCCTGTGATGAATGGCTCCGCCACGGAAACCTCGCCGAGAGGAGCGGGTCTGCAATTGGCTTCACGTACATGGGAAAGCGTACCAGTGGTAAACCGTTCTGGCAACGTTCAGTGCGACATGTCCTGCCACCGCTCCATGCCTCGGAGGATAACAAGCGGGAAGGGAAGTGAGCGCCGGATGGAAAGCCAACTGGATAGTGGCTTTGCGAGTCGCAGTCGCTTGTGGAAGCGAGCGCGTAAATCAAATGCAGGGCCCGGGAGTAGTACACAAGTACCAGTACAGGCGTGACCTTGGAAAGGAGGCGCGGACCAAGTAAATTCGGTTTAACAGTGCCTTACCTTTAAGGGGGTGGGTGAGGCAAAAGGAACTGGATCACCGGCGAGGTTAGCACGGCTTCCGGTTACCTGGAAAGGGCCCTCTCCAATCTGTTTTGGGGTTGGGCCATTGGGTAGTGGCAGTGAAAGGGCATGCCGGGGTGAACCATCTGGGGACCGCCATCCCCGCCACCCCGGCGTGCATATTTTTCCCGCGTGCAAAAAGAACGTGAATGACGTTACCCGCGCCAAAACTTGCGAGGCGGCCGGAAACAGGCTATGCTTCTCAAGTGGACCCGTCCTGGGAGTCAGGAAGAGCATGAATCAGCAGCGCACGAGCCAGCGAATTCCGATGGAACTTCCGGTTGAAATCCGGTGGAAGAGTCGCGCCGGGAGCCCAAGGCAAGCGATCGGGAAAACCGGCAACATCAGTGGCAGCGGACTGTTCATCGAAGTTCCGATCCGCCTGCAGCGGACAACCTCAGTTTCGATCAAGGTGATAATTCCCCGTGAGGCAACCCAAACTCCACTAGAGCTCTTGTGCAAGGGACGAGTCGTAAGATGGAACCGGCGCGGGCAGGTTCAGGGGTTGGGCGCAGTAATTGACGAATACGAATTGCGTCCCATGCCTCGGACTGAGTCCGGGGAGCAATTGTCGCCCCGAAAGCAAATGAACCGCATCCCCAGCCGCACTAAGATTTCTTCCAAAAAACCTTCCATGTAGAATATGATCGCAGGTATCATTCTTTGGAGAGACGTGGCCAGAAGCTCGCCCAGAGCAGATGATGCGGAATCAACGAATGGCAACACCCCGGCCTTCTAAGGGAAAAATTCGCGTTTTGGTGGCTGACCGGGAGGGTATTTTCAGACTCGGCCTCAAGAAGCTTTTCGCCGTGGAGGATGACCTGCGAGTTGTTGCCGAAGCGGACAAGGCCGCCGACGTTTTGGCTCGTGTGGAGAGCTTTCGGCCGGATTTGGCTTTCATTCAGGAAGAAATCCTCGCCGAGAGTAACGGCAGCCTCATCTCCGCAGTGACCGGAGCTGCTCCGCAATGCAGGGTCGTCGCCACGGCTTCCTCGGAATCCGATGAATCCTCGATGAACCACGTTCGAAGTGGCGCAGCCGGGGTGATACTCAAATCGGTTGACCCGCAACTCTTCGTCAAGTGCGCCCGCCGCGTTTCGGAAGGTGATACGTGGGTACCCAAGAGGCAGGTATCCAAGATGGCGAAACTTCTTGAGGCGCGCCCCTCCACCCCACCCCGCCCTGTCGATACTCTCACCTACCGTGAGAAGACCATCATCAGCTACCTGATGCAGGGCTGGCGCAACCGGGAAATCAGCACTCACCTTTCAATCTCCGAGCAAACCGTCAAGAATCATCTTCGCACCATTTACGATAAGGTCGGGGTTTCCGACCGGTTGGAACTTGTCCTCTATGCCATCCATCAACGGATGGACTTACCCCCCGTGCAAGAAGCCACTGCCCCATCACGTTGAATCGCTGCCAGGAATGTACCCGAGCGCCTTCTCCCGAGTCGCTGGAGAGCGACCTCAGCATATTTGCCGCTTCAGGCGCAGGCCATCATTTCTTTTCGTGGGGACCCGCTGACGCAAATAGACCAAACTGTTGATCGCCCGCATTGGCCGCACGGGCTTGGGCGGCGCGCTGTGACATGCGCCTGACCACTCCATCGGTTATCACGCCTAAGACTTCCATTTCCGTTAGCGCAGTTCGAGGAATGAAGATCCGAAGGTTATTCGAGTAAACGTCCGGCGGAGTCACCAGGAATCCCAGCGGATCAACCTCCAGGAGATTGTTGGGAAGAATCGCCTCTAAGACTTCTGTGTCCTTGAAGGTCATCCGCACCCAAAGACCAGCCAGCCTGGGTCGACTGCGGAAGATTTTCCGCTCCGCCCGGTCGGGGTTGCCCTCGAAGTCCCGGACAAAGAACACCGCCTTGATGTCGGGCATCGGGATGTGGACCAGCCTCCCTTCGCGGTCCAGCAAGCCAACTTCGCTCGCGAGATAGCCCTTGGGGTCGATAAAGCCCTTAATGAGCCCCTTATCGAGCTTACGAACTACCACGCGTTTCCGGGTTGAGGATGGACCGTCTTTCATGATTATTTCTTCATCGCAACGTAATATTGTCAAATGCTACTTGGCCACGGAAAATAGCTTGTGCTAGTATAGGGCGCGGGTCGGGCCTGTCAAGTACTTCAACGACGAGTTGGGGCGCCCCATTTGAGAAATGCTCCTAAATTGCTGATAAGACAATCCTTATGTATCATGGGGGATAAAACTCTTAACGCCCTCCTCCGACCGGGGAGGATTGCCCCTTGTTGTCCGACTCCTCTTACGTGGCACTGAATTGACGATTCGTTCCAGTCGGGCCAGCATGTTAAGTCGCTACCAGCTCCACCGGGCGCTTGCTCGGACGACTTCCGATGACGTGCACTTGACCGCTGCGGGAACCTCACCGGAAATGACTTTGCCCGAACCCGTTTCGTCACCCCCCTCCATTACCAAAGAAGTTGCTTTGTTTCTTAACTTTGCGCGCGTTGAAAACGGCCTTGCGGCCAATAGCATCGTGAGTTATCGCCGAGACCTCACAGAATTCTCGGCTTTCCTTCTTCGCTTGGGGAAATCCCCCTCGGCGCTTGATCGCGACGACATTCGCGCTTTTCTTAAAGAGCTCTATGATCGGGGCCTGGGAGCTCGTTCGGTAGCCCGGCATCTGGTCTCCCTGCGTAACCTGTTTCGGTTTCTGGTGCGGGAGGGTCGCCAGACGGCTGATCCCACTGCGGATATCGAGGCCCCCAAGCTTGATCAGTCGCTGCCCAGATACCTTACGGCAGAAGAGGTTGAGCGACTGCTGACGCTGCCGGATGTCTCCATCCCCCTGGGTCTTCGCGATAAGGCTATGTTGGAACTGCTTTACGCGACAGGAATGCGGGTTTCGGAACTTATCCACGTGGGAGCAGCGGATTTCGATATGGGGCTTGGCATCATTCGCTGCCTGGGAAAAGGCAACAAGGAACGTCTGATTCCGGTGGGCAAATCGGCGCTGCGCGCCGTGGAGGCATACATCCTCACCGGACGAGCCGCCCTTGCGGGAAAGCGCCATTCGCCATGGCTTTTCTTGAACCGCCGGGGTGGAGCCCTTTCGCGCGTGGGGTTTTGGAAAATCCTGGCGGCTTATGGGCGCCGTGCCGGACTGCCCACCGGGATCACTCCGCACTTGGTGCGGCATTCGTTTGCCACGCATTTGCTCGAGCGAGGCGCCGATTTGCGATCCATTCAACTGATGTTGGGCCACAGTGACATCTCGACGACACAGATTTACACGCACGTGCTCAAAGAACGATTGAAGCAGGTCTATCAATCTCATCACCCTCGAGCCTGAATCTGAGGCCCGGGAGAACGCTGGAAGCCGAACGCCATGAGCGATTACAACTTCCTGATGGAAAGCCGGCTCTCCCCGGAACAGTTTGCGGTGCTCACTCTGATCAGCCGCCTGGCGGCCGAGCAGGGGCTGAACCTTTATCTGGGGGGTGGCGCCGTCCGCGACCTCACCTATGGCCAGCAGGTCGTGCGCGACCTCGATTTTATCGTGGAGGGTCCACCGCAACGGATCCTGCGCGCCATACCACGCGCCGATTCCACAAAACCGGCTCGGGGCGCGCGGGGGCCTGCAAGTGAGGCGCCCCTCGTCCTGGAATACCACGATTTTGACGAACGCCCGAACTCCGCCGAACTGCTCTTTTCGAGTGGTGTACGTGCAGAGTTGGCCATGTGCCGGGAGGAATTCTACCCGCGTCCCGGGCAGCGGCCGGAGGTTCGCCCCGCCACGGTCTTTGAGGACCTGAAACGCCGCGATTTCGCGATCAACGCTATGGCCGTCTCCCTTCACCCCAACTCCCGCGGTCTGCTGCTCGACCCTACCAACGGAGCCGGCGACATCGAGCGGCACGAAATTCGCGCCCTTCAATCCCGCGGCTTTCTTGACGACCCCTCCCGCATCTATCGTCTGCTGCGGTTGGGAATGCGGCTTGAATTCAAGCCGGATGAACGTACGCAGCGCTGGTTCGACGCGGCTGTGGCCGAGGGCGCTTGGGAACGCCTGGATGCTGCCCAGCAGGCGCGAGAGTTGGCCGCTATTTTGCGTGAGGATCAGCCCGGTCGCGTTTTCAAATTGCTTGCTGACCAGGATCTCCTCGGCGGGCTGGATGAGAAACTCGCTTCTGTGCATCTATCCTACGATCGCTTTGCGCGCATTCGGAACGTGTTGCAAAACGCCCCTGGCGCTGATCCCTTCCTGCTGAACTTCCACATCCTGGTTGAGAAACTTGGACCAGAGCACAAAGCCCGTCTGGCCAAGCAGATCGTTCGAGAAAGCAAGGCTATCAAGCTGGCGCTCGGCTTTGAGCAAGATGCCAAGAAACTTGATCGGGTGCTGGGGACCGCCCGCGCCACTTTGCCCAGCCAGGTTTACTCTCTCCTTTCGCCGCACCCCCAACCCCTATTGTTGTACCTGCTCGCCAACACCAAGAGCGCCAAAGTTCAGAACCGTATTAAGAGTTACCTGTTCAAGTTCCCGCAAATTCAGGCCCGCCTGCCTCGCGCGGAATTGCAATCCATGGGGGTCACGCCCGGGCCGGAATTCGACCGGATCCTCTCCAAGGTCTTCGCCCTGCAACTGGACGGGAAAATCAAGTCCCACTCGCAGCTTATGAAGGAGATGCATGAGCTGGCCGGCATCGAGGAACCTCCACCGCCGCCGCCACCTCCAATCCACCCGCCGAAAAAGGGGAAGGAACCACCACCCGGATCCGCATCAGCCCACAAAAGGGGCAGGGAATCGGCTGCCGCTTCGCCGAGTTCCCATCCCCACAAGGGCAAGGAAGCCACCGCAGCTCCGGTCCCCAGCGCACCGACCGCATTAGGGAAATCCGCCGCGAAGGGTGGCGCCAAAGCCAGCGCTGCGAAAGCCTCCGCAACGCCGTCTGCCACCACGCATTCCCCCCCGCGGACAACGTCCACCACCAAGCCCGGAAAGAAACCTAGGAGGCGGTGAAGGGAATCGGGGGATCGGGCCATCCGGAGTCAAATGGTCTGAACCTGGGGGCGGGGCGGATAATCCCAGCTACGGTCGCAAGATCATGGGTCGCCCTTTGAGGGCTCAGGCGATAAGGTGGTGTGGGCCATTTACCCAGGCCGTGGAAGCTGTGAAAAAATCCCCAGATGAGGAAAAAACACCTCACGCAAAGGCGCGAAGGCGCAGAGAAAATAGGGCAGTTGTTCTGTGAGCGCCTTTGCGTGAAACTGTGTGTTTTTTTCACACCTTCGTTGGCCTGGGCTGGGGTGGCTCGCCCCTTAGGGGCTCAAGTTGTAGCCCGCCGCGACGGCGCTCGCCCCCTACACGCGGTCAAGGTTGGCGTAAATCTCGTTGATGTTCGTGTTCACGCCCGGCTGGAGAGGGCCCAACTTCCCGAAGCTGGGAGTGAACCGGAAGTTGTTATGCTGGATATACTCTCCGTAACCGTTTGACTGGAGCGATTTCAGGGAAGCGACGGTGATGCGCTTTTGCAAGTCGGCCACGGTGAGGCCCGACTTCTTGCCCTCTTCGACTTTCGCGGTCAGTTCCTCAATGTAGTTCGCCATATTGGTCATGATAGTGTGCCCGTCCTGAAGCGAGGCGTGTCCGGGCAGGATTTTCGTGAAATCAAGCTGGCCGACCGACTTGATGGTTCCTGGCCAAACCCGCGGGAAGCCGTCGAGAATGAAGGGCAGAAAGCCGTGGATCATGTCGCCGGTGGCCACCACACGCTTCTGCGGACAAAACACCACAACGTCTCCCGCCGTATGGGCGTGGCCGTGAAATTCGAGATGCAGGTCGTGCGCCGGATCCTGAAGCACATACGACTTTTCGAAAGTGATGGTGGGCAATTCGAGAGTGTAGTTCTGGAGTTCCGCCCGATAGGCTTCGATCTGCCGGATCTGCTCGGCGCAGAAAGTTTTCTCTTCCGCTGAGGCAGCTTTGGCGGCGCGGGCGCGAAGATCGTCCACCTGTTTGGGCGCCTGATCGAGAGAAGCCTTCAGCCGTGCTGCCGCCAGGTCGGTCATAAGTTGTTTAGTGGCGGAGCTGGCGATGAAGTCAATCTTCTGTTCCGCCACTCGATAGGCGTGGTTGCCCTGGGTATGATCCCAGTGGAAGTGTGTGTTGATGACGTAGCGCACCGGCTTGTCGGTGATCTCCCGCTTGATCTGGCCCAGCAACGAGGTGGCGGCCGAGGGTTTGGAGTGGGCGTCGACCACCACCACCTCTTTCGCCCCCACAAAGATGGCCGCGTTGCAGTTGATCATTGCTTGCGGCCGTGCCTGCGCGAAGTAAATGCCTTCGGCGGCCTTCTCCAGATCGAAGAGCTTCGAACCCGTGTCAACCGCAGCTCGCGCCCAGGCGGCGCGATGATAGGCAAGCTCCAGGATCGACGCCCCGGCCAGAGGGCCCCCCATCACGACGCGAAGAAAATCGCGGCGAGAGGGTCGCCCTTCGTGCGAGTGCGGGTGACGATCCGATGGACTGGAAAATTGATGATGGATATCTGCGTGGTTATGCATGTGGGTGTCCTTCGAGGGGTATCAGCAGGGCGGTACCTACTCGCCAAGCTCTGGCCCCTCAGGGAATCGGGTAGCGACCAGCAAGAACAAGCCAAGTTGCAACAGCCGCCCAAACTCTATAGCGGAGAGCGCGCGTGCGCAAGGCAATTTATACCGCCTGAACTAACGGATTTGAAATTCTCAGCCCATGCCAAAGGAGGTAGGAGAAAATCCCCGATCAGAAAAAGGCCTCCCCATCCTGCGAGGACCGACGAAATGGCAACTACAGGTCCTGCGGTTTAAGGCCGGTGTGCTTGGCGATGCGGGCAAGCATCCTGGGCCCGATTTCCTCCGAGTCATGGAACGCCCAGGTGAATTCACCCCTGGTCGGGTGGTGAAGTTGAATGTGCGAGGACCCCTTTTGGGCCTTGACGGACCAGTCCTTTCGGAGAAGGGCACTGAGGACTTTGCGAGCTTTTGTACTCGGCCAGTGGCTCAAGGGTAGCAGGCTATGGAGATATCAAGGGGTCTGTCTTTCTTCTCTTTTTCGATTTCGTCGGCGAGCACACGCAGGGCAAGGGCCTTAACCTTGGCCACCGCTTCCTGTCTGCTTTTGCCATAAGCGAGGACTCCGGGAAGCGATGTGATTTCGGCAATCCAACGCCCATCCTCTTCGCGGTCCAGTTCGATGTGAAACTTCACTCGGCTCTCTCCCCTCAGGTTTGCGCTAGTGCAATCGTAGAGCACGGTGGGCGGGAGGTCAATGTCGAAATTTCAGCGCGCCTCCGCGGCTGGGATCAAATGCCAGCCAGACGACGACGTGGGTGTCGACGAGAATCACTTGAGGTTCCCCCAGTCTTCGATCGCGGGTGAAATAATGTCGCCTACTACTGCACCCTTGCCACGGAGGAAGTTGTAAATCTCATCTGTATCGTTGTCAGCGGGGACCAGCTTTGCCACGGGCCTGCCGTGTTTGGTGATCACGACGGTCTCTCTCTTGGCCTGAACCTCGTCCATGACCGCAAGGCATTGTGCTTTGAAAGAGCCTGCTGCCATTGTCCTCATTTCAGCCCCCTTACCATAGTCATTACACCATGGTTGCACCGGAATCCGCAGGTCGCGCCAACGTCGCTTCCGAGAAGGGCGCTGAGGACTTTGCGTCGTTCACCACTCGATCCGTGACTTGATGGAAGCAGGCGAAGGGAAGTTCTTATCTTTCCGGGCTCCCTACCAAACAGCCTTCCAGACTGCCTTGGCTCCTCGTGCCGCGAGCCCGGGGGTTTCGACAACGCCTTTACCGGCGGAGCTTGCGCCGGTTTTAAGCGCGTTACCCGTGGCTTTTCCGGCGGCCGCAAAGCCGTAGGCTGCGGCCCCGGCCGCCTTGGGAGTGCCCTTGGGAGCTGCCACAGAGCCTTTGTCCACTTGTTTTGCCGCGGCGCGAATTACTCCGGCCTGAGCCAGCCCGGCTCCCCAAGTGAGAACCAGCACGCCCACACCCACAAGCAGTAGCTTTGACTTCATGGTCAACCTCCTGCACAGAAAACCCAAACTCCGAAGCTCGAGATTCGGCACGAGTACGGAGCATCGAGTTTCGCCTATAGAACGTGTCCTTGGCTTAGACGCATCGGTGCAACGGTAGGTTGGACGCCGGCGGGCAGGCGACAGATTTTCAATCGTAGTGACGAGTGGCGCGTGATGAGCGAGATTGTTCATTTCGGCTCGGTGCAAACTGAAATCTAAAATCTGCCATGCAGATTTCCGGAGTGCCGCCAATCACCAATCACCAATCTAAAATCCAAAATCTAAAATCCAAAATTTCAGAATCCGTTGTATGATGCGTCCGCGGAAATTGGTTCCGTTGGGGGGAATCCATGAATTCACGACGTAAGTTCCTACGAAATGCCGGGTTGGCGAGTGTTGCGAGTGTTGCGGCGCCGCTGATCGTTCCGGCCAGCGCGCTTGGTCTGGGGGGAGCCACGCCGCCGAGCGACCGCATATCCCTGGCCAGCATCGGCCTGGGCTGGATGGGCTTCGATGGCCACCTTCAGGAATTTCTGAAATTGAAGGACGTGCGCATCGTCGCCGTGTGCGATTTGGACGAGGGCCACCTGACGCGGGGCAAGGCGCTGGTCGACGCCGAGTACGGCGACCAGGGTTGCACGCCTTATCATGCTTTCGAAGAGGTGTTGATGCGACGCGACGTGGACGCGGTCAGCATCGCGGTGCCCGACCACTGGCATGGCATTGTCGCCACCTCCGCCGCGCGCGCGAAGAAGGACATTTACTGTGAGAAGCCGCTCGCGCACAACCTCCGCGAGGGGCTCGCGATGGTGCAGGAGAGCGAGCGCCAGGGCCGCATCTGGCAGACGGGAAGTTGGCAGCGGTCGGTTGAGAACTTCCGCCAGGCCTGCCAAATCGTGCGGAACGGCCGAATCGGCAAGATCACTGCCATCGAGGTTGGGTTGCCCTCGGGTTTTTACGAAGTGAAGGACAAGTCGAAACTCGAAATCACCACCCCGCCGCCGACCCTGTTTTACGATCGTTGGCTCGGTCCCGCGGCCGAGATGCCCTACCGCGAAGCCTGCGTCCACATTAACTGGCGCTGGAACCTGAACTATGGTGGGGGCCAGTTGATGGATTGGATCGGCCACCACGTTGACATCGCTCACTGGGGAATGGGGTGGGACGCGACGGGTCCCGTCTCGGTGGAAGGCGTGGGCGAATACCCGCCGCGCACCGATCCTTTCAACGCGGCCACGCGTTACAAAGTGCATGCCATTTATCCCGACGGCACGCCGATGACGATTGCGGGCGGCTATCCCGAAATCAATGGTGGAACGAAATGGATCGGCGACAAGGGATGGGTCTGGGTCGACCGCGGCAAGATCGACGCCGAGCCCAAGTCGCTGCTGGTCGAACAAATCGGCGAGAGTGAAAGTAAACTCAAAGTCAGTCCGGGTCACTACCGCGAATTCATCGATTGCGTCCGCTCGCGCGAAAAGACGCTGACGCCGGCAACCGTGGCGCTGCATTCCGCCACGCCCGGCTGGCTGGGCCAGATCGCCATGCTCACCGGGCGCAAGATCCAGTGGGACCCGGAGAAAATGGAAATTGTCGGCGATGCCGAGGCGTCGAAGTTGCTCGGCCGCGAGATGCGCTCGCCGTACCGGCTGGGCTAAGAGCAGTGACCAGTGACGAGTGACGAGATAGGCAGTCCGAAGTGCGGAGTCCGAAGCAGTGAATTGCAAATCTCAAATTGCAAATTGAGCGTCGCAAATCGACGATCGAAATTCGAAGATCGAGAAGGCCAAATCAGCAATCACAAATCACCAATCACCAATCACCAATCGGCAATTCCCCAATGGCCCGTTGACCCGATGACCCGATTTCGGTAGTGGTACAGTTTGAATCGGAATTATGCCTTTGACGGACCCAAAGATTTAGGATAACCATGAAGATATTTAGCGTCTGGTAAGAATATCGTCTGCGCAGAGCCAAGAATTTCCAGGCCACCAAATAGCAACGAAAGGCATCAGATATGACAATAAGTCCGGAAGGTGGCGGAGATGGTAGTTAAATGCGATCACTGCCGTATGAAATTCGAAGTTGTAGACCCAGTGCGCCTGAGTACGATGGCAAAGGTCAAGAGGATGGTTCCCTGCGCTGAATGCGGAGAAATAAACTACGTTTTATGGCCAAAGGATTTGCATCCAGTGCCGAGAAAACATCCGGCGGAAATGATCTACGAATACAAGAAGGCAAGGAACTTTAATCTTAAATACCTAAGAGCAACAGCCTTCGCCATCATCGCGTTACTGCTTGCTCTCTTCGTTTGGATTAAACCGTTCACTCTAAAATAGTCCGCTAAATAAGGCCATAAATGCGTGCTGGCAAGAACTCAAGTCCCGCAAAGATCCAATGGCTGTACTCATCTTCTCTCGCCCAAACCACGCGACTAGGGATGGCATGAGGGAATTTCCCCTCGGCAGTATATCCCACCCACTCTCCTGGAACTAGCGCAAGCGTGGTTCGGACACCCACCCCGTCCATAGAAATGTCAGTAGTAATCGCTGAGTCGTCCGCCTTGAGGTTTTCGGCCTCCAGCACGAGCCTAATTAGGATCGTTGCTGGTCGGCGCTCTGACCGACGGGGAACGGAGGGAATATTCGTTGGCATCGGCAACCCCTCCCACTTTGATAACAGCACCACTTACGGATCTATGTTATCCATCGAATGGGATTTCGTCAAATCGGTTTGTGTGGCCGATTTCCCCCAAATTGACACCTGTAGGGCTGTGTGCTAGGTTGGAATTCAGGGTATTGGGCGCGCAGGCTTCGCAACCGCGCGCGCCCGGGACGAGGTGGGCTTACCAAGATGGGCAATACGGATCGATTCTTTTTCGACCGCTTTGGACTGACGGAGGCGAATCTCTCGCAGTATCTGGGGGCGGCGCTTTCCGAGGGCGGCGAGTACGCGGACCTCTACTTCGAGCACACGACCAATTCTTCATTGCTCGTTGACGAGTCGCTGGTAAAGACCGCGACTGAAGGGATCATGATGGGCTGTGGTGTTCGCGTGGTGGCGGGGGAGCAGACCGGCTACGCCTACACGGACGACCTGGCCCCGGAAAAGATCATGAAGGCCGCGAAAATTGCGGGGCGCATTGCCAGTGGCCCGGCGCGCGTTTCGACTGTGGGCTTGAGCGCGCTCGACGCCCATCACGATTTCTATCCCGTGGCCCTGCCCTCTACGGACCGCGACTTGTCCGACAAGCTTGAGCTGGTGGTGCGGGCGGACGTTGCCGCCCGCGCTTCCGACCCGCGCATCAAGCAGGTGCGCGCGACTTACGGCGACCAGATTCGCCACGTGCTGATCGCCGGCTCGGACGGCCGCGTGGTGACGGATTTCCAGCCGCTCGTGCGCCTCAACGTTTTCACCATTGCCCAGGATGGCAACAACCTTCAATCCGGTTCGGCTGGTGGCGGCGGGCGCGTGGGGTTGGAATTCTTTTCCGGTGAACGGGGGCCGGAACACTTCGCGAAAGAAGCGGCGCGGCAGGCGATTGTTCAGCTCGAAGCGCGCGAAGCTCCGGCGGGCGAGATGGAAGTGGTCCTGGGCCCGGGATGGCCCGGCATTCTGCTGCACGAAGCCATCGGCCATGGCTTGGAAGCGGATTTCAACCGCAAGGGCATTTCGGCTTTCAGCGGCAAGATGGGGCAGCGCGTGGCCTCCGACATTTGCACGGTGGTGGATGACGGCACCATTCCGGCGCGACGCGGATCGCTGAATGTGGATGATGAAGGCGAGCCCACGCAAAAAACCGTGCTGATCGAGAACGGTATCCTGCGCGCTTATTTGCAGGACAAGCTGAGCTCCGACATCCTCAAGACCACGCGGACGGGCAATGGGCGGCGGGAAAGTTACGAGCACATTCCCATGCCGCGCATGACCAACACTTACATGCTGGCGGGCACGGACGCTCCTGAAGATATCATTCGGTCGGTCAAACGCGGGTTGTACGCGTCCAATTTCGGCGGCGGGCAAGTGGATATTACCAACGGCAAGTTTGTGTTTTCGGCGTCAGAAGCCTACCTGATTGAGGATGGACGGCTGACGGCCCCGGTGAAGGGGGCCACTCTGATCGGTGACGGCCCGACGGTGCTCACTCGCGTCACCGCCGTGGGCAACGATCTGAAGCTCGACCCGGGAGTCGGCACCTGCGGTAAGGACGGCCAAAGCGTTCCGGTGGGAGTGGGAATTCCCACCATCAAAGTCAGCAGTCTGACTGTGGGGGGCACAGCGCCGCGGGGCGGACAATCGTTTGCTTAAAGGATTTAGGATTTAGGAGCTAGGATTTAGGACTCGGCAGGCGCCGCCCGCGCCCCTAAATCCAAGATCCTGGCTCCCAAATCCTGCCACTACTTATGGAACAACAACTGGAACAAATTGCCGTGGAAGTGGTGAACCGAGCCTTGCGCGGGGGCGCGACGGCGGCGGACGTAATCGTCCATGAGGCGGATGAATTCTCCACGGCGTTGCGGCTTGGCCAAATTGAGAAGCTGAAGGAGGCTGCCTCCAAGGCCCTGGGATTGCGCATTTTCCGGGGTATAAGGAGCGCATCGTCCTTTTCCAGCGATTTTTCCGCGTCCTCTCTGGAGCGACTGGTGGAGCGCACACTCGCCATGGCGCGGGTTACTTCCGAAGACCCCGCCAGTGGCCTGCCGGACGCGGCGTTGCTCGGCCGATACGAAGGCGATTTGGGACTTTATTCCGAAGACGTGGCCGAACTTTCCACCGAAGAACGTATTGATTACGCCCGGCGCGCGGAGCAGGCCGCGCTCAGCGCCGACCCCCGCATCAAGAATTCCGAGGGGGCGTGGTTTGAAGCCAGCGTGGGGCGTAGGGCGTATGCCAACTCGCTGGGGTTCGTGGGGAGTTACCGGTCGTCGTACTGCGCGGGCTCCGTCGCTCCGGTGGCGGAGGATGGCGGCATGCAACGCGATTATTGGTATTCCGTGTCGCGCCGGCGTAGCGCACTCGAAAGCCCCGAGGCGGTCGGACGCAAAGCCGCTGAGCGCGTGTTGCGCAAACTCGGCGGGCGCAAAATGGCGACATGCCAAGTGCCGGTCATTTTCGATCCGGAAACCGCGCCATCACTGGTCGGTCACATTTTTGAGGCGGTGCGCGGCGACGCCATCTATCGCAGTGCCTCGTTCTTAACCGGGAAGCTGAACCAGAGAGTGGCCAACGAGCGCGTGACCGTCCTTGACGACGGCCTGCGCGCGGGCGGATTTGGCACGCGTCCTTTCGACGGGGAGGGGATTCCCGCTTCCGTGACCCCCGTCATTGAAAAGGGCGTGCTTAGCAATTACCTGTTAAACTGCTACACGGCGCGCAAACTGAACATGCGGACCACCGGAAACGCCTCGCGGGGCGTCTCCGGACCGCCCAATGTGGGGCCGAAGAACTTCTACCTAGCGCCCGGCCCGCATACCGCCGAGGAAATTCGCAGATCCGTGAAATCGGGCTTCTATGTAACCGACCTTATCGGCTTCGGTGTGAATATTGTGACGGGTGATTATTCCCGCGGGGCGGCGGGGATGTGGATTGAAAACGGGGAGTTTGCTTATCCGGTGGAAGAGGTTACCATCGCGGGGAATCTGGCGGAAATGCTGAACCACATCGAGATGGTAGGTTCTGATTTGGAATTTCGCAGCGCCATCGCTGCGCCGACCTTACTGATTTCCGGCCTGACGGTGGCTGGAACCTGATTGATAACCATGCCTAGGAACGATCACGGTATTTCAACAGCAATCATTATTTTAATTGTGTCGATAGTCCTGGCGGGAATCGTTGCCTTTTTTGTACTCCTGCAACATCGCGCGGCAGGCGGTGCAACCTCGGACCATGCGGTGCGGTTGGCCCAGAGCGCTGAGCAAAAGGCTTATCTGGGCTCGCTGGTTTTCACCGATCTGCGCATGAGCGCCGCCGCCAATTTCCTCGGGGGCACGGTCACTTACCTGGATGGCAGCGTCACCAACACCGGTGCGAAGCCGGTTCGACGCCTCGATGTGGAACTGAATTTCGTGGATACTCTCAACCAGGTGGTGCTGCGCGAAGATGCTCATCCCCTCGCGAAGCGCGCCACGCCCTTGCAGCCGGGCGAAACCCAAGCCTTTCGCGTGACCTTCGAGCACATGCCGATGGATTGGAATCAGGCGCCCCCGTCGGCAAAAGCTGTCTACGTGGAATTCTGAGTCGGTAGACGGCATACGGTAGACGGTAGACAGGGACCGGCGCTCGACACCTCTGCCCCGTATTCCGTCTACCGTCTACTGTCTACCGCTCTTACCGCCCCAATTCCAGCCGGCGGTAAAGGGGCGGCGGCAGTCCGGCTTTCTCCATCTTGCCCTGGGTTTGGGCCACGTTGTAAGGGGTGCGGTAATACTCCACCACTTTCCCGTCCGTGTCGAGAATGGCAAACCCGGCGCGCCAGTCGTGGTCGCGCGGCTGGCCCACGGAGCCGGGATTGATCAGATAGCGCGCGCCGTCTTCGAGCGGGAGAGTTAAAGTCAACCCATCGGGGGTGCCTGGAATACGGATGGATTGAAAACGCCCGGCCTCGGACATCATGAAGCCGCCTTGCAGGTGCGTATGGCCAAAGCAGACAAGTTGAGCCTCCGGACCGCGCAGCAGGGGAAGGGCTTGTCCAGGCCCCAGAATGTACTCGTCCTCATCGTTGGGTGACCCGTGCACGATAATGAATCCGTCCATCACCGCCGGACCCATGGGAAGGGCGCGAAGGTACTCGAGGTGGTTGGGCGTCAGATTTTCTTGCGTCCACATGGTGGCCATGCGGGCGTAGGGATTGAATTCCTTGGCGTCGTCGATCCCGCAACAGGCCTTGTCGTGGTTGCCGCGGATGACCGGCTTGCAAAGATTTCGAACTTTCTCAATGACCTCGTTGGGATTCGGGCCATAGCCCACGAGGTCGCCCATGCAAACCGCCTTATCGTATCTGCCTGCGGCGATTTCAAGACATGTGTAGAGAGCTTCGAGATTGGAATGGACGTCGCTGAGTAGTAGGTAGCGCATAGGAGTTGTGAGATTGTTGGATTATAAACTAGAAGGCCTCGTCAAGCGCGCAAATTTCGCTTTGGGCGGAGCGAACGATCGAACGGCCGCCGGATTACAGGGACAAAGCAGGTCGGCGTCGTGGCTTCTCTGCCTTGACCTCAATCTCGACTTGTCAGACGCAGGGCGATTCCTATGATGATGCCGGTGGGCACGCTTACGGCTAGAAACCAACGGGCCCGGGGAAGCGAAACCAGCGCGATGATGACGACTCCAACCGTGAAGAGAGCCCCGCCCAGCCCTTAACCGAAATCTTGTGCATTGATGACGAATCCTCGCCAAATTGCTTTCAGCCTCCCCATTATTTTCTCGGCACCTTGGGTGTAGTAATTGGGTTGTTCGCGGTGATTGTTAGCACCGGCTTTAAAGGGAGCCACTCGGCTGAAAAGTTTGCTTTCGGGCACACCAAGGTGAGTGCGGAAAGTGCGAGTGAGATTTCCCGGCACTCCGAGACCGGCAGGTCCCAAAAAAAATATCTACTCAAAAAGATACCCTCCGGCGCCGTCAACAAGAATGTCCACCACGAAGGGCAAGGTGATCCCGCGCACAACGTAGGCTGCTTGGCCGAAAGCCGGACTCCCTCATGGGGGCTCATTATGCGGCTCGGTCGTGGGCTGCTCAGCGCTGTACCCAGTTAGACCTACGTTCCAGGGGTGAGCTTGAGCAAATTGGCGCCGACCGAATTTTCCTGCGAAATCCTTCGGCCGGGCAAGGAAAACCTTTCGAGAATGTCTGAGCGGGTCACGAGCCGACTGTTCTATATAGCCGGCCAACTGCCACGTTATGTGGTAGATTGGCGCAAGAGAGGAGGAGGGAAATGTGGGTATGG
Organism: Terriglobia bacterium; assembly: GCA_050010335.1. Classification (GTDB taxonomy): domain Bacteria; phylum Acidobacteriota; class Terriglobia; order UBA7540; family UBA7540; genus Bog-366. The sequence goes on from JBEKLF010000008.1 coordinate 70,642, forward strand.
GATACCGTCGAAACGCTCTGGCAGGACCTCAGCTACGGCCTGCGCATACTGGCGAAAAATCCCAGCTTCGCGGCCGTGGCAGTTTTATCTTTGGCGCTGGGTATTGGGGCAAACACGGCTATTTTCAGCCTGGTCGATCAACTATTGCTGTGGTCCATTCCGGGTCGGGAGCCGAGCCGGATTGTGATGCTGGAGGGCGGCCGAAGCGGGAGTTACGCCTTCTACTGCGCATACCGCGACCACAACGAGGTTTTCTCCGGCGTGTTCGCGAGCAGCCGCAATCTTGCTTCCGGCATCCGCCCGGAAGGCGCGCCCGCGGTGGAGGTCGGCCACGTCCAGTACGTGAGTGGCAATTATTTTCAAGGGTTGGGTATTGGATCCGCTATTGGCCGAGTGATTGGGCCGTCTGACGATACTGTCCCGGGAGGGTCGCCCGTTGCCGTCCTTTCGTACGGCTACTGGCAACGGCGCTTCGCTGGGGATTTGAAGGTCATCGGTCGAAAGCTCGCTCTAAACGGTTATCCACTCGAAATCGCCGGCGTTACGGAAAAGGGTTTCGGCGGCGTCTTCAATGGTGAACAGGCTGATGCCTTCATCCCTTTGACAATGTTCCCAGTAACCACGCCCTCGGCCGCGCCCGTTTGGAATACCGCCCAGATGTACTGGCTCACCACATTGGCCCGGTTGAAGCCGGGAATCTCCATGCAGCAAGCTCAAGCCGGGATGAGCGTGCTATGGGCACAGGCTGTGGAAGCGGTTAATGAGGCGAGGGTCAAGGCCGGTGGCAAGCCCCGGAAATTCCGGGAGGATCCAATCAAATTGCTCTCCGGCGCAGGGACCGCGTCCGCTGCCCTGCGTGGAAACGAAATGGCTGACCCCCTGGCGGCGCTGGCGCTGGCCACGGTGCTGGTGCTGCTGATTGCCTGCGCCAACGTTGCCAACTTATTGCTCTCCCGCGCCACCGAGCGTGGCAGGGAGATTGCCGTGCGTCTGGCGGTCGGCGCCACCCGCGCGCGCCTGATTCGGCAACTGCTGAGTGAGAGCCTTCTCCTGGCGATTGCCGGCGGAATTCTGGGCATGGGGTTTGCCTACTTTGGAGTGTCAGCTCTCGCAAAAATAGACATCCTCGATCCGGAGTTCCATTTTCGTCCCAGCCCCTGGGTGTTGGGAATCTCTGCGGCCATTACCATAATTACCGCCATTCTGTTTGGACTTGCCCCCGCGCTTCAAGCCACGCGGATCGCGCTGGCCGAAAGCATGAAGCAGAGCAGTGCAGGCACCCAAGGCGCTTCCCGGTTCCGACTTAGCCGTGCTCTGGTAGCGGGCCAGGTTGCCCTATCATTGACCCTGCTGGTGAGTGCGAGTCTTTTCATCCGCACCTTGCGGAACCTTCAGAAGGCAAACATCGGCTTCGAGCGGGAGAACATTGCGGTGTTTGATATCGACCCGACCAACCTTGGTTACAAAGGGGAGCGGCTGCGCGCGTTTTACGACCAACTGTTGGAGCGTGCGCGTGCAACCGCGGGCGTTCGATCCGCGGCCTTATCGTCCACCACGCCGTTCGGTTCCTGGATGTTCTCATCAACATACTCTGCGGAGGGATACCAGCCCACACTGGGGGAAAGGCCCGTCGTGTTCGTGAATTCGGTCACATCGGGGTACTTCCCTACGCTGGGGGCATCACTCATACTGGGCCGTGATTTCGTGCCGAACGATGAGCCGGCCGTGACGCCGGGTGAAAGCCTGCTGGCGGCAATGGGCCGGGCGAGCGGCGGCAGCAACGAATCTCGCGCCAGTGCGTCCCGCGTGTGCATTATTGATGAAGCGTTATCCCGCCATCTGTTTGGCGGCGCCAATCCACTGGGCCGCCATCTGAGCTTCGAGGACAAATATTCGCCGGCCAAAGCCCTTGAAATTGTCGGCGTGGTCCGAGATATCCATTACAGCAGCATCCGGAAACCAGAGGAGGTTGGCACCATCTATCAACCCAGTTGGTCAGACGGGCCGGGAGTGCGCTGGCTCGAAGTGCGGTTCACAGGAAGTGCCGCCCCGACGATCGCCGGGATCCGCACGGCCTTGCGCGACATGGACCCGAATGTGCCGGTGCTGCGCGTCCGCATGATGCAGGAATCCCTGAATGATGCCCTGACGCGGGAGCGCTTGATCGCCTTCCTTTCGGGCCTGTTTGGAGTTCTTGCGCTCGGCCTCGCCACCGTCGGGTTATACGGTGTGATGGCTTATGCCGTGCGGCGCAGAACGCGGGAGTTGGGCATTCGGATGGCGCTAGGGGCGCAGCGAGGCGACGTAATCGGCATGGTCCTGCGTGAAGCGCTGGTTCCTTTGCTGATTGGGGTGGCCATTGGCGCAGGCAGCGTTCTGGCATTGACTCGCCTGGTTGCCAATCAACTATATGGAGTTGCCCCTGGCGATCGCGCTTCGATAATCATGGCCATAGCGGCGGTATTCGCTGCGAGCATGGCTGCCGCGACCGCCCCCGCCTGCCGGGCAACGAAGGTGGATCCCATGGTGGCATTGCGGTACGAATGATGATTTTCAAGCTTGCGGTGAGGAAACGGTGGTGAGGAAACGGTGTCAGGAACCTTTTTTCTTCTCTTCTTCGCTTATTAGAAGGAAAAGGGTACCTGACACCGTCTCTCCCCCCCCCAGTGTGATGAAAATCTGGAACGACATGTTCGAAAGCGAGAGTGTGTGTCGTATACTGCCGCTGTCAGAAGTGCCAAAACGGAAATTCCGGTTACAATAGCGCGTAGGGCCATTCCCGCTCACAAGGTGGTTGTGGTTTTTGAGCATTGCCATTCAGGTGGGATGGCTCAACCAAGGGACCCGAACGTGGATTTGATAGACAACTGCTACGGCATGAAATTCGCAATACCGGTCTGCGGGCGGGGCCTAACGCAAGACGTTCCTATCAGGAGCTCATAATGACCGCTGATCAAAGATCGAATCAACAGTTGAATAATGATGATGGGGATGTTCACCGGCTGATAGAACGCGGCTTAGAATTCACCAACCGCGCCCTGGAGCTTTGTGGGCGCCTACCAGAGCTCCGCATCGGCACGCCTACCTCGATTAATTTGGGAACCCTCGGAGCAGACAGCATAAAGGTCAAACAGGAAATTTCGCGCGAGCTGGAAATTCTCCAGAACACGTTTGATCGGCTGCTTCTACGTGCGCGACTTCCAATTGTAGTGGGCGTGATTGGGAGATTCAGCGGGGGCAAATCCTCTCTGTTGAATTCGTTTTTCAGAAAGCTATTTCCCGACGGGTTGCCTGCAGGGCTATTGCGAGTAGCCGAAAATACAGCAACTGATTTGAGACTAACCTACATCACCCATACGGACTTTGTTTCGCAAGCCCAACAGACTCCCGATATAGAGATTCGGTCTTTTAAGCATGAGGTTTTGCGAAGAATAAATTTCATCGACACTCCAGGAACTGGTTGGAAAGCTTTCAACAAGAAAGAGGTGATCGACCTCGTAAGCTCCGCCGATATTCTCCTGTTCGTATCTAAGCCCTTCGATCTCCTAGACGACGATTCGGTAGAAATACTGAATCAGAAATTCATCTCCTTTAAGGAGACCCCGATGTGGTATGTAGTAACTTTCGCCTCAACGTACCCCCGGTCCCCTGTGAATGGTGAGACACCGGATGAGGACAAATTTAAAGACGACTTAAGCGAAGCCAAGAGGAAATTGAAAGACAAACCGTGTGACAGCGCCGCTAAACTGAGCTCTCGAGATTGTGTAGCAGAGAATGTGGAGTTTAAGGCAGGTGAAAACACCTTTCTGGTGGACTCGATCAGTGGTTTTGGCACGAGTGAACTTCTTGCGAACATAATCTCGACTTTTGACAGCAGCGAAGCTCGAATTACCAAACATAGGATTTTAGGTATGGAGGTTGAAATTGCCTACGAGTCGCTGTTGCGTACGCTGGAACAGACAGCTGAACATATTACCGCTATCAACAAAACCCTCAGTCTTGCATACCGAAGGTCGATCCACCCTGAAATCGAAAAATTCATCGGAACTGGGCTAGTCGCCGAGGTCACTGACATCACCCATAGCCTCTACTCTTGCATCAGCGAGGCGCGAACCAATACGGATCAATTCTTTCGCTCCGAACCACCGGTGCCTACCGTAAGTTACTCCACGGAATCGGCCGAAGTTACTATTCTCGAGTCTGAATTGCAAGACCTGAAGGACAGAAAACGAGCTCATTCATATGCTTATCGAGCGACTAACATTCTGTTCGATGTGACATTACTTCGAAGCCGCATGGAGTCTATAAAATTAAACGCTGAACTCACCGTGTCGGGGGTCTTGGACGAGCTGTGGTCAAAGCGGTCGACTGGCAGCAGGACGTTCAGCCCCACATCTATCAACAGCTTGGTTAAGGAAACTGTCGAACAAGAAACAATTAAGATCGAAAAGGCTGCGGAAGAGAAAACAGACCGTAACCAGAAAATCCTCGATGATTACTTGAGGGTACCGGCCCAAAGGTTAAGGAACCGGTATAGCTCTGTGGATAAAAGGGGCACGATTTTTGCTCGTCAGAATGGCTTGTTAAACGCGATGGGACGGGACATTCCAGCTGCGTGTGACGAGCTTTATAAAAGGCTACAGGCCGTTTGCGAAACTACTCAGGATGTCCGATCAAACCTTACCTCAAAGTTCAATGCCGTGATTGAAAGCAGGATACCGACATTTGCTGGCTCCGCGGCAGGCCTCTTGCATGACTGTGTTTATATTCCTACCCAAGAGGCCCTAATGCTGGTTCTGGGAGACGAAGAGCTAATAGAGGCGAAGCTTCCCGGAAAGCCACAGACAGAGCAAGAATTATGCAAAGTCGGACTGAACTTGGCGGAATTGGTCCGACATGATGACGCCGAACTCGAACAGGCCCTGATAGAAGTTGGCGAGAATGCTAAGTCGGAGCTATTGGCAGCGCGGGGTCAATGGAACACTGAGTGGAATGACTTAAAAGGTCAATTCGACGTACTCACGGAAAGCGCGACAGAAATAACCGTGACCCTTGATGAAGGAATTCGTGACTTAGCAAACCTCCTTAAAAGCGAGCGAGATGAAGGTTCGCACAAGATTCATCTCAAGCTACGGGAGGCAGCTACCGAGATAGGCAACGTAGCGCGTCAGAAGTCGGACCAAGTCAATCGCTCAATCGCGGATGCGCGATCGAAAGCGTCCATGAAGTATAAACTTCAGATTTTAGGTCTCATTCTTACAGCGATTACATCCGGTATTGGATTGTGGAAAGCATGGCCTACGAACACTGGAGGCGGTTCTCGCGCCCCGTTACTCATCATAGGTGGTATGGGCCTTGCAATCGCAGTATGGATCGTCAAGCAACTGGAAAGCAGACGCGAACAGGAACAGCGGACTGTTGACACGGAATTCAATAAGAGCGTCGACGGTCTTAGGCAGGCGGTCAGGGAAGCAGCCTCTGGAAAGATCGATGAGCTGTGCAACGAGGTTGAGGCACGCAATGGTAGCTTGGCGGAAGGACTTGATCGCGTGTACGGAGCCACCATCGATACCTGTGAAAAAGGTAATTACAGGATTATTCCGAACTTAATGAGCGAGATTGAGAGAGCAGCACATTTGGCGATGCTGACTCAGAAGCGTATTGCAATGACCGCTGGGGCGGGGATCGCTCGGTTGACCCAATGTTTGTCAAATGGCGTGGAGAAAACCGCTCGTGAGGTGTCAGAGAAAATGCGGAACCAATTTGCGGCGATTATTCGTACTAGCGGGGAGCGTTGCGCCGAAACAATTCGGACTCAGGTTCAGACGCATCGCAATCTGGCTAGCGACGTTCAGCAGCTAATCGTCGCGCTTCGCAACGCACGGATCCAACGTAAAAGCTCTCCAGAGCGGCTGTCGCCGCCTCGTACATAGAATCCGCTTGCACCTCGACTGAATGCCGGATGCCTCCAATATCCTCAGTGAACACCCAAAACCGGCCACCCGTGATCACCTGAAAACCGGCCAGTGGAGATCCTCTCTAAAATGAAACCCGCATCCCGCAGGGTGCTGCCACCTTGACGGTTTGTCGCCTTGTCGGAAACTGGCCGTTGCTGGGTACACGTCCCACCCAAATACGTTCTTACTGGTCGCGTCATTTATGAACACCCAGTTTGCGATTCAGCTCGGAGCGACTCGCTTCCTCGCAATCTATAGAGTCTGCTATAGAGTTTTTGCCGCGTACCCGCCGATGAGGCGCTCAAAACCTGGCGCCCTTCAGACTGCTGAAATCGGCTCCTTTTAACCTGGTGCTGACAGGCTAGATCGGGTAGTGCCCAATTTGAGCGTAACGCCGCCATCTTGGCGGCTCCTGTGCCGGCTGGAAGCCAGCGCTACGCCCCAAAATTGGGACACGAGATCGCTGTTTTTTGACCGATTGCGCGGAATTCGCTAAAATCCATAAGTTTGGCCGTGTTTTGCCCGCGGCCACTGTGAGAAATATGCTGCGTTTCCAAACCGCCGGAGAGTCGCATGGTCAAGGCCTGATCGCCATGCTCACAGGGTTGCCCGCAGGCCTGCGAATTGACTTTGAATATGTGAATCGCGAACTGAAACGCCGCCAGGGCGGCTACGGGCGCGGCGGGCGCATGAAGATTGAAACCGACGCGGCGCAGTTTCTATCCGGTGTCAGACATGGCCAGACCATCGGTTCGCCCATTGCTATCCTGATCGTGAATAGAGATTGGGAAAACTGGAAGGAGGCCATGGCGGTGGAGGACCGCCCGGAATCGCGGGCCAAGTATAAACCGCTATCGCCGCCGCGTCCTGGCCATGCCGATCTGGCGGGATGCCTGAAGTACAATTTTCGTGAGGCGCGCTATGTCCTGGAGCGCGCAAGCGCTCGCGAGACCACCGCGCGCGTGGCGGTCGGGGCGGTGGCCAAACTCTTTTTGAAGAGTTTTGCCGTTGAAGTTGCCAGCCACGTCGTGGCGCTGGGTGAGGTGAGCCTTGGGGACGACCCTGTACCGTTTGAGGCCGTGCTGGCGCTGCGGGATCGTGAAGATGTGATGTTGGCTTGCGTGGATCCTGCCACGGAAGCTCGGATGAAAGAAGAGGTGGACCGCGCCACGGAAAACCGAGATACCGTGGGCGGAACGTTTGAAATTATCGCGCGCGGCCTTCCGCCTGGCTTGGGGTCATGCGCACAGTGGGATGAGCGGCTCGACGGCCAGTTGGCTCAGGCCGTCATGTCGATTCAAGCTGTCAAAGCAGTGGAAATCGGCAGCGGCATCGCGAGCGCCGCGGCGATGGGCTCAAACGTACACGACGAGATCGGATACGACCGCGCCCACTCGCGCTTTACGCGCAAAACCAATCGCGCCGGCGGCCTCGAGGGTGGAATTACCAACGGAGAAGACCTTGTGGTGCGAGGTTATCTGAAACCCATTTCGACGCTTCGGCGTCCGCTGGAATCGGTGGATTTTGAAAGTAAAGAAACGGCCAAGGCCGCCTACGAGCGCTCGGATGTTTGTGTGCTGCCGGCCGGTGGGGTGGTGGGGGAAGCGATGGTGGCGCTCATCCTGGCACGCTCACTTCTGGAGAAGTTTGGCGGCGATTCGATGGAAGAAACGCTCCGCAATTTTGGTGGCTACTTGGAGCAAATCAGGAGGTTCTAGCTCGAAACGCGAAAATCGAAATTCGAAACTCGCGAATGGCGTGGGCACGCAGGGTAGAACCCGCACCACCCATGTCATTCGAGTTTCCGATTTTCGAGTTTCGACTTTCGACTTTCGAAAATGATCTACCCAATCGTCAAATACGGTCGCGAAGTTCTGGAGAAGCCCGGCAATCCGATTGTCGACTTCGACAGCAATTTGGAAAAGCTTGTGGCGGACATGTTCGAAACCATGTACGCGGCGAATGGCGTGGGCTTGGCGGCGCCCCAAATCGGCTTGCCCCTACGGTTGTCCGTTATTGATACGACCTCGGGCGAGGATCCCAAAGCCAAGCTGGTGCTGGCCAATCCCGTGATCATTTCCATGGAAGGCGAGCACGTGCAGGAGGAAGGGTGCTTAAGCTTGCCGGATTTCCGCGCCAAGACGCCCCGCCCGGAGCGCGCCACGGTTCGGGCACACGATGTTCATGGCCAGGAATTCACCATGACCGGGGAGGGCTTGCTGGCGCGCGCTTTCTGCCATGAGATCGACCACCTGAACGGCAAGCTGTTCATCCAACACGTCGGCCGCCTGAAGCGGGAATCTATTAAGCGCAAAGTGCGCCAAATGATGAAGGCGGGGGAGTGGTAAAGTCTGAAGGATGAAGGGTGAAGGATGAAGGCGGCGTCCACCTCTTACACTTGTTCACAGTTTTTCAGGATTCATGATTCTTCTTTTTTGCGGCACACCCGATTTCGCTGTTCCCACCCTGGAGAAGCTCGTCGCTGAGAACTTTCCCATTGACCTCGTGGTAACAAATCAAGACGAACCCAGCGGGCGCGGGTACGAAGTGAAAGCACCCCCCGTGAAGCAAGCGGCTCTGCGCGGGGGTCTGGAGGTCTATCAGCCGACAAAATTGAAAGAAGCAGCCACGGTGGAATTTCTTTCGCGCTACCGGCCCGACGCCATCGTGGTGGTGGCTTACGGTCACATCCTCCCAAAATGGCTGATCGACCTGCCGCGGCTGGGATGTATCAATCTTCACGCGTCGCTTCTGCCTAAGTATCGTGGAGCCGCGCCCATTCAGTGGTCGCTGATTCGCGGGGAGACAGTAACCGGTGTCACCACGATGCGTATCGATGTGGGGTTGGATACCGGCGACATTTTGCTGAAGAGGGAAGTGGAGATTCAGGATGATGACACATCGGAAACACTCAGTGAGCGGCTTAGCCAGCTCGGTGCCGAATTGATGATTGAAACTTTGCGGCGGTTGGAACGGGGTGACCTCGAAGCGCAGCCCCAGGATCACACGCAGGCGACGCTTGCGCCCATTTTGAAAAAGGAAGACGGGCGAATCGATTGGAACCTCTCGGCGCTGGAGATCTGGAATCGAATTCGCGGCCTGCGGCCCTGGCCGGGGGCTTACACACGCTTTCGCGGCAAACAGTTGCACATCTGGGCTGCCTCGCGCCCGGATGCCGGCGAGACCGTGCCTCTTGATACTGCTACTCTGGTCGCCGATCGCGGCAGGCTCCGTGTGGTTTGCGGACAGGGAACGGCACTGGAGCTGGCGGAAATCCAACTCGAGGGCCGCAGGCGCCTTGCGGCGCGTGATTTCCTGAACGGGGTGAAAGTTTCCGTTGGCGAAAAAGTGGAATGAACCGGAAATTATGAATTATGAATTCTGAATTATGAATTGCGAAACCGGTACGCCGCTGCGTGTGCCAGAGAATTGCGCTCAGGTTTCAGAATTCATAATTCATAATTTATAATTGCCTTTCCCATGCCCGTCTCCCCTGCTCGAAAAATCGCATACCAAATTCTGTTTCGCATGGAATCCGGCCGGGGCTTCGCAGTCAATTTGCTGCAAAGCCCGGAGGTTTCCGCCTTGAAGGAGGCCGACCGGCGGCTGGCTACGGAAATCGTGATGGGGGTCCTGCGGTGGCGGGGGGAACTGGACTTCCAAATCGAGCAGGTTTCGGGGAGAAAGGTGAAAGGTTTCGACTCCGAAGTGCTGACGATTCTCCGCATGGGCGCTTACCAGGTTCTCTTCCTGGAGAGGGTCCCGAAGCGCGCGGTAGTGGATGATGCTGTCGAGCTAACGAAGGTGGCGCGCAAACGCTCCGCGGCGGGTTTCGTGAACGCGGTCCTCAGGAAGTTTGTACCTTCCCGGGATCGCGCGCCGGGGCACGACTTCGAACAGCTCTCCCCAGAGGGCCGGGAGAGCGTGCGGCGGGCCTTTCCGGCATGGTTGCTGAAGCGATGGGAGGCGCTGACCGCAACCACTCGCGAATCCGGCGAGTTGAGCGCGTTGAGACTAGCCTATGCGAGCCTCGAGACCCCTCCGACCACCCTGCGAGCTTCGCGCATTAGTGGGGATTTGCGGGATATCCACAATGAGCTGGCAGCCGAGGGCGTTGCCACATCATTTTGCGAGTACGCCCAAGAGCGAGGACTGATAATGGAATCCGGCCAGGTTCAAAATGCTCGGGCCTACCGGGAAGGGCGCGTGGTGATTCAGGACGAGGCTTCGCACCTCGTGGCGGAACTGGTGTCGCCCGAACCTGGCCAACGCGTTCTGGACCTCTGCGCCGCGCCGGGAATGAAGGCCGGTCAACTCGCGCAAATGCTGGGATCGGGAACACTGGTGGCCTGCGACAGCAGCGCCGCGCGCCTCCGCACACTGGCCAGGCTATTGCCGCAATGGATTCCGGCGGCGGTATGCTTGTCGATGGTGCGACTGAACGCCGCGCGCGAGCTCCCTTTCGGAGTAAAGTTTGATCGCATCTTACTGGACGCGCCTTGTTCGGGAACAGGGACGTTGGCGCGCAATCCGGAAATCAAATGGAGGCTCTGTCCGGACGATATAACCCGCCTGGCGCAGTTGCAGGCCATGATGCTGCGGAACGCGCTCCCGGCCCTGGCGAACGGCGGGCTATTGGTTTATGCCACATGCTCACTTGGACCGGAGGAAAATGAAGAGGTGGTGGAGAAGGTCCTACGTGAACAACCCGCTTTTCGCGTCCTTACTTCGCCCGAACTTGCTTTGAAGCACCCGCGCCTGATTCCCCTATTTGATTCGAGAGGATATTTTTGGACCCGCCCCGATCAGCATCACATGGACGGATTCAACGCTGCGGTGATTGTCCGGAAGCAAAGCGAATAGCAGCGTGGGTCTGACTGCTTGCCTTTCTTGCCAGAGATTAGGGGCAGTGCTCTGGATATGGAAATGTGTCTTAGAGATGAGGAACGCGGCGTGGCTTGATCTGGGTGAGGTGTTGCTTCAATCGCTCAGCAACTTCACGATCCTTACCGTCCGCGAGTTCGTTACGAAGTTCGTTTAGAGCGAAATGAACGATATCGTGGTGGTGGACTTCTTCCGGGGCCAGTTCAGTACTGAAGCGTAGCCAGAGGCTGTGCAGCAAATCAATCTCTTGGGGCGTCAGATGAGGTGCATGCGGGCCGAGGTAGAAGATTTCTTCCTGTCCATCGGGTGTAAAGATCTCAAGCGTCAGGTGAGGCTTGGGGTCGGGCAGTTTTTCCCAGGCGAGGCCGGCGTAGAACGCTTCCTCGGTAACCGGCATCTTTGCTGAGGGCGCGAGAACGATGGTAGAGGATTGGAGAGAGTAGGAGGAGCGCAGGATGCCTTCCCAAATCTCGTTTGCCGCGGCAACCGACAAGTGGATACTTTTGCCCTGGTGTTCGGCGAGAGCGAGCGCCCGAGTAAAAAGATATTGCTCCGTGGTGCTGAAAAGCTGTTCCGCCACCAAAGCGCTCTCGCCGGAAGCGGCACGTTGCAGAATGCGAATGTGTAAAACCACGACGTCTTGCCGAGCTGTGTTCACGCGGCGGAGGACGGCCGCGAGGTGGTAAAGGGTGTGGTAGTCGCGCACCAAAACCAGAATATTATTCGGCCGGACTCCCACCGCCTTGGGCGTGAGCTCTTCCCCTGGGACGAGATGAAATTGGTCAAGCTCCTGGTGAACGCCCTGGCGCGAGCGGGTAACTTTTTCGGAAATCGTGAAAACGGCGAAGAGGACAATTGTAAAAGCAACTCCGGAGATCGTCGCAACCTGCTTGGTAAGCAGATTTACCAGCGCAATACCGAGAAGCACCAGCGTAATGAGGCCGAGGCCGATGGGAATTTCCCGCCCTGCGAAATGCAGATTCAAGGGGACTCGGTACTCGCGCGGGCCGGCGTCTTTATACCGAAGCACCAGGACCGCCAGGCCTTTCATGACGAAACTCCAAATGACGCCAAAGGCGTAGGCTTCGCCCAGGAGCAGGACGTTGCCGCGGCTGAGAAGGATCGTAAGGATCTGGAGGCCGACCACCATATCGATGATGCGATACGATGTGCCAAAGCGAGGATGCGGCCGCCGGAACCAGTCAGAGAGAACGCCATCCTCCGAAACGCGATTAAGAACGCCGTTTGACCCTACGATGGCCGTATTTACCGCCCCGGCGAGGATCATGGTTCCGACCAAAACCACAAACCCATGGAATACCAAGCGGAGCATTAAGGGCCCCGCCATGTTCATCGCCAGTCCGCCGATGAGATTGTCAAAGTAGTTCTTGCGCGTCGCATCGGGAATGATCATCACCGCGAAGAAAGAGACCAAGGAGGTGAAGAGCATGCTATAGATGAAAATGACGAGGCCGGTCTTCTTCAAATTTGGGAGCTTGGGATGCTGGATTTCGCGATAGACCTGAGCCAGGGATTCCTCTCCGCTCATGGCCAGGATGGAGTGCCCGAGACCGATGAAGACTCCCAGGAGTCCAATCGTGTGGGGAAGCCGACTGCGGCTTAACCATCCCAGCGCGTCGGGGGCAAAATGCAGGTGTCCCAGCGTCGGGGGGGGAGGCAAGTGCGCGCCACGTATCCAGAGTGTGTAGCCGCACCATCCGATCAAGAGCACCACCATGGCGGTGGTGAGCTGCATAATGCGCAGCGCCTTTTCACTCGATTCCGGTATTCCCTGGATGTTCTCCCACCAAAAATAGAGTGTCACTATGATCGCTAAGGCCGCGGCGGTCCCATTAACCGGAAGAACGATGGCGAAGTGCAGGTAATTTAGAACCTCGTTCAGGAAGCCCACCAGGTATTGGCCTGCCGACACACCGCTGATCGGGCCCGTTAAAACATAATCGAACATCAAGGCAGACACGGAAAACTTGGCGAGCGTCCCGCCCATGGCTTCTTTCACGACCCGATAGACGCCGCCCCGCACGAACATGCTGCAGCTCTCGACGTAGATCGCGCGGACGGCGTAAGAGAATAGCATGACGGCGAGAATAAACCAGGGAGCGGACTTGCCCACAGCATGCTCCGCGATTCCGCCCGCATAGTAGGCAGACGAGGCAAGGTCATTCAGGACGATGGCTGCGGCTCGCCAGAAGGTAATGAAGGTGAGCATGGCGGTCGTCGCCACCATGACTCGCTGAAGGGCGGGAGTGCTCGGGCGATGCGTGGACTGTTCTGTCGGATTGCTCTCCATATTGTCGAGTAGGCGGGTCAGCCGGCCTGCGTGAAAATGTCGAAGACATCATCTCACAAGTGTCCGATTCGTGTAAACCGGATGTCCTGCGACGCGACACCGGCACCCAACTCGTCACGCAACTCATCGAGCAGGAGTGTGGAATACCTGTTTTACGTGCGGCTGACCTCGAATGCGAAGGTTCCCACCCTCAGGGGCCTCCCAAGTGGTAACTCGCTCCGTTCCGCCCCGTCTTAATCCGACCTGCGATTCAGACAGTAAGAAACCAGGCTGGGCGGCCGACCAGCGCTCGGTCTGTCAACAGGTCTATCCGATCCGCCCGCACGGCTCTTGACGGCCTTTCCGACGGCCAGTTGTCCACCT